>CAIQOK010000039.1 GCA_903873415.1 uncultured Verrucomicrobiota bacterium | reverse complement strand
GCCGAAGCGCACGAGATTCTGGAGGGCAGGTCGGTGGTGGAGGCGGCGCGGTATTCCGCAAAAAAGAATCCCATCTGGTTGCCCAAGAAACTCGTGCCGGAAGTGGTCACCGAAATGATTGAAGCCAAGACGGCGGACGGGATGAGCAAGTATTACACTTCGGATTTGAAATGGCGGCTGGGGCGGTTTGCCGAAAAGTTTCCCGGCCTCATTTCCCTGGTGACGAGCGCGGAGATTGGGGATTTCCTGCGCGGGTTGAAAGGTCTTGCCGACGAGGGTGAAAAGGCGATGCCGGTTACGGGCCGGTCGCGGAACAATTTCCGGCGGGCCATCGGCACGCTGATCAATTTCGCGGTGTCTCGCGGTTATCTGGTGAAGGGCACGGTGGAAATTGAGGATGTCGCACAGGCACGGGAAGAAAACGGCGAGATTGAGATTTTCCGGCCGGAGGAAATGGCGGCGGTGTTGGAAAGCGCCGATGAGCGCCTGATTCCATTTTTGGCAATCGGCGCTTTTGCCGGGCTGCGCCATGCCGAACTGCAGCGGCTGGATTGGGCCGAGGTGCGGATGGATCATGGTTTTATCGAAGTGAAGGCGAACAAGGCCAAGACCGCCAGCCGGCGGCTGGTGCCAATCCAGGACAATTTAAAACGGTGGCTGAAACCATACCGCAAGGCCAGCGGTCACATTTGCGATTACGTCAACACGTCCAACCAGATTGATAAGCTGGCGGCGGTGGTGGACAAAAAATTGAAGGAGACGGATCCGACGGCGGTGTTCACATGGAAACGCAACGCCATGCGGCATTCGTATATCAGTTATCGGGTGGCGGAGACGCAAAAAGTGGCGCAAGTGGCACTGGAAGCGGGCAACTCGCCGCAAATGATTTTCCAGCATTACCGCGAACTGGTGCGGCCGAAAGAGGCGAAGGCGTGGTTTGGCCTCATGCCGGCGGGAAAGAACTGAATCCGCCGATGCCTGGACAATACGAAAATCCGAAGGAAATAATTTTCGGATGGACAGGCGTTGTCCAGGGCGTGTGTTAATCTGGTTACGACTGCGGGTGAAGATTAGTTAGCCAGTTTTTAGCTGCGCAATGAACTCGGCTTTTGCTTTCGCAAAGTCGTGGCATGTCATGCCAGCACAGGCTTTGCCTGCAAGGTCGACAATTTCGTTGAGCCGAAAATTGTTCTGAAACTCGAAAAAATTCAACTGCTCAAGGTCTTCATTCAGAATGAAAAGGTGAATGTGGGATTGGCGACTGACGGCATCAAGCGCCCCGATGTCTCCCTTGGAAAGCGGGTTGGCTAGGTAGAGGATTTCCTTGATGGCTGGCCCGTCAACGCCGGAAGCACTAATTTTGAATTGAAGTAACATGACCGGCGTGCCGTCCGATGCCCGCCAAAATCCTCCAGAGTAAAAATAGAATCCAAAGGGCTTGGTCTGGGCAATTTTAGAAATAGAAGGTTCTTCCCCCTGCAATATGAAAATAAATTCCGGGGTCATTCGTGGAGGCAACTCTGCCAAAACTATGGCAAACTCCGGCGGCTGTTTTTCATCATTGCTGGCGGTAAACCGAAAAGCCGTCCGGCCGTAAATCCAGCGGTTGGAGGTGCTGGCCGGAAAATCGAACGACTTCGGGATACGCACAACGACCGTCTGGTTATCTTTGGAATAATGGTCAAAATAAAAATCCGCATCCTGACTCTCTTTTATCAACTGGAGCGGCAGGCCACCGGGGGAAATATTTTTTTGATAAAGATCCCACATCCGAAAATGTTCGCGCCAACTGCGGCATTTGAATTGAATTGCCGAAGTTTCAGATTTTCCATCGCCAACGAACCCGAAATCAGCATCTTTGAAAAGAGTGTTAAATGCCTTGTGATGCACCAGGACTTTACGGCTGAGGTGGTCAATCTCGTATAGAAAGCGCCAGAACCAATCCTCCGAGTATAGTTCAGTCGCGGCCAACGCGCCGGCTAGTGCGTCAAATATCCATGTCCTAATGTCGGCTTGAAACGCTTCGTCCGGTTCTGGGCTCCATTCCAAAAGGTTGGCGTTGGTGAGTATGGCGTTGCTGAAATAATTGGGATGGACGATCTCGCACAGCAGGTCGTAGAAACGGCGGAACTGCGGTATTTTCGCATCGGCGGCGTCGATCAAGTTCATGACGTTTGTAGCCTTAACTAAGCCCATCTTGGCGAGGTCTTCAGTCGATGTAAAAAAACGTGTTCCTAGCATTTGCACGCGATATGCCTCAACTAAAGCATGGGCGTGGCCAGACCCATCCGCAAAAGAAGGAGCCTTTTCAATCGCCGTTAAAAACTGCGTGCTCTTAGCATGGATGAACGCGAGTGAGCCAATCTGCTCGTAAATGGATCTGGCACACAACGCCAGCACTAGATCATTGCCGGTATCCAACCCCGCCAGTGCAGCTTCCAAACTCTTCATGAGCTTGGCCTCAATTAGCCTCGATAGAAAGGTGTAGCGGTTTTTTATGTCCAGCAGTTGTTCAAAAAAACGAGCGGCTTCCGGGGTTTGTTTATCCAGAAGCGATTTCCATCGGGACGGAATATCGGCAAGTTTTACTAAATCAGGCGTCCTCGCTCGCTTGGTCAGACTGTTGGCGAGGTAGGCGTCGAGAACGGCAGCGAGCTTATGGTCGCCAATCAATCTGCGTGCTTCAGGTGATAATTGGCTTTTCATACCGTCGCCGAGACGCCGAGAAGTTCGTGGCGGACGATGGTGCCTTCGGGCATTTCGGTGCGGCGGGAGGCGGTCCAGAAACGGATGGCATCCTCGGCACGAGCCTCAAAGTCATCCGGGATTTGCGGCGTGCCGGTGACGACCAGCGACGGGGTTTCGATGCGCTGGGCGTCGAAGCTGTTTTCGTCCACTGTGCAATCGCCGTTGACCGCCACCCGCACGACCAACGAGGACGAACCCTGATCGGCCCGGTCCCATGTCACGCGGTAGCGCGCCTCCACCACGCCGGACTTCACGCCGTTGGCCGGCAGGCAGGTGGCCTCGCCGTTGAACGGCGCGTTTTGCAGATAACCAAGCAAGGCGTCCACCAGCGGATGTCCGACGCCGAACAGCTCGCATTTCTTTTTCCGCATGGCCAGGTCACGGTCAAACGTGACGTTATCGTATTTCGGAGCCACCTGCGGGAATGATTTCAGGCAGTCCGGCGTGAGAATCTGCCACATTTCGCCGACGGGCAACACCGTGCCGCCGAGCCGGATGACAGCCTCGCGACACCAGACACCCAACTGACGCAGATGGAACTGGCCGGAAATGCGCCGGTAGTGTTCCAAATTGAAATAGGTCAAATCCTGCGACAACTCTAACAAGGCATTCCGGGCCTGCTGCGCCTGCACCATCATTTCCTCAAGCTGCTTGGCCGTGCGCTTATAGTCCTTTTCGACCAACGCCTGCTTGAACAACTGCTGGTAGTTGGGATTCGAGCCGAGAAAGCCGAGAATATCGAGGCGGAAATCTTCCAACGGTTCGCCGGTCTCACGGTCCACCTTGCCGATGGCGTTGGCGACGGCCTGAAGTTTATCCGTCAGCAAGGCGTAAATGCGTTCCTCGACGGTGTCCTCGGCGACGAGGTTGTAAACCTGGGCGACTTCCTTCTGGCCGAAACGGTGGATGCGGCCAATGCGCTGCTCGACGGCCATGGGGTTCCACGGCAGGTCGTAATTGAACAGCACGCGGGCGCACTGGAGATTGATGCCTTCGCCGCCGGCCGACGTGGAAATCAGAAACTTCGCGCCGTTGTCATCCCAAAAACGCTCGGCGGCTTCGATCTTATCCTCCAGCGGGCCGCCCTTGATGGTGGCGATCTTGTCCGCGCCAAAAATCTTCGCCAGTTCGATGCGCAAAAATTCCAGCGTCTCGCGGTATTGGGTGAAAATGATGAACCGCTCACCTTCATTCACGCCCTGCAAGCCGGAAATGACGGACAACAGTCGGTCAAACTTGCGGTCGGTGCCCTCGGGCACAAGGCCGATGAGTTCGCGGACATGAGTGCTTTCATCGGGAATGTCCGCATCGGCATAAACGCCCTCCTCGCCTTCCTCGTCGGCCTCCAGCGACCATTCCGTGTTTTCCTCCATGTCGGCCAGCTTGCGGGCAATCTTCAACCGCACCTGGGCGATGTAGTTGTCGGCAGCGGCGTCGAGAAAATCGGTTTCGACGGTCAGCAGGATTTCGCGGGCGAGCACGCGCATTTCCTCCTGCAACCGGACATAGCGTTCGGCGAGGTCGGGGGCGAAATTGGTGGCGCGCTTTTTCTCCACGTCAATCTGCTCGCGAACGAGCAACACCAGCAACCGGCGGCGCAACGCCTGCCGGATGGCCCGTGGGCTAGACGACATCATTTTCTGAAACGCCGTCATCACGAAACCGATGGCGCGCTGGGCGCTGGTGGTGCGACCGGTGCGGAACACGCCGGCGGCTTCATAGCCGGTGCGCAGATAGATGGTGAGCTGTTCGTAAAATCGCTGCTCGCGCAAAGCCGGCTCGAATGATTCCGTGTGAACCTGGCGGCGCATGAACAGTGCCTTGCCGTTGGCATCCACGACCTCGCGCTTGGTGCGACGAATCATCACCCGGTTCAACAAACTGCGATGGGAAATCATGGACTCCGGCGAGTCGAACAGATGGCTGTCGAGTAGATTGACCAACGACCAAAATTGGAAGTTGTCGCCCTGATGCGGCGTGGCAGACAGGAACAGCAAATCGCGGGTGTGGCCCTGCAACGCCTCCAAGAGCCGGTAATTTTGCGTGGTCTGCTGTTTCTTGCCGTAGCGGATGCGGCTGACGTGGTGGGCCTCGTCCACGATGACGAGATCGAAGCGCGGCGAGTTCAACAACCGCTCCATGCGCATCGGGCGTTTGACGGAGTCAATGGAGGCGATGACGCGATTCTTGTTTTCCCAAATGCCGGGCGAATAATCCTGGAAGTCCACGCCAAGGACTTCAAAGGCGAGCCGGAAGCAGTCGCGCAATTCGTTCTGCCAGTTTTTGACGAGGCCCGCCGGGCAGAGGATGAGCACGCGCTTGGCCTCGCCCCGAACGATTAGCTCGCGGATGATCATGCCGGTCTCGACGGTTTTGCCGAGGCCGACTTCATCGGCGATGAGCAGGCGGCGGCGCGACATTTTAACCACGTCATGCGTGAGCAAAATCTGGTGCGGCAAAAGCTGTGTGCGCGAATTGGTCAATTCGCCGCCGGTGTTACCGAGCGCGAACTGCCAAGCGAGCTGGCGGAAAAGAAAATCGCGGGGACTGTCGAAGTTTCCCGCACGCAACTTCTGCCACGGCGAATCCGCCCGCTCCAGCCGTTGCGATGGCAGCGTTTCCAACCGGCGCCCAGCCCGGCTTTCAAACACCACGTCGGCGACATACATGCCGCCGGTCTCATTCATGCGCAGGACTTCGCCGGTGCCCAGCTCGTAGCGGCCGGAGACGCGAACGCGGTCGCCGGGAATTAAAACGGGTTTTGGCGGCTGCGTCATGACAGGTTCACTCCGAAATGGTAGGCCGGAAATTTTCCGTAGGTTTCAATGGTGGGATGCGACCCGAACAGCCGCCAGAGCGGGATGCGCTTGCCGGCGTAGCGGATAAATAGACGATTGCCCGCCGCCAACCATAGTTCGTGCCGGATGGGAACGTGGATGGTGCCGATGTTGCCCACTTCATTGGACACCTTCCGCAACTGCTGGTGCATCTTCAGGAGAAACGGCGACTCGGCGTTTTCGTTGACGCTTTCCAACTGGTCCATCTGGACGAGAAATTCATCGAGGCCGATGAGGGAAATGGCCGGCGAACTGCGCGTGAAGGGAAATGGATCCTGCTCGAACTGGCGAACGAGGTCGGTGAGGCCCAACCGCATCGGGTTGAGTTTGACCTTGCCGGTCTGGTTACCGGACCAGTCGCACGCTTCTTCGGGTAATACGAGGTAGCCAGGCATAAATCATTCTTTGGAGACCATTTTTTGGGCGAACATATCGTCGTAAAACGGCAGCAACTTGTCGGCGGACTTTGTCCAGCGGTCGGGATCGCGCTGTTTGAGGTATTGGAGCGTGGCGCGAATCTGTTCGCGCTGGCCGCGAAAGCGTTCAACAAGATGGTCGAGACGCTCGCCCTGTTCGGCGTTGCCGACGAGGAGGTGAACCACGTCCACGAGCTTGGGGCCGAAAGCGATGGGCGCATTGTCCTCGACAGCCAGGAGCGCGAGTTGCTGCGCATTGGCATCCACACCGCGCAAAATCAGGCGCAAACCATCCAGACGTTCCAATGGCGTGAGCACTTCGTAGGTGCGCCCGCCCTTGATGCGGCCCTTACGCAGCAACGGCGGCTTGTGACCCGTGAGGTCGCCCACCTCGAACACGCCGCGGGTGAACTTGCTGATACTGTCCACGGACACCTCCCGCTTGTCGCACATGGTCAACAGCCAGACCTGACTGATGGCATCCACGCTCTCCAACTCGCCGGGCAGCGGCGTTTCCTTGCTGACGATCTGCTCGACCATCATGCGAATGTCCTGCAACGCGGAGCGCAGCGGATATGGCTCGCCATCCCAATCCACGACCGCGCCGTAGTGACGGGAATAGACCTCCAGACATTTACCGATTAGCACCATGCGAATATCCGGCGGCGGCAACGGTTCACCACCGTAGCGGCCGGATTCGATGCGGGCGACTTCTTCACGCGCCCGCTGACGCACTATCTGACGCAAGCCGGCCCAACTGCGCTTGGTGCGGGTATCTTCGGCACGACGTTTCCGGCAAACGTGGATCAAATCGTAGGCGATGGCTTCGTTGTCTTGGAGGTGTAATGACGCCTCGCGTTCGCTGTGAACCGGATAAATTGCTTCGATGACCAAGTTGGCGTTGCAAACAGAATTTAGAACACTTTCCCAAGAGCTACCTTCCGCATGGTGGAATGTAAATATCACCAAACCATTGTCCGCCATTTTTTCTCCAGACTTTCTGATGACGGCAGTTAAGCCATCCTCGAAATCCTGCATGGTAAGGCCCCGCGTTTTATTCTCCACAATTTCAGCGGTCTTTGGGCAATATTCTGGAGCAAACTGTATATCCTCTGACTTTAGGATCAGACGAAGCCAAACATAAAAGAAGTCTGCCAATTCCGAGTAGTTTACATTGTCAGCATAAGGTGGGTCAGTGATCACTATGCTAACTTCGTCTGCTTTATCAATTTCAGCCCTTGAATCTCCGCTCATTAGGGTCACATCCCCGTCGAATGGAATGGGGTCATTTCCCGTCCGCTTGTAGTGTTTTCCATTTTCATCGAAGTCGCCATCGTAGGGATTTTGGGCATAACTGATGCCTAGACGAAGGGCGCGGATTCGGCTGATGTATGTGTTGTTACCTGAAACCGTTCCGAACACATTCTGTTCGCAAAGAGTGGCTTTGGGTTGGTAATCGTGCCTAGCAAAAATGCCCGCTGGGGCTGTCCCTCCAGGCGTTCGGCGCGAGGGAATATTACGGGTAAAAAGATTGTTAGCCTCTAGTGTATTTGAAAATGCACATAGCAACAGGTCGCGAGACTTGATGTTCTTCTCTTGGGAAATAAACTCCAACAGGGTGCTCAAAGCCAATAACTGCCGCGGATTGAATAGTTGGTGCCAAAATTGATAGTGATGGGCCAGCAGCCCAGACTTGGTCTTCTCTCCTTCCGGCACTTCACTTTTTGGGTAAGGCAACTTGCTGCGATTTTTCTCCCAAACCTTCTCTGCATTTGAATACAGCGACCGATCTACCGGCGCGTGGCGCACATAAAATTTACCACTCTGTTTCCAGATTAGATTTTGCGTAGGCGGCACAACTGGACCAGTATAGGAAATATCGGCACTTTCGGACTCCTCCTCATCCATTTCAGCTATTTCTGGTTTGGATTCGGCCTCGAATAAATCCCCGCTGTCGCCGCTGGCTTTGGCCGAATCAAGCGACATGTCGCAGCCGGGCGCGTAGGCGTGCATGGCATAGGCGTGCATCGGCAAAAGCTGGTCTGGCGGCAGTGAACGGATGGATTCGATGATGGAGTCGTTGTTGCCGCAATGGGGACAGACGAAACGGCCTTTCTCGGTGACGTGGGCCTTGTGGGGATTAAAGGTGTGGCCCGCCGGGCTGGTCACCATTGCGTCATCGGCAATATCGCCGCGCCACTGAAACACGTCCTCCGTCTGCGGGCATAGCAGCACGGTCAGCGGCACCTTCTTACGCTGCGGCTTGCGCTTTTTGCGCGACTTCTCGTCGTGCATATAGGCGCTCACTTTCACTTTCTCGTAGCAATGCGGGCAGCAAACCTGGCCGCGTTCCAGTGTGCCCCAACGCACTTTGGCCTGGGTGCCATCACTTTCACCTTGGGCGACGAAAAGCCCGCCATCAGGGTGGGCATACGTCCAGCGGGCACTGCCTTTGCCATTGGAATTTCTTGGGCTGTGCAACATGAGCCGGGGATCGGCAATGAGCGCCGCCGGGTCAATTTCCCAATCGAACATGGCGTTGCACTTGGGGCATTTGCATTCGGGGTAGTAACGGATGCTGGGACTCTTGCCCGCGACGATGTAATCAGGAAACAGCGGCACCTGTTTGCGGCAGGTGGGGCTGGTGCAGATGGCGGACTTCACCCAAAACGTGTAGATAACATCGGACTGCGGCAGGCCGCAAACTTCCTCCGCTGTCCACGGGGCGGCAGTCTGGTAGAGGTCGAGCAAGGTCTGACGCAACGGTTTGCCGGACCACGGCACGATGCGATTGGATAGGCGCTCAAACGCGGCGTCAAGTTCGTCCAAGTCCACCGGCTCGACCTCGGTTTTGACGATGAACCACGCAACGGGATTCAGGTCAATGCCGACGACCTTGCAGCCGAGCCGCAACGCCTCAACGACGGTGGTGCCGCCGCCCATGAACGGATCGAGCACGACTTTCCCTTTCAAATCCGGGTCGTTGGAGTGGTTCTTGTAAAACTCCTCCATGATGTTCGTGCCGGCCGGCTTGAGCGCGCCGAGAAGGATGGCCCGGAAGACGCACGAAGCCCGGCGCGCAAACCATTTATGCATCTGATAAATGGGCTTGAACGAATTGCGCTCCGGCACGGCGAGACGGTTAATCTCGACGATAGGAAAATCTTCCTCAATGGCGCGTTTGGGAGGCATAGGGGAAATTATGCCTGGGCAAGCACCTTGTGACCGAACGGGGTTGAGCCTGGGTGGGGTGTCGCGATTGGTTTCGTCCCGCCGTTGCGACCAACCAATTGCAATAAATCAGCCACATGCATAGCGATGACTCCCCTAGTTTTAGCGGGAGCGGTTGAGTCACAGATAATTCGGCCAACACATTTTCTGTCCTTACGGTCAGGATGATTCAATAGTTTGGTGGAACTGACTTCGGTGACCCAAACATATTTTGGATAATCGAGAAGCAGAAGTTCCTGCCCAACCTGCTTGTCGAGCCTGTCGGCGTTCATGTCTTCCCGTAACGATTTCTGGAAGGCGACCGATGCCTGAAGAAAGGTGCGGTATTCCAATCCATTCAACGCGCCAGCCAAGGCTGGGTTAATAATGGAAATCTGATCTCGATATTTGACCGGAGGCGGACCGGGTATTACTACAGCTTCCAGCAATTCATCTACACATTCGCGCGCCATGAGTTCGGCATCCTCACCCCGGAGGGTGACTTCATGAGGCAGCACGGGAATAACACAGCGCGCCTGATTGAAAGAATAATCCGTTGCCGAAGTTGTAAAAATTGGCATTTCACGGTAAGGCCCGGTGTTGTCGTTGTTGACGAAAAATGCCGGGATACGTTCGATGGCCACGGTAGCCGCCTTCGTTGGGTCGTAGGTATGTCCGATACCAACCAAGGCATGGTTGTCGGTCCCGATAATCACTGGCAGTCCGCTTTCGATGTAGCGGTAAGCGATATCCGCAAGTTTTACGGTGTTTTGAACATAGTGCTGTGCCTTTTCGTCGTTTTCGTCTCTCGGCGTTTTTTTAATTACGGGAAATGCTTTTTCGATGTGACGTGAACAATTACCCAAGTTATCTCGTGAATAGATTAACGCTGGGATGCCAATGCCTTTCAAGGCATCCAATATCTGAAATGAAGTCAGACCGTTCTCAGCGGGCAACGGCCGACCAAGGGCGATGTTGGCCTTGGCATAACTGTTAATTTCAGAAGGAAGATATTCCCGATAGCCAAATTTTCGGCTCATGTAACGGGCGAGCATCCAAATCGAAGCCTGGGCGCAGGCCCCGACCTGAGTATCCTGCTGGATGAAGGGCATCCCGGTGACTTTGAACTCCTGTCCTAAAATGTTCGTATGACAGGCTGCGGTGCAATGGAAGAACTGGCGATTATGATCCGTCAGAGCGGGACGTAAAACGGTTCTGCCAACCCGTTGAAGATCCGTGGGGCGAATCACCATGTAGCCGAGATAATGGGGTTCGTATTGAGCAAAATCCGTGGTGGTGGCTGGTGGAATGTCGCAGGAAAAAAAATGCCACCGGTCACAACGCGCGCCGTAAGATTTGAAAGCCTTGCAGTAATAGGCCGCATATTCATCCTGATAATCCTTGTCCACGTATTCCAGTTCTTTGACGACGGTTTTACAGCCATACGGCGGCTGGCTTAATCCCAGCAAAATATTTTCCAACGGCGTCGTGGAACCGAAGAATGGGACAACAGATGCCAGCAAACCTGCCTGGTCGAAGGTTTCAATCTTGAGTGTTTTTTTCATGGGCAAAAAAAAGTGACCGAGCAATTAGCTCGGCCACTGGCGAATATATTTTGATCGTGTCCGATTACATGAACACGTGCTGATGCGCTGTTTGGAGCGATTTCACGCGCGCCATTTCGTAGGCATCGATTTGCGGCGAGGTCCGCTTCATAACACGTGACCAGAATGCATCCCAATCCGTGTTCTTGATAAACTGGCTGATAGCCTGCTTTTGAGCCTCTTCCGCTGGAGCGGTGGCCGGAGCGGTGGCCGGCTTGGTTTTTAGTGTCGAGGTCATGGCGATTTAGATCTGTTTTTTGTGATTTTGTTCGAACATTTTCACGTGACGAACACACTCTTCTACACCCTGTCACGCGGCAAACAAGCCTGAAATGCAAAAATCTGTCAAGCGGCAAATACCCACGAAAAGTATAGCACATCCGATACCAGTCACCAAAAGAACAAAAATTTGATTTTTTTAGGTGTTTTGCGCGATTCGTTAACGATTGTGTTGCAGACCGGAAGAAGACGCCACGGCAAGAATTGCCAGCCGGCCGTTTGGCGGTTTTGCAGAATTGGACAGGTATTGTGGACAAGCTGGGCATGGCGTTGCCGGGGATCATGGCGCGATCTCCTCCGGTTTGTAAAGGATGAGGCCGGGCACCTGGTCAAAGGCGGGGCCGACGATGGCGATGTCCTTGATGGAATGCCGGCGGGCGACGGCGAGATTGAGCGCGTTGTGGATGAGCAAGCCGTGCTGCTTCTGCAATTCCAGCGCGACGTGAAAATCCTGGGCGTGGGATTCGGCCACGACAAGACTGCAATCGAGCAGGTCGCGCACGCTGTCGGCGTAGGCGTTCAACTGACAAACCAGCTTGGGATCGGCGGCGAGCTTGCGAACGGGATTGACGGCGGCGAGACCGTTGCCGACAGCCTCCTGAACCAGACAGCGATGGCTGAACTCCTCCAGCGTGGACAAGGTGATAACACCATTGACCGCGCCCTGCTCGCAACGAGTCAGCAACTCGCGACACTGCGGCGAGCGACGGTTGCGGGCGTAAAGCAGCACGCTGGCGTCAATCAAAACCGTGGTGCCGTGGACGATGTCGCGCAAGGTCATCATTGGTCAAGAAAGTCGAGTTCCATGGACGCACGGAACTGTTCGTTGGTGAGGCTGAAATCCGGGGCTTTGAGAAACCGGCTGAGGCCTGATTGGAGCGGGTTTTTGCGCTTGGCCCGCTGGACGTATTCATCCAGCGCGAGGCCGACGATCTCGGAAATCAGCCGGCGCTCCCGCGTGGCGAGCAGCTTCACGTCGTCATACAGCGTTTCGCTCACGACGGTGCCAATTTTCTTTTTTTCGTTCATAGCAGGCGGTCAAATCATGTCACTTGTTTCATCGCGGTTCGAGTTCAATCCACGGCACGAGGACTTCCATCAGGGAAAAACCGCCGTGTTGGTAGAGTTTGCGGGAACTGGTGCCGGACGGACGGGCGCGCAGGCGACCGCGCAACATGGCCGTGCGGGTGGATGGCAACACTTGGAGGTCGGGATTCCACGGCGGCAGCGGCTGGCCGGTCTCAAATTGCTTGTTGCGTGCCTGGCCGAGCAAGTCGGGCGCCTCACTGCGGCGGTCGGCTTCCATGCCCGCGCCGAAAAAGATGTAGCCGTGGTCGCTGGTGACGACGATGGGCAGGCCGCGAGGAATATCCTGCAACGCATTTTTCCAGATGGTCGGGACGTAGTTGCGGTGGAAATTGGCGAACAACGCCTCGCTGCGAGCGCTGTCATCCGAGAACAAACGGTCGGGATAGGTTGACCAAATCAGCAGACTCGGCCCGACCGGGAAGGTGTGGCGCGACGTGGGCTGGTCAAGATAGAACGCCTTGACGTTTTTTTCCGCCAACTCGGCGCGGCCGGCAAGCTGAGACGGACCGAGCCGCGAGCCGATGACGCGCTGCTCGACGTAGTCGAAGGTTTCGGTGGGCAGGCTGGTGGCAATCACGTCGCGGGTCTTGACCTTGAAGCCGGATTCCTCGGCGAGTTTCAGGAGCAACGGCATTTCGCGCAGCGACAGGCCATCGAACACGACGGCGGCGCGGGGCTGGGCCAGCGCCAGCGGCGCGTCGAGCGCGAGCCAGGATTTGATCGTGGGCGAGCGGCCGGTGTCCGCCGCCAGTTCGCCCCAAATTTCCTGCGCGCCGGTGGAGATCAATTCCTCCAGCCGGCAAACGGCGGTCTCGCCGTCGCGCAAATATTGTTCCGGCTCGTTCTGCTGGTAGCGCGCCGAAGTCCAGACGGTTTCCGCCAGCCATGACTTGATGGCCGGCAGCCGTTCGCCCTCGGCAAACAGGTTTTCGACTTTGAAAGCGAGGCTGGACATGGTTGGGATTATTCAGGTTTGGGCAGGACGCCAAGCGTGACGCGGCACGCGCCGGGATTGAAATCCGGGAGGCGTTCCACCATGGCCTCGACCTGGGCCTTGGTGAACTCGCCGTTAAATTCGAGCGCGGATTCGCCGGAGAACCGGGCCGGGCCGGTGAGCGAGCCGCGCAAGAATGACGGCAGCGTGGCGGCTTCCAACTCGCGGGCATCAAACGTTAGGGCGATGCGAACGGAAACGATTGGTTTGCCGTCATGCTGTTCCAGGGACATCACGCGGGCAATTTCCTGACGCACCTGCTGGCGCGACCGGAGAAAAGGCGTGGCGATATTTTCAACCGAAGGCGCGGCGGCCGATGCGGGAGCGGGGGCACCTGACGCGGGCATGGCATCCGTTGAACCCGTCGCCGGGCGCTGCGGAAACACGGACAATACCGGCTGGGTGGCCGTGGAGGGCGCGTTGGGGACTTCAAACGGCAGTGAAACAACCGCCTCGGCCAATTGATCGGCGTTGAGACGCGGGCGTTCCCCGCAATAGTTGCCGATGGAACTTTTCAAGCCGATGACATTGCCCTGCTCGACGAGCGCACAGACCGCCTCTTGAAACAAGCTGTGCGTCATCAGCATGGGGAAACCCAAGGTGTTGCGATAGTCGGCCTCGATCTGGCTGACTTTTCTGCCCACCAACTCGGGCACGCGAGCCGCCAGATGTTCCTGCAACAGGGAGGCCGGAAACAACGTGCGAATCAAATGCGTCTCAAGCTGGTCGCGGGTGGCGGCAGGCGGCAGGTTTTCACGCTGGAACTCGCATTCAGCCGGGATCTGGCCAAACTTGACGACCTGGATGTGCTGGAAGTTGATTTTTTTGAGATAGTCCACCGCGTTGCGCTTGTCCTCGCCGCCGATGCGGGAGAACTCGGCGGTTTTGGTGGAATCCCCGGCATTACGCGAGAGGTAATCGGCGGCGAGCCAGTTTTTTGCGTATTTGAGCAGGTCGGCGTTGCGGCGCAAATCCACCTTTTCATCGCGCGGCTCCATGAGGACGACCGTGTTGCGTCGCTTCAAACCAAAATAAAATTGGTGAATCTCCTCGTTCTTCAACCGGCGGGGCGACGCGACAAACCGGACATCGGCCTGGGAAATGGAATCCAGCGCGGCCTGACTGGCGGCAGGTTCGGAAAACACCACCAATACCTGATCACGAAGCAATTCATCCTGCCACCATTTGATGATGCGCTCCCAAGCCTCGTCATCAGAGACCGTAAGCGAACGCAGATTGACCTTGGAGTGGGCGTTTTCCTTGGTGTCAAAAAAGAGGCTGCCGGCGCGCTCGTGGAAATAGGAGCCGAGTTTTTTGAAACTCGTGAGCGAATTGCTGAACTGGTTGTAATCGGACTCCGGGATGATGATCTGGCGGGACAGTTCATCCTCGGCGATGCCGGGCTGACGGGCCGACGGCGCGAGCGTGGCGAGCAGTGTCGCCGCGGCGATCTGGTCGGAATAGGGATAGCTGCGAAGCTCGTTCAAGTTGGACTCGGCGCAGGTCAGGAGATTTTGCGACGGGTCGAGGTCGGCGAGCCAACTGCGCATTTCCGGATCCGCCATGCTGGCATCGGCCATGGTGATGAGGTGCGTGGACTGGCACCGGCTGCGAACCAGCGCGGCCAGAAAACCGAGTGCGCCGCGAGTGCCTTGGAAGCCGCCCTTGGACTGGCGGATGCGCACGAGCGCAACATCGAGCAATTCCGGCGTGAAAGGGAACGACTCGCGAAGCTGGTCGGGATAATCGGCCGGCACGGGCAAACTGAATTTTTTCCAGATGTTGAGATAGCTTTTGATGATGCTATCAATTTCCGCCGAAGGAGCGGACGGTGATTTTTTGAACAGCCGGTGAAACAGAACTTTGCGGCGGTCGGTGGAATCTTGAAAACGGAGTTCAACACGGGGGACGCGTTTCAGCGTGAGACCGGGTTCCAGATTGCCGTCATAGATGGACGCAATCAGCACGACGTTGGAACCGGCTTTGCCGGACTCCTCGGAAATCATCTGGAGGAAATTCAAATTGTCCTGGCGCAGAGCCGGGTTGCCGATGGCACGGATGCCGCTTTCCAACTCATCGAGAATCAGAATCAATTTTTTGCCGGCGAGCGCCTCACGAAATTCAAGAATGTTCGGCGGGCGGTCAGCACGAAAACTCACCTTCAACTCTTCGCCGATGACACCCCACAATGATTCGAGCGGGAAGTCGGTAAATTTACGGACGATGACGCGGGTGTCCGACGGGACCGAAAACGACAGTTTATTTTCGGCCAGCCACTCCTGACAATCAGCCGGCGAACTCGCCAGATGCAAGGGAATCAGGAGGCCGTGTGATTTGCCGACGCCTTTGTGACCTTCGGCCAGGAAGAGACCAGCGACGGCGTCTTCGCTGTTCAATCGGTGGTTGATGGACTCGACGAGTTTGCGAATCTCACCGGAGACGAAAGTGGAATTGAGAAAATCCTTGGCCCGCGATTCGAGGGCCTTCCGCTTGGGATCGGCGACCCGCTCAATATCAATGACACCTTGCAGGCGCCCAGAGAGAACTTCATCCTTTGGTTCGAGGAGATGTTTAAGCATGGGTAAGTTTTCGCATATTTTCTAGCTGTGTCAAGATTTCTTTCTACATCTTATTTCATGTATTGACACAACCGAGGTTTTGGATTATTTGTTGCGTGCGTAGGATTCTGTCCATCGCCGACCATATGGATATGGCGGGTAAGCGGAAGCAGACGTTCATCTCTGCCGGAGTAGGTAGAAATGAAAATGGCCGCGAGAGTGATCAGACTCTCACGGCCGGTTAGAAACCACAACAACGGGCGTTGTCTGGATTTCTGGAATAACCAGCCGCTGTTTTACAGCGGCCCTTCCACGACTTCAAGACAATTCCCACAAAACGAAAGGCAAAAAGTGATTCTGAAATCGCTTGTTTGTCCTGGACCGCAGTGGCGGCCTTTGCCGATTCGGTTTGTGATCTCGGAATTGTCCGGGAAACAAACCGCAACCGGCGACGGTGAGCGCTACTGGATTCTGGACTCGGACTGTAACTAGGCAAAATCAAAGCGTCGTGGGAATGGCAACATTTCCACGACGCCCTTTTGCCGAGACCGACAGGAAGCGGCCGGAAATATTTTTTGCCAGCAACAAAAAATAAAATGAGCACAGTTAAATTCAAGCGGTTCACAAAACCGCAATTCCTAAAACAGATTGGCCGTGATTTTCTCGGCCAATTTTTCTCGCGGTTCAGCCCCGAGCTGGCCGAAAAGCAAATCACATTGCCGGCGGCGACGCTGAGTGATGATGACTATTATCAGGCACTGGCGCGGCTGGCATTATCGCCGGACGGTCTGCCGGAAAAACTAATCGAAGCCGCGTATGCCATCGAGGGCATGGCCAACGATGACGGGCAGGAACGGCTGGAACGGGCCATCGGCGAGCACGGGCCGGCGTTCACCTTCCGCGACGATTCGACGGCGGCGGAAATCGCCATGCAAGCATGGCTGACGGATGCCGAACGTTTCATGGCGATCTTCAGCGAGCAACAACTTGCCCGGCTGGCCGCGTTTGATTACCACGGGACGCGGGAGCCGGTGGACCGGAGCGATTCCTTCAGCACGCCGACCAAAGCGACACTGGAACTGATGACGGCGGATATGGAAGAGGCGTTTCGCAGCCGCAACCGGGGCCAACGCACCTGCCGGGTGGAAGTGCATCCGATGGACGGCGAGTTTTGGTTTCTCATCCGGCACGGCGACAGTTACACGCGGGTGCCGACGGTGAGCAACGGCCAGATTTCCATCCTGCATTTCCGGCCGGCGAAGGATGATGTCGTGGTTTATTCGCCGCTCGGCGATGAACTGCGCATCCATGCGGACCGGAAGTGGGAAAAAGAATTGTATCGCACCACGCTGGGGCGGCGTTTGTTCGGCGAGCCGGATTATTTTTCGGTGCGCAAATCCTACACGCTGGATCCGCTCCGGCTGGACGGCGTGGATGCCCTGGACGTGGGCGACGTGCCGGGCCTGACCAAACTGGTGCTGCGGGAATTTGAAGTGGCGTGGCCGGGCGAGTTCCATGACTGCGTCATCCGCAAGTCGGTGGATGTGTTCGCCTCGGCGGAAGTCCGCAAGACGACGGCGCTACCGGAAAGCGGGCGACTCGTGCGGGCTGTCTTCGACGGTTATTTCGGCGACAATCCCAAGCCGCGTAAAATTTCCGTGCGGCTGCCGAACATCCTCAAGCTCGGCCGATTTTGCGACGCGGCCTTGGTGCATCGGTGGCTGATGAACAATGGCTTTGTTGCCGAAGACACCAACGGTCAACGCACGGGAGGCAACATCACCTATGTCAAACCTCTGGCAAAGCGTTGAAGTGCTGGCCGGCGGCAACCATGTGGCGGCGGAGTGGGCGAAGTGGTCGGGGGACCATTTCGACCTGTTCCGCGCCCATTTTCTCCGGGACACGGAGAAACGGGCGGGGTTCGTGCCCTGCCCGCATGGTTGCGGTTGCGACCATCGGATTCACAAGCGCGCCACCGGCGCGCTGGTCGGGGTTTGCCAGTGCGAACCGTGGAACTGCGAGGACGTGGCGGTGACGCCAGCGGAAGCGACGTTGCTGGCGCTGAACATCGCCAAGTTTGGCCGGGCGGTCAGCAAGGTGTTTGAGTGCGAGCTGCGGGAAACCCGGATGCCGCCGCCGATGACGTGGCAGATCGGGGCCAAGTTCGCCAATGCGTTGCCGGTGTTTCTCACCATCCAGAACGAACGGGCCGCCTTCCGGCAGGTCGTGGCCGACTTGGCGGCGCGTCAGCGTGAGCGTTTCATCCTGCTCGCGCCGACCAACCGGCTGCTGGACGCCGCCAGTCGGGAATTACTGGCGGGGGCGCGAGCCGGGTTTTTCGATCTGGAGACGAACCTGGTCTTGTTATCCACGGGGAAACTGCATCCGAAGGCTCGGCCCGGTGAACTGTTTCAACCGTTCGCGCCGGACGCGACGGAGCCGGCACCAGAAACGGTCTTCGCCCATATCATCGCCCTCATCGAGAAGCTGGACGGCGACGAGCAGATTAAAGACCCGTCGGTGATGCGCGTGTTCCGCCTTTACTGCGGACACGGGCTGGCCGCCGAGGCCGTGGCGAAGCGCTGTGGTTGCGTGAAGACCACCGTGTTGAAGCGGTTGAACATCATCCGCCGGGTGACGGGGAAGGATCCCGAGGAACTGCGGGCCTATTCACCATTCTTCAACAAGGTGGATGACGCCGTGGCCGATTCCCGAGCCGAACATATCCACCGCAAGTCGCTGGTTCACGACATTGAGGAGCGAGAGAACGAATAGCAATGAAGCAAAAATGACCGCACAATGACCCGGTCATAACAGGAAAAACGCCCGTAAATACGGGCGTTTTTCGTTTTCATACATCCTGCCAGTTTACTTCGGGGCGGTTTACAGGGACATGCACGTCGGTCGTGTAGCTGACGCCAGCAAGTCCATAACAACACAACTGTAAACGACCATGTTAGATACAAATCAATCGGCACAAATGCCGTCGGTTCCGGTCACGGAGCCGTTCATCAACAAACCCGAAGTCGCCCGCCGGCTGGGGAAAACCCTCCGCACCGTGGATAACTGGATGAAGCGCGGCATCCTGCCCTACTACAAAATTGGGCGGAGCGTCGAGTTCAAGTGGAGCGACGTGGAATCCCACCTCACCAAAACCTGCCGCGTGGCCCTCCGGACCTAAGTGCGAGCCGCACCGGCAATTAACCAACCAACAACTAACAAAATCATTATGCACAAAATCAACGAAATCATCATCGAATACTTCTTCTTCCCGTCCGCAATGCTTGGCTACGTCTTTTTCGTGGCGGCATTCATCCGCTGGACCATCAAGGAATGGCTCAAGGAGCGTCGGGAAAAATTGGACGCGAAAAATAAATCCGGGGGGACTGACAAATGAAAATCTCCCGTGAAAAAGGCAAGCGCGCTGAGCGCCAGTGGCGTGATGAATTTCGCGCCCATGGTTACACCGCCCGGCGCGGCCAGCAATTCAGTGGGTCGCCAAATTCGCCGGACGTCGTTTGCGACGACCTGCCCATGTATCACTTCGAGGTGAAACACGTCGAGCATCTGAACCTGTCGGCGGCGATGGTTCAGTCCCGGCGCGATGCCGGCGGCAAGGCGGCATTTGTCGCCCATCGTAAAAATTATTGGCCGTGGTTGGTGACGATGGACGCGGAGCGGTTCTATCGCTTGCTCCAGCGCGATCTCACGGGCGAATGGGCGACCCGCATGGCGGCGGAATTTTCACCGGCGCAAGCGTGCGGCGAAATGGAATGGCTCCATTGCCAAGTTATCGCCGGTCACCGGCTCAACATCCACGAGGCGGTGGCACAAGCCCGGCGTGAAGCCGGCCGACGCGCCTTCGTCGTGGCCCATCAGGATCGTGACGGCCGGTGGCTGGTCACGATGACTTCCGAAACTTTTTTCAAATTTCTCCGGGGGGAACTTCCGCCGGCGAACTAACCAAAAACAAAACACAGAAAAATTATGTTAAACAACATGACGGCGAGTGGAGACGCCTTGGTTCTCCAATGCAACGACAGCGGCAACTTCATCAAGCATCCGCCGGGTATCTGGCAGGGCGTTTGTGTGGACGTGATTGATCTCGGTCTGGTTTGGACCGAGTTCCAGGGCCAGCGCAAGCTGGTCCGCAAACTGAAGCTCGTCTTCGAGACCGAGCACATCGGCGAGGATGGCAAGCGCGGTATCGTGACGAAGAACTTCACGGCGAGCCTGCACCCGAAGTCGAAGTTGGCCGGGTTCGTCGGCCAGTGGCGCGGTCGTCCGGTCGCACCGGGCGAGAATGTGGACCTGAAAAAACTGCTGGGCGCGTGCTGCACGTTGGTGCTGTCGCATCAGCAATCCTTGTCGGGCCGCACCTACGTCAGCATTGACGCGGTGAGCAAGGCCACCAAGAAGGTCGTGCCGAGCGGCACCTACGATCCGGCGGCGATGCGCCAGCGCATTGCCGAGTGGGCGGCGAAAGATGCCGCCACCGCGGCCGAACCTCGGCCTGGCATTCCGGCCCATGTGCCTGCACCCATGCCGGCGGCTCCGGCTCCGGTGCCCACCAAAAGTGCCGCGGCGACACCGCCGCCGGCCGATGACATCCCCTTCGATCCCGAAGTCGGATTCTAAACCACATCCCGTCTCCCTCCGCACTGCGGAGGGAGCGGGAGAATCTTTTGACATCATGCCATGAACACAATTTTTTTCGATATTGAGACGGCACCATTGCCGGAAGCTGAACTGGCGGCGCTGGTGCCGCCGTTCGATCCGGCGGAGGTGAAAACCGGGAATCTGAAAGACCCGGACAAAATCACGGCGAAGATCGCCGAAGCAGAAGCCAATCACCGGCGCGAATTTTTTGACCGGGCGGCGCTCGACCCGCTGACCGGGCGCGTGCTGGCCATCGGGCTTTACGAGTTCGACTCGTCGGGACAGGGCGGAGTTTTTCGCATCCTCGGTCGCGAGGATGAGGCGGGTTTGCTGTCGGAATTTTGGGACGCGCTGCGCGGGGAAATGGGCCGGGTGAATACGGCCGTGGGGTTCAACATCTTTGCCTTCGACCTGCCGTTTCTGATTCGCCGGTCGTGGAAGCATCGCCTCAAGGTGCCGCTCGGCATCCGGCGCGGGCGTTACTGGGGCGACCAGTTGGTTGACCTGCGCGATCTCTGGCAGCTCGGCGACCGGCAGGCCAGAGGGTCTTTGGATTCTATCGCCAAGCATCTTGGCGTCGGCGCGAAAAATGGCGATGGCAAAGCCTTCGCCGGTCTCTGGCAGAGCGACCGCGCTTCGGCGGAAGCCTATCTGCGAAACGACCTCGAACTCACGGTGAAGGTGGCGGAAGTGCTGGGCGTATCCGCGTGAATATGGAAGTCACCCTCAATCCCGAAACCGGCCGGCTGCCGGTGCAGGTGGTGGAACATCTGCACCGGCTGCTCGGCGGCGATGCGCATGTCGAGGACATGGTGCTGCAATTCATCGGCGAAAAATATGGCGCGAAAAATCTGCTGTATCTGCCGCCGCACGTCGCCTCCCAAATCATCAAGCGGCCCGCTGATTTTCTGCGCGCCGTGAAAAACCACTGCGAACCCGAATTGCCATTCTGAGTGCGAGCCGCACTGGCCACCATGATTAAAACCCGTCCATGCCCGCGTTGTGCGCGTGACACCCGGCAGGAAATTTCCTGCCGACTGAGTGCCAGCGCCGCCGAGCATTTCGGGTGGTGGTGCCTGGAGTGCAACTGGTGGACACCCCGGAAAGGCAGTGCGGCCATTTGGATTCCGAAGGAAATGATTTTGGCGGAAGGCGTGGATTTGTCGCTGGTGCGGGTGGTGGAACGCATGAACCAACCGCGCTGCGCCCGCTGCAACGCACGCGGCGCGGAAGAACATCATTGGGCACCGCAAGCTATGTTCGGCAAGGACGAGGCCAACCGCTGGCCGAAGGATTATCTCTGCAAATCGTGCCACGACCAGTGGCATCGGATGGTCACGCCGCAACTGTCCTTCCGGACGGGCACCATTGAAACAAATTTTTAACTTATGCAAATCATCGAACAAAAATTGGTGGTGAAAGATTGGCCGCTGAAAAAACCGGGGGACGAAAAGTTTTTCGGCTACATCGTCGCGCTCGGGGTGTTTCCCGGCGATTGGAGCAGCGACAGCGAGATCCCGTTTGCGGACTTCGCTTACAACGACGCCTACACCCGCTATCAGATTCCCAGCGATGAAACGCTGCGGGCCGGGCTGCTGAAATACTTGGCGGCCAATCTGGATTTCAGCGGTGCGGGCATGGGCATCCAAGCCAAACTCTGGATCAAACTGACCGAGAAAGGTTACGAGGTGGATCTCCCATGATTGACCCACGACAAGCTGCCGCCGGCATTGTCGGCGCGATTGACTGGCAGAGCGCCGTCAGCGGCTACTGCCGCTGTCCCGGCGAATCGCTGCACACGCACAAGACCGGCAAGAAGGATTGCCGCGTCTGCGTGGACGGTGTGCCGACGATTTTTTGTTTTCATTCGTCGTGCGCGCCCGCCGTGGCGGACGCGAATCACAAGCTGCGGCGCAGCCTGGGTTCGCCGTGGACGCTGACGCTGCCGGATGGAAAAGTTTTGCGGGCCGGCGACGTATTACAGACGAGCGGCGCCATCCTGCCGCGTGAGGCCGTGCTGGCGCGGGCCAAGGCCGAAGGCCGGCATCCGGGCGAGCAGTTGGTTTTGGAAACGCTGGTCGCAATGGCGGGCCGTTACCGGCCGGAATTGTTTGAAAAATTCCACTGGCCGTTCGCGCAAATCCTGGGGGACTCGCCGCTGTTGGTGGCGGAGCGCGATCCCGACGACCAGTTCCGCACCTGGCTCCGGCTCTGGCCGGCGAACAGCACGGTCTGGATTGGTGATGTGTATTCCTCCGGCCGGCCGGAACACGCGACGCATTTCCGCCCGTTGTCAGAGTGGTATCAAATCGGCCCCGCGATGGGCAATTACACCTGCGGCGCGGCGTTCAAGCCGGGGTCTTTCCGTCGGAGCAATGAGAACATTCAGGGCCAGCGATTTCTCGTCGTGGAGAGCGATTCGCTCCAGAAGGATGAAATCGGCGCGGTGTTCGCTTACCTGAACAACCGGCTGCGCTACAACCTGCACGCCATCATTGATACCGCCGGGAAAAGTCTCCACGGCTGGTTCGATTGTCCGCGGGACAAGGTCATGGAGGACCGGCTCAAGGCCGCGCTGACGGTGTTCGGCTGCGATCCAAAACTTTTCACCTATTCCCAGCCCGTGCGCGTGCCCGGCGCGTGGCGGAATGGAAAACTGCAACGGTTGGTCTGGCTTAAAAAATAATATGGAAATCAAAGAGTTTTCGCCGATTGAACAAGTGGACATTGCCGTGGCTTTGGGCGCGCTGCCGCCACCGCTGCCGGAAATCATCACGCTCGACCAGCTTGAGGAAATGGATTTCCCCACGCCGCCGGTCATCATCGAGGGCGTCTTGCACAAGGGGTGCAAGATGATCCTCGGCGGCACCAGCAAATCGAACAAGTCGTGGAGCCTGCTCGACCTGGCTTTGTCGGTCGCCACCGGCCAGCCGTGGTGGGGGCAAGCCTGCACGGCGCTGCCGGTGATCTACATCAACTTCGAGTTGCCGGTCTGGTCCATCAAGAATCGGATGCGAGCATTGCGGGCCACCCGGTTGGAATGTGGGGGCAAAGAAAAGCCGCTGCACTTTTGGAATCTGCGCGGCAAGAACGCCGACATCACACTGCTCCGGCCCCAGCTCGAGGAGCGACTGGCGAAGCATCATTACGGTCTCATCATTCTCGACCCGGCCTACAAAGTCCTGGGCAACCGCGACGAGAACGCCAACGGCGAGATTGCGGATTTGATGAACGAGTTTGAGTCGCTGGCCCAATCCTCCGGCGCGGCCATCGTGGTCGCGCATCATTTTGCCAAGGGGGACAGCTCGGCCAAGAACGCCATTGACCGGATGAGTGGTGCCGGCGCTTGGGCACGCGATCCGGATTCCATCCTCGTGCTGACACCGCACGAGGAGCCGGACTGTTTTACCGTTACCAGCATTTTGCGCAACCTGCCGCAACTGCCGGAATTTGTCGTAAAATGGGATTACCCCATGATGCACCTCGCCAGCGATTTGAACCCCGAAGCGCTCCGCCGGCCGCAGACAAAAAACAAGGCGTGCTCGGACAAGGAATTTGCCGCCGCCACCCTGACCGATAAGCCCAAAACTTTTGCCGAAGTCGTCAAGGATGCGGAAACCTGCCTGAAACTGAGCCGACGGACTGCTGCTCGTTATCTCAATCGGCTGGTGGCGAATGGTTTGGCTCGGTCCAGCAGCGGGGCTTACTGGCGGGCGGAAGCGGCGTAGTGCCACAGTGCCACATCTATAGGGGATATGGCACCGTGGCACTGGACAGGCAGAGGAAGGAACAGCCCTTCTTGGGTCGGGCTGTCCTTCACTCACTGCCATTAGCGAGACACTTGAAACGAAATGAAATTTTATGACGAACAACATTGAACAACCGAAAACTGTGCTGGCGTTCGAGCAATTGCCGCGCGAAACCACGAAAGCTTTCACGGCTTTTAAAACCTATCTCGACCTAGGGCCGAATCGGTCTCTGGTTTCTGCCGCCGCGAAGTTGGGCTGCACCAAGCGGCGGCTGGAATGGTTGAGCCGAAAATATGACTGGCCCGGCCGCGTCGTGGCGTTCAACCGGCATTTTGCCGAGTTGGAGCGACAGGCCATCGAACGATTGGCGTGCGAGAAGGCCGTCGAGTGGTGGCAACTTCACGAACCGGCCCGCCGTCAGGCGTGGCTGGAGGCCGAGGAAGCCATCACGATGGTGCGCGAGGCCCGCGAGCGCTGGCGCAAGTCTGGCCGGACTCCCGGCTTTGAAGGCATGGCGCGGATGTTGGATCTGGCGTTCAAGCTGAAACAATTCGCCGCCGGTATGCCGAGCGAGATCAAGGAAATCCACAACCTGCACGCCGGCAAGGTTTCCATCGAGTGGGAGGAAGCCATCAAGAAAGCGTATGCGGTGGCTGAACCGACTGCTCCGGCCATCGTGGATGTTCAGGAGGTGAAGCCGTGAACGCTTACGACATTTTGGCCAAGGCGGCGGTGGCTGCTGGTTGTCCGCAGGATCAACTGTTGAATCTGGTGCGCGGTGAAGCCTGTTTGCAGGAACGGCAGTTGGTGGCCTGTGCGGCTGCGCGACTGTGCGACCAGCCGAACGGACCGACCGCCGTTGGCTACGGTGGCGCTCGCGGCGGTGGCAAGTCGCACTGGCTTTTGGCGCAGATGGGTGTTGACGATTGTCAGCGCGAAAAAGATTTGAAATGCCTCTTATTGAGAAAGGTAGGCAAAGCCAACCTCGAACATTTTGAGGATCTTCGGCGCAAGCTGTTCAACCGGCTACCGCATGAGTTCTCGGCGTTCCGTGGCATCTTGACGTTTGCCAACGGGTCGCGAATCATTGCCGGTCACTTCCAGAACGAGAAGGACATCGACGCCTATTTGGGGCTGGAATACGACATCATAGGCATTGAGGAAGCCACGACTTTGACCAGCCGGAAATATCAGGACATCACGACTTGTTGCCGGTCATCAAAACCGAATTGGCGCCCACGGATTTATTCCACGACCAACCCGGGGGGAGTCGGTCACGCGTGGTATCGGACGAAGTTTGTGGCGCCGATGCTGGAACATCGCGAGACCGACACGCGGTTTATCCCGGCGCGTGTCACCGACAACCGGTGGAACAATCCGGATTACGTCCGCGTGCTGGAGGGTTTGACCGGCTGGCAAAAGCGGGCTTGGCTGGATGGCGATTGGGACATTGCCGCCGGGCAGTATTTCACGAACTTTCGCCGGGAAATTCACGTTCTGAACGACTTCGACCCTGCGCGTGGCGTGGAATGGTTCGCCGCTTTGGACTACGGATTTGCGCATTACACGGTGGCGCTACTCGGTTGCCGCGACGGTGATGGGAACATCTTCATCGTGGACGAACACGCCGAACGGCTCTGGCTGCCGCAACGTCATGCCGCCGGCATCCGGGCGATGCTGCAGCGTCACAAGCTGGACTTTGCCGATCTGCGCCGGTTCTCGGCTGGCGCGGATGTGTTCTCCCGCCAGGGGGATGGTTCCACCGTCGCCAGCCAATATGAACGGCTGGGGATCCGGCTGAAACCGGCCAGCATGGACCGGCTCAATGGGTGGGCAGAACTGATGCAAGGCTTCGGTGATCCAGAAAATGGCGTTCGGGCCACATTATTCATCCACCAGCGCTGTAAACGGCTCATTGAGACCATTCCAACGCTCCAACACGACCCGAATCGGCCCGAAGATGTGCTGAAAGTGGATGCCGATGACGATGGAGTCGGCGGGGACGATGCCGCCGATTGTCTGCGGTATGCGGTGGCGACTAAAATCCGCACGGTGACGCAGCGGAAGTTGCGCGGATTCTAGCCGCCGGAATTTTTCACTAGAGGCCAACCCTGAACGCCTGTCGAAATGTCGCAACGTGTGGCCAACCATCGAACCAATCACGCTCTGGCGCAGTCCCCCCTTGGGGATGGAAGGGGGGACGAGCATCGGGGGGATGGGCGGGGGCTTCAGGGGAAAGACGCCCCGACCAAACTTCTAAAACAGCGGAGCGGCGGAGTTGGCGTGCAGGATGCCGGCCAGTTGGCGACCCGATAGCAGCGCAATGGGGAATTGCGCGACCGGCGGGGACGCCGGAGCTATCGGGGTGACAATGCAGCCGCCGGATTGAACACAAGACGCAGTTATATCTCGATGAACCGGGCCGTCGGTCGCGGGGTCGCGCGGGGAGACGGCGGGGACCCGAAAGCGGAGGGTCACGCGCCAGCGGGAAACCGCTTTTGGGGCGGCATTGAATATAACTGCTCTTGTGTTTTG
This sequence comes from uncultured Verrucomicrobiota bacterium, assembly GCA_903873415.1. Classification (GTDB taxonomy): domain Bacteria; phylum Verrucomicrobiota; class Verrucomicrobiia; order Limisphaerales; family CAIQOK01; genus CAIQOK01. The sequence goes on along the minus strand of CAIQOK010000039.1, from coordinate 1,534 downwards.
TCCGGGCAAGCAAGGCGAAGGCACAGACGCGCAGGAACGAGCATCGTAGCCGTAGCCGTTCCTTCATGCCAACTCCGCCGCGAAGCTCACGCGATTTTGTCGGGGCGTCTGGACTCGTGCCCTGGCATCGTCGCGCCAGCGCGATGACAAAATTTCCCGACTCCCCGCCGCTGGAGCGTAGCGGAATGATGGCCGGCTGATGGGTGCATGGCAGCCGAGACAGCAGGCCGCGAAGCCCAGCGCCGGGGTGTCGGTCAAAATTGGTTTTTCCAGCGGGGTCGGCCAGTTTCGCAAACGCAGCCTGCGAAGTGCCGCGAAGGCTGGCCGTCCCCGCGACTATTGCTGACGTCTTGCCCGGACGAAGTCGCGCGGGCTATTGCTGTTGTCTTCGGCGACAGGCGGAGCCTCGCGCCGTATTGCTGGTCCTGGCCGGACGCAGTCTCGCGGCCATTTTTGTTTTGAGCCGCCTCGCGCTCGCGGCTGTTGCACATCAGGCGAACCCCGACGCAGGAGGGGTTCGCCGCCGCGAGCCGCGAAGCGGCGAGGTCTTTGCAGCCTGCCACCGTTGGGCGCGGCCGGTTTCATCCGGTCTCGCCAGTTTTTGACCGTCGGAACGAAACGATAGCGTCCGCGCAGCGGTTCGCGGCAGTGAAGTGGAGCGGTCGGAAAGCTGGTGAGTCCGGCCAGGCCGCGGGCGGAAGCGTGCCGAGCCAGATCGAGCGACGGGCGGAGCTTGCGCAGTCCCTGAGCGAAAAGATGGCGAGGCTCGCTGACGCCGGGGTGCGTGCCGCACTGGCCATCATTGGGTGGAGCGATAGCGACAGGGAATCAATCCACTAACTTTTCTTGCCGACCCCGCGCCAAAATCATCCGCCAACCTGAACGGTCGGCAGGAACGAAAACCGTTCGATAACCTGCGACGTCCATGGCGCGCGCGGGGTAGCGAAAGGCCAGCCGTGAGAAACCATTCGCACACCTGCGATGGCTGGCCGGTGCACGGCGTCAGTCGGCGTTAGCCGACTGGCCGTGCATGAGCGTCGGCAACCGCGCGCGGCGATGATCGTCGTGAGTGGAGACCGTGAAGAGTTGCGCGGCCGTCACTATTGAGCAACGCGAACACTATTCGCATTAGCCTGGCCGGCGATTGAGGCGACGTGAACCAAAGTTATGGTGGACAAATATGTTTGCCGGCGGCAGTGTCGTGGTGATGAAACTTTTGCGTGCCTGGATTTTATCGTTGGCCATTGGTATGGTGTTTTGCTTGCGTGCCACCGGTGAAGAGTATGCTTCTGGCCTTGTGGTTCTCGGCCAAAATAAAATCACGAATGGTATTTTATCCGATACGGTTCCGGTTTCATTCAAGGTGGGGAAATACCCTGGCATCCTAAAATCAGTCGCCCTTCATATTGACGGACGCATATTCCGTGGTGATGACGCTTCGCTTGGAACTCCGCTGCCCAGGCCCGCTCGTTTTCAAATGGACACCTGTTTTTTGGAAAATGGACGACACACGCTACAAATCGAGGGGAGCTGG
>CAIQOK010000038.1 GCA_903873415.1 uncultured Verrucomicrobiota bacterium | reverse complement strand
TCAACACGAGTGCCGGCCGGGCGTATCTGAACAAAATCGTTTCCTCCCGCTCCTTGGGTGTGGTGCAAAACGGCCAGCCGCAATACGGCGGCAGCGCCAACGGCGACCCCGGCCTATCCACCGCCCTGGCCCAGATGAAAGCCGACTGGGATGTGGTCAAGGGCCGTCTGGGGTTCAATAATCCCGACGCCTATGGCACCACCGTCTCCATGCGCAGGGAAAATTACAGGATCCGGCCGGATACCAACGGCACAAGCTCCTGGCAGGACGTGCTCAATCAAAACCGCGTGGTCGATCTCATGGCAGACCCTGACGTGCAGCGCTATTGCATGCAGATCAATCAGGGGCCTGGCGTCGCGGTGCCGGGAATCTTGATCCCTTTTAGCACCACCGTTAACAGTGGCTACAACCTCTTCGGCCAGCCCTTGGCTGCCGGGGACCATGGATTCAGTCCCAGCTCATTTGCCACCAAGATTTTCGCCGTCGGCGTCGCCTTGGTTGGATATCCCGGCATGGACGATCCCCCCGCCAATCTTGTTCCTTATACCACCTCTCCTGCCGACCCTTACCGCTGGTATACCAATACTTTGGCTATGGCCTCCACTCCCTATGTCTATCTCATCCCCTGCGGACAGGATTGCATGCGGACTCCGCCGATGGGCGACACCACCACCGTTCGCAATTTCAGTGTCGATGATGTGGCCATACCGTTGCCGTTCAATATCGGGGCGGCCCAGTTTGCCAGCGGCGGATTCTACCAGACCTCTGACGCCCTGATTTCGCCCCTCTTTGCCATCCGCAAGCATCAGGCCTTTCGTCCCGTCTCCGACCCGGTCTATTTCAGCTCCAGTCTTTATGGTCCCAGCGGCACCCTGATGCGTTCACAATACACCAGCAGTCGCCTCATCGGCCGCTCGGTCTGGAACACCAAATGGAAACTCGTCATTCCCGGCAACACACTCTTGAATGATCCCACTGTCGGCTTGGATAGTTTCATCAAGACCGTCACGGATATTAAATTGCATTTCGATACGTATTCATATTCCGGCAACTGAGGATTCTGCGGCCGACCAGGCGACGCGGCGTTCAGGCCTTTGAAGGCTCCGACGTTAGGAGGACGTGGAGGTGGGATGAGGCCATCCAAACGGAATGGCGGGGCCCTTGGCATGGGCCTGTTGTTTCCTTGCTGGGCGGGATATTTTGTTTTAGTTTCTTGTTCCGTCACCGCCGGCGTGAGGAAGCGCAGAAGGCAAAATTGAAATGTCCAATCGAAAGATTCAGTTCAAACGATCTGGCTTGGGGCACCGTCCCTGGTGGATCTAGTCTTAATTATTGAGGTCCGTGTCTGTTTTTGGTTGAAATTATGAAACTCTCGCTGTTGAAGTCGTTGGTTCGCGGCCTTCGCCGTGCCATACCGGTCTTGATCCTCCCTGCTTTGGCCGCCCCGCGCCTGGCTCAAGCCTATCCGCCCGCTCCCTACCATCTGATCACCGGCCTGGTCCGGGACGAGTTGGGACAGCCCATTTCTACTCCGGGCGCTTACATCCTGTTCCAAGCCACCAATGGGGTGAAGCTCATGGCCCCCATCGTTCCCGGTTTGGCCCCCGGCGTGAATTTTCAGGTCCAAGTCACCATGGATTCCATGTTGTTCAAGGACCTCTATTCCCCGGCCGCGTTGCAGCCCAATATGCCCTTCAGGATCAGCGTCTGGATGAACAGCATCACCTATTTGCCCATTGAGATGTCTGGCAACTACGCCCGACTCGGCCCGGCCGCTGGCATCACCACCATCGATTTGACCTTGGGAGTGGACGCCAACGGAGACGGATTGCCCGATGCCTGGCAGCAACTGTTGCGCGACATGCTGGGTGCAAACACGCTTGTGGGTCCTAACGACAGTGCCCTGAACGACGGCATTAGCAACCGGGCAAAGTATTTGGCCGGGGTTTATGCTTGGGATCCAAAAGACGGCTTTCGGCTGGCCATTGTGCCCAGGCCCGGGGCGCGGCCGGTGGTGGAATTCAACGGGGTAGGGGGTCATAGTTACACCCTGCTATCCTCCACCAACCTGACGGATTGGACGGTGTTATCCTTCAAGCTTCCTGCCAATGGACCGGATGATAGCCCGCGCAGCACTTTTTTCACGCCCGGGACGCAGAAATTGCAATTTGAGCCGCATCACCCGGCCGATGATTTGGGTGTGCATCATTTCTACAAGCTGCAGGTGCAATAAGTTGCTGTTGGTAAGTGCTCACAGACTTTGCAGCTGAAGTGAATCCCTCTCCGACAATCAGCCGCCCCTTCACCCGGCCTTGGGTCCATCC
>CAIQOK010000037.1 GCA_903873415.1 uncultured Verrucomicrobiota bacterium | reverse complement strand
CCGGTCCGGAGGAGGAATGCCCAGTCGCTTGACTGGGCCAAGAGTAGTTCCCGTGCCGCCTGTTGCAGGGCCCGTTTTTCCAAGGGTGGGGGGGAGGGGAATTGCTGCGCCAGCTGCGTCATGCGTTGCTGGGCCACCCGCAGATGCGGATAAATCCAGGCATTGGTTTCATTAAGCCAGACCCGCCAGTCGCCGGATTCACCCCAGCTTGAGGCGGCGGGTTGGGCCAGCTGCCCGGCGGGGTGCCGCTGCAAATAGTCGCCGGGCGTGAGCATCTTCAGGGGTGTCGGCCCGATTGCAGCAGCTCGCACCAGATGATCCAGAAACTCTGGCCCCTCATACCACCAATGCCCGAAGAGTTCCGCGTCATACGGCGCAAGTAATATCGGCGGCTGGTCCAACAGGCCCGAGACTTGGCGGATCTGTTCAATTCGGGATTCCAAAAAATGCCGGGCGTGATCGGCGGCGGCCTGTAGCGCAGCCGCCCGATCATAGATTTCTTTTGCGCCCTCCTTGCCGGTGACTCGATGATATTTGATGCCTGTGAAGCCTCGGATTTCAGGTGTTGGCAGACAGGCTTGGACGTAATCCAAATCCAGATCGAAACCGATATCACGGTAAAAATCACGGTAGCGCGGGTCTCCCGGGTAGCCATGCTGCCGGCTCCAGACTTGTTTGGACGATGCCTGATCGCGTCCGAAGGCCGCCAAGCCTAGGGGGGTGTGGATTGGGGCAAAAACGCCGCGTCTGGGCTGCGGATTTGCATGAAGAATCCCCTGTGACTCGGTAACGAACCAGCTCACTCCGGCCTCGGCCAGCGCCGGTTCCACTCCGGCCTGGTAGGCGCATTCGGGAAGCCAGAACCCGCTGGGATCGCGGCCGAAACAGGCCCGGTAGTGGCTGCAGCCGGTGAGGATTTGAGCCCGGACCGAAGGCGGGTGTTGCAGCAGGGGTAGCAAGGCGTGGCTGGCAGCGCAGCCAATGATCTCCAACCGCCCGCCATTTTGCAGCCTCCGGAAGGCCCCGACCAGATCCCCTTCACAGTTAAGGTACAAGTCGCTTAGAGCGGAAAGGCGTTTGAGATAAAAGTCGGCCAGCCGGTTGAATTTCGGCTCGTTCCGGGTGCGGAGGATTTCTTTTTCAGCCAGACCGGTCAGCGCTTTGAGATGCCGCTGATAGCGCTCCTGCAAGAGTGGATCGAGCAGCATCGAACAGAGCGTGGGCGTCAACGTGAGGGTTAACCGTGCCGGCAGTCCGTCGTGTTCCCAGCCTTGGAGGATCTGGAGCAGTGGAAGATAAGATTCAGTAATGGCTTCAAACAGCCAGCTTTCCTCCAGGAATTTTTCGCGCTCAGGGTGGCGCACAAACGGCAGGTGTGCGTGCAGCAGTAGCGCGAGATACCCGGGTTGGCTGACAGAGCCCGAAGCGCACTGCCTCATTCGTCGTCGTCGATCAGGTGTTTAGCCAGCCGTCTGCCGCCAGCGAACAGCCCCATTCCGCCGGTCAGCAGGGCCGCGTCCAGCGCGACTGCCCAGAAGCCTGGTGCCGGGCCGCCTGTGCGGTGTTGCATCCAGCGGGCCGCGTCCACCGCCAATCCGATAACACCCAAGAAAACCAGCCCGGCGGCAATAAGTCGCAGGAGACTGCCGTAGGCGCGATTCATGGGGGGGATGGGGGTGTTCCCAGTTCCAGCGAGCTCAGGCTGCGGCTTGATTCCGCTTCAATACCCGCAAGCCGGGCCAAGGTCTCCGCCAGATCGGGGCCGGGCATGGTTCTTGTCGGCCCGACTGGACAGGTTTCTTCCCCGCCGCCCCGGCTAGTCAGTGCCGGGTCGATCCCGGGATGCGGGAAGTTTGGAGGAAGGGTTCTAAAGCGGGCCGAGGTGTCGGAGGACCAGCGATTGGGTGGTGTGGATGCCCAATTGGAGATGGCCAAACTCACCCAGTGCCGGTCCGGGCGGTAGTAGCCCAGTTCCGTGTGGTAGTTTCGGCCCGCCTCGGGCACGTGGATGAACCAATGTCTGGATTCCGGTTGCAGGCGGGTTTCCGATACTGGGTGGGGGACTGTTTTCTCCGGGTGCAGGCGCAAGACGAACTGCCGGTCCGCCCAAGACTCGGGTCCGGTGCCCGGATTTTGAGGGGGCATATCCCAGTGGGCGAAGACCCAGTGGGGGTCGCGGGCGGCGAGGAACAAATCGCAGGCCCCATAAGTTTCGGGCAGATCCCCCTCAGTTTGCAAACTCTCGGATCCGAGGTTGAGAAGAGGCGCGGGGCGCGGGACCGGAACACTACCTGATAATGGAGGGAACAAAGGTTCGTCGCCTTCCAGCAGAATGGGCGGGATGGGGGTCGGAGGTGGCTGGGGACGGGCGGGCGGTTGGTCGGCCAAGGCTGCCGGCACATCGGTGGCGGACGGATTGTTGGATTTCATTGGGCGCACATAAACCTGAGTTCCGGCCTCGTCGTCGTGCCGGAGCCTAAAGGGGGGCGGGTGCCGGGCGCAATGCTTTTCATAATTCACGCAGGTTCTTGACATGGGAAGGATCACTGATACTTTCCCACGTTCCGGGCCATGGAAAAACTCCGGTCCGCTGCTGCCGGCAATAAATTTGCCGAGGCAGACTTTAAACTTTTATGAAAAGACAGTATCAGCCGTCAAAAATGCGTCGTAAACGCCAGCATGGTTTTCTGGCCAGAAACAGTTCCAAAAACGGCAAGGCCACCCTCGCCAACCGCCGCCGCGTGGGCCGTAAACGGTTGACGCCGGTGTAGTCTGGGAGGCCGGTATGGCCCCGAGCTTCGCTCCGTCACTCCGTTTCACGGCCGCCATGCGCCTGAAGCAGGGACGTGATTTCTCGCGCCTAAAACAGGATGGCCAGCGCCATGTTTTCGGTTGTTTGATCACCAACTGGTGCCGCCTCCCAGCCGGGTCTCTCTCCAGACTGGGGGTTGTCACCAGCGGTCGGATCGGCCCGGCAGTGGTAAGGAACCGCGCCCGCAGATTGATGAGGGAGGCTTTCCGCCTTCACCAGCATGATCTGGCCCAGCCCCTTGAGTTGGTTCTTGTGGCGCGCCCATCCATCGCGGGAAAGGGGTTTGCCTCGGTGGAAAAAGATTTTATTACAACACTGCGTAAGGCGGGACTGCTCAAGCCGTCTGCCCCGCCGAAAAACGGGTGAACCCGATCCAACTTATTTTAATCGGCGGCCTGCGTTTTTACCGATGCATCCTTTCGCCCGCAAAGGCCTTCGTCTGCGGTCCTTTCGCGCAATGCCGCTTTGTTCCCAGTTGTTCTCAATACGCGCTGACCGCCCTCCAAGCCCACGGCTCTCTTACCGGCACGGGCTTGGCTGTCCGCCGTATTTGCCGTTGCCACCCGTGGGGTGGCGGCGGTTTTGATCCCGTCCCCCCGGTTCCCCCCCAATCAATCAAGGTAGCCAACTGTTTTCATGGATAGAAAATCAATCGTCGTCATCGTCAGCTGCATCGGCATGCTGTTTTTATGGTCTTCGTTCATTGTGCCGAAAATGTATCCGCCCAGACCGCTGCCAGCCGGCCTGCCCCGCGCCTCGGCGCCCGCAGCCTCCAGCTTGTCCGCGCCGGGCGGCAATGAGGTTTCACAATCCGCTCAGCCCAGAGGCTCCGTCGCTTCGGGTGCCGCCGAGACCCTCCTTGAGATTACCAATAACAACGCCCACTACACTTTCTCGTCTTACGGCGGAGGGTTGAAGGTTGTGGAACTCCTGAAATATCCGGAGACGGTGGCTTGGAGGCGCGATAAAAACGCCCCCAAAAACCGCCCCTCCGTTCTTAATTCCGCCCAGCCCAGCCTGACGCTCCGCGACGGCGCACCGCAGGGGGATGGCGTTTTTTCCCTGACCCGAACCGGCTCGGGCGTTCGGGCGGAAAAAAACCTCACCAATGGCTTGGTGATAGTCAAAGATTTTTCCATCAGCTCCAACTACATCGTGCAGGCGGTGGTGCGGCTGGAAAACCGTTCGTCCCGGCCTCTGGTGCTGCCGGGGCAGGAATGGATGGTTGGCACGGCATCGCCCATGAATGCCCAGGATCACGATTGGATGACCACCGTGAGCGTTTTATGGGATGATGGTTCCAAGACGACTTCGACCGGAGTGCCCTATTTCAACACCAACACCTCCACCCTTGGAATCTTTCCCCGCGTGCCAAAGACCGAATATCGCGCGGGCAGCGGCAATGTCGCTTATGTCTCGGCCCAGAACCAGTATTTCGCCCTCATCCTCATGCCCCAGACCAGCGCACCGGCCGTCACTGTGCGCATGGTGGATTTGCCCCCCCCCAGCCGTCAGGAGCTTGTGGAGGCGGCCGGCACTATCGCCGCACCGAAGGGTTTGGAGGGTGCCTTGAGTTACCCGCCCCAAACACTCGCGGCGGGCGAGGTGGTGGAGCAGCGCTTCACCTTGTTCGCCGGCCCCAAGGAATACCAGTTGCTGGCCCGGCTGGGCGCGCAGTTTGGCAAGGGGTTGGATCGTGTGATGGGATTCAGCGTCTGGGGCATGGAGACCCTAAGCTTCTTTTCCAAGGGTCTTCTGCTGGGGATGAACTGGCTGCATGACGGTCTGAGGTTTTCGTACGGTTGGGCCATCGTTGGCATCACGGTGCTCATCAAGGTGGTTTTCTGGCCGCTCACCGCCGCAAGCACCCGCTCCATGAAACGAATGCAGGCGCTGGCCCCGGAGCTAAAGGGCCTGCAGGAAAAATACAAGGATGACATGTCGAAGCTCTCTCAAAAGCAGTGGGAGCTCTACCGCAACAACAAGGTCAACCCCATGGGCGGATGCCTCCCAATGCTCATCCAGATTCCTGTTTTCATTGGATTTCTTAACATGATCCGCAGCGCCATCGAGTTGCGCGGCGCCCACTTCCTGTGGATCCTTGACCTTTCCAAGCCCGACACTCTTTTCATCATCCCGGGGCTCAATCTCCCCTTCAATTTGCTGCCCATCATCATGGGGGGCACGATGCTTTGGCAGTCGCACCTCACGCCGCCCACCCCGGGTGTGGACCCTGCCCAGCAGAAAATGATGCGCTATCTTCCGTTGATGTTCATGCTCTTCCTCTACAATTATTCCGCGGGCATGGCCCTCTACTGGACAATTAACAATCTGCTGACCATCGCGCAGACTAAATTGACCAAAGCCCAATCAGGACCCGTTGTTACACGCTTGACTCCGGTCTCTAAATCCAGAAGATAACGGACTGACAACCGACAACAACTGCAACCCGAAAACTTGCGCACATCCGATGTCTGCCCAACCCAAAGCCACGCTGGAAAAAATCCTTCACCTTCTAGGTTTCGACGCCACGGTGGAAGATCATTCTTTGGAGGACGGGGTTCTTTTGGATGTTAAAATGCAGGACTCCGGCCGTTTGATCGGCCGTCAGGGCCAGACTCTGTCCGATCTCCAGTATGTCACCAATCGACTGATCTTCCAGCAAGACCCTGCCGCACCCAAAGTTCTCGTGGATGTCGGGGGCTATCGCGCTCAAGCCCGCGAGGTGCTCGTGAAAAAAGCCTTGGAGGCCGCCGAAAAAGTGCGGCGCTGGGGGGATGTGGTCGAACTCGAACCGCTCGGGGCTTTCGATCGCCGCATCATCCATCAGGCGCTCCGCGATGATCCCCATATCGAGACGCACAGCGTTGAGGTCGAGGGCACGGATCGCAAAGTGATTCTGCTTCGACCCAAGCACTAGGGCTGAATCGCACCGCACCCTTTTTTCCAAAAAACGTCTGCGGCCGCCGTCGTGGGAAGGCGATGGATGGCAAAGCAGAAGAGGTCCGATTGTGGCGGGCGGCGGACAGCGGGCGGCGGACAGCCCGGCAATCGGACTTCAACCCCGCCCCATGTCCTTTTTGATTTGCCTTTCCAGCGCCGCAGGAGCGACCTGTGTATAGATCCGCATCCATCCAAAAAATTTCCCCAGCCCCGCAGGGGGGCACGGTTGGAGCGCGGTAGTCTGACCCGTCCGGTCATAGCCCCGGTTGTTTTGATGAATTAATTCCACGCCATGCCCTTGCGTTGTGCGCCACAGGAACACCGTTTCCGCCCTGTATCCGCCGGCGCAAGAAAATGAAATAGAGCGACACCGAGGTTGGTTTTGACCTTGAGCGGAAACCTGACTTGGCCGACAACGGAGATTTGGAGCATGTTTAGCAGGATTTGCCGGAGGCTGCCGGGGTGACGGCGAAAAAAGCAGGAAAGGGGCTGGTGATGTTTGTCAATGAGCTGCAACACGTCGAAGAATACGACCTCGCGGCGCTCATCATGGGTTGTATCGCGCGGCACAGCACCGTCTGCCTGTCGTGTTGATCGGTGTGGGGCTGCCGCAGTCGAGGCGCAGAAGGGGCCGCGCAAAATCCTATGCGGATCGTCTTTTCCATTTCCCAGGATATTCGGGGATGCCGGTGGAATGGGAGGGCAAGGACTATCCCAAAAGCAGCCAACTTTCACAGCAGTGATAGCAGCCCCGCCCGCCGAGGGTTGCAGTCACAAGCGGCTGAGACCGGGCGGAATTAGGGGCACGGCCTAACCATAGCTGGGCAGAATGGGCAAATATTCCGTTGAATCCAGTTGACCCGGCCCGCCCGTTCGCGTCAGACTCAACCAACTGCTAAGCCGATAAATTTTCGGCAATTAAACGCCGGCGTGGCCCAGTGCCTCAACACATGAAAAACAAGCTTGGAATTCTCGCTGTCCTTCCTTTGGTTCTTGTCCTGGCTCTGGCTCAAAAGCTGGCGGCACAGCAGGTTTCAGGTAAGCCCTCCGGGGCTCCGGCTGCGGTTTCCGATCCGTCCGCCTGGATTCATATCAAACAAATCCGCCTCACAGCCCGTGACCGGCTCGTGGATGTCCGATACCAAGTTGTCGACCCCAAAGGTGTCACGCTTCTCCATGAAGCCAATCTGGAGCCGCTGTTGAGGGATAAAGCCACCGGTCAGGCGGTTGCATTGCTTTCCAACGCCAAGACAGGCAGCCTGCGCACCATGGATATTCATGCCAATCCCGCGCGGACCTATGTGTTGATGTTCTCCAACCCGGACCAGGTCATTCAATCCGGCAGCGTGGTGGATCTGGTTCTCGGGACGATGACGATCAAGGGCCTGGAGGTGGAATAAAACGGGTCCGGGCCGGTTTTTTCGGATGTGATTGTCGCCTAATGGGTTGGTCACGGATTTAACCTCGCTCCATTTTCGATTCCCATTGGGCAAAAGGGTCTGATTATAATTCGTTTGGTTGGAGGTAAAAGGCTAAAAGCGTCGCCCTAGGAGCACCGAAAAAGCTTTTCCACCGACTTATGGTTTTGCGCCTCCCCCCTGGCAATCCGATTCGGATGTGTCCTTGAATGCCGGTTTAGAAAGGGCGAAGCTCAATCCCCGAAATCATCCCACCGAGTTAAGTCCCTGTAACCTGCAAGAGGTGCAAGTCATTAATGATGGGGCTGAAGATCCTGAGGTGCGGGGCGAGGGATGCCGCAGGGCAGCTGGTCCTTTGCGCGTCTGGATTTCAGGCTGAGGGGCGCTCGGCAGTCTTAGGAACTGGCGCTGGTGTAGCGTCGCAGAGACACCCGCCAGCCCAGTTCCGAGAGGAGAAAGCAGAGCCCGCTCATGCCCAGCAGCAGGAGAACGGGTCCGGGTTCATCACACTTGTTGGTCAGGACACGCACAGGGACATTGGAAACCAGCAGCATTGGGAGGGCAAAGGTGAAGAAAGCCTTGAACAAGCCGTGAAAAGCCTCGTCCGGCAACCGGGCGATCTGGAAGAGGTTGTAATAGCCCCAGACAATACCCTGAGCCCGCACGGTCCAGAAACTGATCGATGCCAGCAGAAACATTAATGAGTAGTGGACAAGGATTCCGCCCAGGCAGAGTCCGAAAAAGACCAGGACCTGCACCGGGCCCGGGACGAAATGCATCTGCCGCGCCGCATAGCCGATGACTCCCAGTGCGGAAGCGGCATTGACGAAGGCCCCCAAATCCACCTGGCGCAAGGAGACGACAAAGCGCGTGTTTATTGGCAGCAGGAGAAGGAAGTCGAATTTGCCCGTCCGGATCAGCTCGGAAAGGTTCGTGCAGTTGACCAGAAAAAAGGCCTGGAACATCTGCTGAATGAAATGGCTCGTTCCGATGAGCATGATCACCTGCCATTTCGTCCAGGTGCCGATATGGTCGGTGTGCAGATAGAGGACGCCGATGAAGCAGAGTTGAAGGCCGAACCAGAGCACCTCGACGAGGATCCAGAGGAGGAAATTGCCCTTGAACATCGTTTCGCGCATGACGGAGTTTTTCCACAAGGCCGCGTAAATCAGCCCGTAGCGGGCCAGGGTGCCAGGCGCGGTGCGGTCCGGTTCCAATGGTCCCGGCTGTTCTGTTTTAGGGTTCCGGCTCATTTCAACCTCCTGCCGCGGCGTATTTTCTGATGCCCCGGTTCCAGGCAAAGCGCGCCACGCCCCAAGCCGCCATCACCCAAGCCGCCTGAATCAGGAGGCCGTGGACGATTTCGGTGCCCGTGTTTTTGCCGAGATAAATGCTGACTGGAAAATAGAGCTGATAGGGAAAAGGCGTGAAGGAAAGCACGCGCTGGGCCAACGGGGGCAGAACATTCAACGGAAACAGGTGGCCGCTGGCCAGATATTCCAAGGCGTAGAGGATAAAGATAAAGGTCGATACCTCCATCACCCAGAAGGCGAGCATAGCCATGGTGTAGGACATGAAGAACTGAAGCAGCGCGGTGAGCAGCACCGAGACCAGAAAACAGCCCAGTGTGGCGAGGTCCGGCGGTAAGACAAAGTAGTGGCGCAGAAAAACAATGAACAGCGCCAGAGGCAGGGCGGCTACCGCCAGATAGGTCGCCCGCCCCGCAAGAAACAGGCAGAGCCGGTACCACAGGAAATCAATGGGCTTGAGCAGAAAGTGGCTGATGTTGCCGTCCTTGATGTCCGCCGCGATTTGCCAATCATCTTCGTTCACAGCCGTCAGAGCATCGACCACCGTGACCAGGATGTAGTAGGAGACCATTTCGGCAAAACCGTAGGGTCCGACCATCCCGCCGGAACCTTTGTCCGCGTAAATCGATTTCCAGACATAGAGCATCGCCACCAGCGGGACCAGGCCAAAGAGTGCCCGGGCCAGGAAATTAAAGCGGTACGTCAGGTTGTTCTGGATGCCCAGATTGATGACGTGCCAGTATTTTCTCATGCCGCGACATGGTGCGCTGATTTGGCGCGCGAGGAAAACTGAAATCCGGGAATAATCGGAGCCGGGGCTTAGCCAGGCTGAAAAATTTTACTTCAGGCCCGGCAAGGCTTTGAGCACAATCGGATTTTATGAAGCTGTTTGATCTTTCCGGAGAAGTTGCTGTGGTAATCGGTGCCACGGGGGCCTTGGGCGGTGCCATTGCCGAGGGGCTGGCTGAGGCGGGGGCCAAAGTCGCCATAGTCGGCCGCAACACGGATCGGGGGCAGGCACGGGTCAAGGCCGTTGAGGCGCGCGGAGGCAGCGCGGCGTTTTTCAGTGCGGACGCTCTCTCACGCTGCAGCCTGATCGAGGTGCATGAGCAGGTCGAGGCCCGTCTGGGCGCGCCGAGTATTCTCGTCAATGCCGCTGGCGGGAATGATCCCAAAGTGACCGTGACGGCCGAGCATCCTTTTGAGAAAATTCCGTTGGAGGCGTGGCAGGCGAACTTCGACTTGAACCTGGTGGGGGGTGTTCTTTTGCCCTGCCAGGAATTCGGGCCGGCCATGTGCAGGCGCGGTCGGGGCAGCATCATCAATATCGCCAGCGTCTCGGCGCATCTGCCACTCTCCCGGGTGGTGAGTTATTCGGCGGCCAAGGCGGCTGTGCTCAATCTCTCCCAGTTTCTTGCCCGTGAATGGGCGTCTCAAGGTGTCCGCGTCAACACCATCACTCCCGGCTTCTTTCCGGCGGAACAGAACCGCAAGCTGCTTTTCAAGGAAGACGGGTCTCCCAGTGAGCGGACCAAGGCGATCTGGGGGCATACGCCGATGAACCGGTTTGGGGAGCCGCAGGAATTGACGGGAGCGGCCGTGTTTTTGGCGGCACACAAGGCCAGCAGCTTTGTCACCGGCACGGATATCCGGGTGGATGGGGGGTATCTGTCACAGACGATTTAGCCGTGTCATGGTGGGATTTGAATCGGTCAAAGGCCTGCATGTTTTGTCGATTCCACGTCGTTGATTTTTATGGAAACCATCTCTCAGTGCGCATTTCCCGGCAAGCTCACCGACGCGCAGGTGTTTGAACTGGTCGCCTCCGCGCTGCCGCCTGAGGACTATCGCGACAGGAAAATCCTGCTCATCGTTCCGGACCACACCCGCACCGCGCCGGTGGGGCTGCTCTTCAAAACCATCCTCCAACAGATCGGTGCGGTCACCCGGGAATTGGATGTTCTTGTCGCCCTCGGCACCCACCCGGCCATGAGCGAGGATGCCATTTGTCAGCGGTTGGAGATCACCCCCGAGGAGCACAGCGGCCATTACAGCAAGGTTCGCTTCTTCAATCATGAATGGGACAATCCGGCGGCGCTGCGGGAGATCGGCTCGCTTGCCGCAAGCGAGGTGCATGAACTTACCGGAGGCCTGTTCTCTCTGGATGTTCCCGTCGAGATCAACCGGCTTGTGTTCAACTACGACCAAGTCATCATTGTGGGTCCGGTTTTTCCCCATGAGGTTGTCGGGTTTTCCGGCGGCAATAAATATCTGTTCCCCGGCGTGGGCGGTCCGAAAATCCTTAATTTTTTTCACTGGCTAGGCGCGGTTGTAACCAATCCGATGATTATCGGCAACAAATGGACGGCCGTCCGCAAGGTGGTGGACCGGGCTGGCGGGTTGGTGAAGGTCGGCAAGGCCTGTTTCAGCATGGTGGTCGCTCCGGACAACTCCCTGGTCGGACTTTCCTTTGGCACGCCTGAAGCCGCCTGGGACGCTGCGAGTGAAATTTCCAGGCAGGTCCATATCGTTTACAAGGAGAAGCCTTTCAACACAGTCCTCTCCTGCATGCCGCCGATGTATGACGACCTCTGGGTTGCGGGCAAGGGGATGTATAAATTGGAGCCGGTGGTGGCCGATGACGGGGAACTCATCATCTATGCGCCCCATGTCACCGAGATTTCCGTCACGCACGGAAAGGTGATCGAAGAGATCGGCTATCATTGCCGCGATTATTTTCTGACTCAATGGGATTTGTTCAAGCACCAACCTTGGGGTGTGCTGGCTCATTCAACCCATGTCCGAGGCATCGGCAAGATGGAAGGCGGCGTGGAGAAGTGCCGCATCCGGGTCACTCTTGCCACGGGTATTCCAGAAGTCATCTGCAGGAGGATTAACCTTGGCTACCTTGATCCCAAGAGCATCGATCTGGAATCCTATGCCGGTCGTGAGGAGGAGGGTGTGTTGCTGGTGCGTAAAGCCGGAGAGATGCTCTATCATTTGAGGCAACAGCCCAAGTGGGCTGGAGGGGGTGGGGGATAATCTCCTCCATTTTTTCCTGTTAGGGATCGGACGATGATTTTCCTGAGTGTTTGATTTAGAGCGCGGAAAAGGGCAGGGGGGAATAAAGGCGGAAAGCGGTGAAACTCTGGGGTGGCCGGATTACGGATTTCAGCCTTGGTCTTGTCTAGGACGCGTGAGGAGGTGGATGAAATCAGCAGACGTGGGGCCGCGCTTTTTTGCCGGTCCTGTTTGAGGATTAGGCATTTGATCCGAGAGTGGCGGCGGCCGTTTCCTTATTTTCGTGATTCATGAAATTCCCCCACTCGCACGAGGCTTGCCAGCCACAAGCTCACCAGACTCAGTGCCACAGCCATCCAGCCCAGCTTATCGAAATTGAGCAGAGGGCCTGCGGACGATTTGGTCACCATCAATCCACCCAGACTAGCCGTCAGGCCCGAGGTCAGGTCGCGTGTGCAGCTGGTCAGGCTCATAAAAGATCCACGCCTCCGCGCCGGCACCGCCAGAGACAGAATGGCCTGCGCCGGAATAAATCGTCCGCTGGCAAATATGAACAGGAGCCCCGCGGATACAAGCACCGCCCAGACCGGGAGCGGGCCGGAGTTGCAAATCCACAGGGTGACCGCACAGGCCACAACGATCAAAACCCTGAAGACGCGCAAGCGTCCAAACCGGTCCGCCAACCGGCCGCAGAGAGGCGCTGTCGCGGCCGAACAGAGCCCGCCCACCAGATAAATCAGGAACAATTTCTCTTCCGGCAATCCCATGTTGGCCACCATGAAGGAGGCCAGTAGGGGGATAATGCTGAAATGCCCCATCACCAGGGCCGACATGAAGATCAGGCCGCGGCCCGCGTTGGGATCGCGCAGTAGTTCCAAGAAAGCCGACAAGCGGTGCTGCGGTGTGTCTTGCAAATGTGCCCGGACCGGCGGCAGGTTGAGATAGAGCAACACCCAGATCACCACCCCCAGTCCGGCCACGAGAAAGAAGGGCATTTCCCAACTGAACCGATGCGCCAGAAAAAGCCCAAAGGGCACCCCTAACGAGGCAGCCAGCGCAAAGGCCCCCATGATTACCGCCATTCCCGATGCGCGCCGTTGGGGGGGGACCACGTCGCCGACGATGGCCATGAGGACGGAACCGGAGATGCCGCCGAAGGCACCGCACAGGATCCGGGCGGCAAGCAGCAGGCCCGCTGTGTGTGCCAACCCGCAGGCCAGTGTGCCGGCCAGAAATCCCCCATAGGCCAATAGCAATACCTTGCGCCGGTCGAACCGGTCCATGAACGGCGCGGTGAGCAAACCGACAATTCCCGCGCTCATGGTGTAGGCCGCCACCAGACGGCTGAACCCGGCGGGCGTCAGGCTCAGTTCCCGCATCAACTGTTGTCCGAGCGGCATCACCACCATGAAGTCGAGAATATGGGTGAACTGCACGGCTGCGAGGAGCAGCAGCAGGGTGCGTTCGGAAGGGTGTTTGAGAGGCATGGCTGCAAAAGAAAAAGCCGCTGCTCGACTCCAAGCAACGGCTCACATTCACGTGAAACCCGCCCTCAGGATTTCTTGGATTCTGCGATCTTCGCCAGTAACTCGTCCCGCTGGGTCGAGTCGCCGCTGCCGCAGGAGCCGCCTGAAGCGTGGTCGTGGGCCTCCTCCTTGCGGGAGAATGCCGCCTGCGCCCCGTTCATGGCAGCCCGGGGCGAGTTGATCGCAGCCTTGGCCTGTGAGAGGTGGCCCTTTCCGATGCTGACCCCGTTGAAGGCTCGTTCGGCCAGCACCGGGGTGAAGGGATACGGTTTGGGTTTCGTGCCGAAGTTGTAGCTGAAGTTCTTCCAGTTGTCGCCCGACTTATAATTGGTGCCCAAGGCGCCGCTGGGATCGTAGCCGCAGTGGACCATGCAGTTTTCACAGCGGGGATCGCGCGCGATGCCGTCCACCACGCCGTATTTTTCCCAGTTCACCTTCGCGAGCATCTCCTGATAGCCGTCGTAATGGCCGTCGGTCATCAGGTAGCACGGGGCTTTCCAGCCCTTGACATTATAGGTGGGGATGGCCCAAGCGGTGCAGGTCAACTCACGCTTGCCGGCCAGAAATTCCTGATAGACCGGGGTGCCGAAGATGGTGAAGGCCTTGCCCCAATCCTGGATTTTGGCGAATTTCTGCCGGGTCATCTTGCGAGTCAGGAAGAAGTCTTCCGGCTGTTTGCCCAGACGCTTGACCATGTCCTTCTTGGCGGCGTCGTATTCGTAACCGGGAGAGATCGTGTGGCCGTCGACTTCGAGCGAGCTCAAATATTTGAACATGTCCTCGATTTCCTGCACGTCGGTTTCCTTGTAAACCGTCGTGTTGGTGGCCACCTGGTAGCCGATGATCTTGGCCATCTTGATGGCCTCGACGCATTCTTTGAAGACGCCTTCCCGTTCCACGATGAGGTCGTGGGTGAATTCCAGTCCGTCCACGTGGACGTTCCAATACATCCACTTTGTGGGGCGGATGACGGTTTTCTTGCGGGCCGCTTCGTCGGACTTGCGGATGGTCTCGGCTTCCTTTTCGGAAATGAGTTTGGTCTCAAGCAGCTTGGCCAGCTTGGGTTCGAGAGCAGGCGAATAAACTGCGGCCAGGTAGTCGCGCATTTTCTTGCGCATGAAAACGCCGTTGGTGCAGATGTAGAGGACACGACCCTGTTCGAGCAGGCCGGCGATCAACTCCTCGATTTTCGGATAAATGAGAGGTTCGCCCCCGCAGATGGAGACCATGGGAGCCTCGCATTCCCGGGCCACCGCGAGGCATTTCTCAAGCGGCACCATGTCCTTGAGGTTGGTGGAATATTCGCGGATGCGGCCGCAACCGGTGCAGGTCAGGTTGCAGGTGTGCAGGGGTTCGAGCTGGAGCACCATGGCGAACTTGGGGGTTCGCTTGACCTTGTGTTTGACGATATGCCCGGCGATTTTCGCCGAAAGAGCGAGGGGGAATCGCATAGAATTAGTTTTGAGCGACCTGCTTGACCGGGCCAAGGAAAGGCCCGACAGGAACCGAGTTGGATCGGGTTGACGGTTCCGCCCGGAGCAGGCCGGGCATGAAAAAGTCTAGGGGCGACACGCTCTTGGAGGCCGAAATCCCCCCGCAACCCGCGACTAAAATAGTCAGGGCCGGGAAAACAACCAACTTGAGCCATTTGCCGTTTGATCTCACTCTGGCCGCAGTATATGACGGGTGGCGATGCGTGCAATCCCTAATTCGTTGTCCGGCAGCCCGGCGACCAAGGCCTCCGGGACCAGCGCCCCGCGTCCCCTGAGCTGCTTGGCCAAATGGGCATGGCAGTCGGTTGTCATTACCGCCTGCTGCGCCGCAGTCCTTTCCCTGCAAGCCATTCAAAATACCAACAGCCTCGCGGTCGTCGATGCCGCTCCAAGCCGCGCGGCGCAGCAGGTTGACCTCGCCCTCATCCGGTTCCAATCCGACAGCAACAATGTCCGGGCAGGCTGGGAGTTGGCCCGGGCCTGTTTTGATGCCTCTGCAGCCGTCACCAACAAATCGGCCCGCGCGGCCTACGCTCTGCAAGGAATCGGCATCTGTCGGCAGGTTCTGGCCTTCGCCACCAATGCCGCCCCGGTCCATTATTATTTCGGCATGAACCTCGGTCAGCTTGCCGATACCAAGCGCAACTTCGCCGGACTTCAATTGGTTTATGACATGGAGCGTGAGTTCAACCACGCCCGCGATCTGGACGAGCATTTTGACTTCGCCGGTCCGGATCGGAATCTGGGTCTGCTTTATGGCGAGGCGCCCGTGCTGATCAGCATCGGCAGCCGGAGCCTGGCGCTGCAACATCTGGAGCGGGCGCTGAAATTGGCTCCGGATTATCCGGAAAACAGGTTGAACCTCGCCGAAGCCTATAGCCGGTGGAATGATAAGTTGTTGTTCCAACACCAGATGGCCGCCCTTGAGCAGCTCTGGCCCGGAGCCCGCATTCAATTCAACGGCGAGCGTTGGCAGTTCAGTTGGGTCGATTGGGAGCGACGTCGCGGTCGACTTCGGACCCGCCTGCGGGCGCTTGAGAAGGATCGTTCCGGATATTGATTTTTGCCGCGGACTAGACAAATCACTTTGGCGCGTGCGTCATTGTGGTAAGCCAGATGCCCGACGACCTTGAAATAATTTACGATCAGCACGCCCAGTCCTTGTTCGCCTTTCTCCTGAACCTGACCCGCAACGAAGCGGATACCCGCGATGTGCTTCAGGAAGTGTTCACCCGGATCGCACGCCAGCCGGATCTTTTTCTGGCTATCCGAGATCAGAGGTCCTTCCTGATGCGCCTGGCGCATAATGCAGCCATTGACCAGATCCGCCGCTGCGGCGCTCGCGATCGCTACCATGAACAGTTCGGATCGGATCAACCCGGGATTTTTGATCCGGAAAATCAGGCTGATGAGCCGGCGTTCCGGGCGGCTCTCACCGGTGCGCTGGCGGAATTGCCCGCCGACCAGAGGGCTGTGGTGCATCTGAAACTCTGGGAGGATCTGACTTTTGAGCAGATTGGCGTGGTGCTGGAGATTTCGCCCAATACCGCCGCCAGTCGCTATCGCTACGGGCTAGACAAATTGCGCGCCGCGCTGCGTCCGCTTTACGAGGAAATCAAATGAACGACGATTTGGAACAACGCATCCTCCGCCAGCCGCCACGCAAAATTCCACCGGCATGGCGCATGGATATTCTCACTGCCGCCCGCCCGGAATCGCCCAAGGCAGTCGCATCCATTTTTCCAGTCCCGTTTTCCAAACCGGATCGGCTGGCGTGGACCGCTCTGGCGGCTGTCTGGGTGATCATTCTGGCACTGAATCTTGCCAATCGCGAGCTATCGCCTAGGGCCATATTCAAGTCCGTGCCGATGACGCCGGAGCTTCGCATGGCTCTGCTCGAGCAGCGGCGGCTTTTAACCGAACTGAGCCTTGGGAAACAGCCGGTTTCGGGTGACGCCGAGGAACCCAAGCAGCCCTCGCCCCGGCCGCACAGCGAGCGTAGCTTGCCATTCCTCAAAGCATGAATCTATGAACCCACGTCTGAAATTTATTTTGCAAACCTGGTGGAACGAGCCGCGCCATTTCTTCGGTGGGCTTGCCCTCCTGTCGATCCTTGGACTGGCGATTGAATATGGAATTTTTGTCATCTGTCCACCGTATAACTCCGCTGAGTGGTTGGAAAAGGCGGCCGTTATTATCGGTCCGATTTTGCTGCTAAGCTTCGCGCTCGGTTTTGCTTGTCTTTTGCTTGCGTGGATACCGCTTTTTAGACAGCGGGTGGGGCGGTTGTTGCAGCGTCGTTTCTTTGTATTGGCGTGCCTGGTCACGCTGGTGGCTTTGTTCTATGCCGAGGAAAACTGGCGTGGCAAGCGTGCCTGGGATTCGTATCGACAGGAATGGGAGGCGAAAGGCGAACGATTCGATTTTGCAAGCCTCGTTCCTCCTCCGGTCCCGGATGAGCAAAATTTCGCCTTGGCCCCGATTGTTGCCAGTAGCTATGGAGCATGGCTGGATGGAGCCGGGCATCGCCGTGCACACTATGACACCAATGTGGTGAATCGGTTGGCGTTGAAAATGGACCGCGAAGGAGTGGATCATTCGGTTCCTCCGCCGTTTGAATCTTGGGAACAAGGTTTATTCGAGGATTTGAAGTCCTGGCAGGAGTATTATCGACAACCCCGAGCCGATTCCCGCAAGCCAAACCACCTGGCTGCCAATGAATTTCCAGACTCGCCGCAGCGGCCACCCCCGGCCGCTGATGTGCTTCTTGCCTTGAGCAAATATGATTCTGCCATAAATGAGTTGCGGGTTGCCGCCCCAAGGACTTATTCCCGCTTTCCGCTGGAGTATGATCGAGAGGATCTGGCCAGAGCGGTGCTGCCTCACCTTTCCACCATCAAACAGGTCGTCCAGTGTTTGAGCCTTCGTGCCCTGGCCGAACTGGAGGCGGCTCAGCCGGAAAAAGCTCTGGCAGATGTTAAACTGGCCTTACGTTGTTGCGATGCTGTCCGCGACGAGCCGTTTCTCATGTCACAGCTCGTCCGAATCTCTTGCCAAGAACTTTTGATGCAACCGATTTGGCAGGGGCTGGCACGGCACGAATGGTCGCATCGCCAGATCGCCGATCTGCAAGCTCAACTCGGCAAACAGGATTATCTGGCGGATTACCACCGGGCCATGCGGGGAGAACTGGCGGCCAAGATTTCCGCATTGGAATTCTGGCGGCGTCATCGGGATATTCGAAATTTGGATATCTGTCATAATTTTTTCGTCGTTTCACCCACCGAAAATCCGGAGTTAGCCGTTACGGCCTGGTTCCTCCTTGCCCCAGACGGTTGGTTTCATTGGACCGAATTGAGCTTCGCGCAGATGTTCCAGCATTGGAATTTCCCGGCGGTGGATTTGCCACAAAGGTTGGTTTTACCCCATGCGAATGCCCGACTGGCGGAGGGATCGCGCCGGGAGATGCGGAAAAGCTCGGTATTCAATCCACTGGTTCGTCTCTTCTACCCCTCCCTTGAGTTGCTCAACAGGCGCTTTGTCGTCATTCAGTCCGGGCTGGATTTAGCCCGGGTCGCCTGTGCCCTGGAACGCTATCGCCTCGCCCAAGGCCAGTATCCCGATGCTCTGGCTTTTCTGTCGCCTGGATTGATCGAGCAGGTTCCGCATGATCTTATCAATGGCAAGCCATTCCACTATCGCCGCAGGGAAGACGGACAGTTTGTCCTCTATTCCGTTGGCTGGAATGAGAAGGATGGGGGCGGCGAAATCGTGCTAAATCCGAAAACCGGGAAGGTCGATCGAGATCGCGGGGATTGGGTCTGGAAATATCCGTCCCAGTAAATCCGTTTAGCCTTCCATGGGGACAATGGTGGTCCATCCCTGGCTGCCGAATTTGGCTTTGAATTTTTCCAACGCCGATTCGGCTGCGGTTGCGGTATCGAAAATGGCAAAGGTGGTGGACCCGCTGCCGGACATCAATGACACTGCGGCGCCCTGTTCCCGCAGAAATTCCTGATAGAGGGCGAGGATGGGATATTTCTCAAGAGCCGGCGCCTCGAGCGAGTTGTAGAATTGCGCTCCGGCGTTGTTCAAATCGGAAGTTTGGAGCAGTGAGACAAGTTTTTGCGCGCGGCCCGGAATGCCGTTCAGGGCGGCAGGAAATCTGGTCAGGGTCTGGTAGGCCCAGGCGGTGGAGATGCCGAATCCAGGATGGATCAGCAGGATCGACGAGCCGCGCAGTGCCGGAAAAAAGTCGAGCGACTGGACCTGTTCGCCGCGGCCGGTGGCCAGGGCGGGTCTTGGTTGCAGAAAAAACGGGATATCCGATCCCAGCGACGCGGCGATGCGGTTCAGCGCCTGCGTTGTCAGGGGTTTGCCGAAGATCTCATTCAGGCCAAGCAGGGTGATGGCGGCATTGGCGCTGCCGCCGCCCAATCCTGCTGCAAGCGGGAGCTTCTTTTCGAGATGGATCCGGACGCCGTCGCGGATTTCGGTGGCCTGCAGAAAGGAGGTTGCCGCCCGGTGCACCAGGTTTCCCCCGTCCACCGGCAGTTGAGGATCGTTGCAGGTAAGGTGTAATCCCCGGGGCACCCGGGCGAAGCTCAGATCGTCGCAGGCGGCGACGGGGTGCATGAGGGTTTCCAGTTCATGAAAGCCGTCAGCGCGCTTGCCGAGGATGTTCAGGATCAGGTTTACCTTGCAGGGGGATTTTTTATCGAGGGTCATAATAAAAATGCGCCAACGGGTGAGGTTGGCGCAGGCTTGATTGAAAGAATAGGCGATCAGTGCGTGTCGAACACGCTGAACCGGCTGCCGGGAACAAACGGCGCCACATCTCCGCCGCCGTAACCCAGGTAGGTGTCCGTCTCATACATCGATCCGGCCATCATGCCGGGCGTGTAGTTGTCGGGATACACCGGGGTGGGAGAGAGGTAATCGGTGCACATCGGGCCGTAGCCGACGCCTGGCAACGGAATCGGGGCGGTTACGATCTCGATCAGGCCGATGCCTGTGCGGGCCAGAGTGCGGTCGATGCCCCGCACAAAGCCGGTGCTGTAGGAAGTGTCGGGCGACTCAAAAAGGGCGGCTTCTTCGGAGGTTCGGCGGAATTCGCCGCCGCGCACGACTTCAAAAGTGTTAGCCAAGCCGCGGCCGAGCTTGTTTTCAATGTTGGCGCATCCCGAAGCCAGCGCAGCGAGCAGGGCTAGGGCGGCAAAATAGGAGAGGGTCTTTCGCATATTCTTTTCGGTTCTTTAGTTCAACCGCAGCTTATTCCGATTTGGAGTCTTGTAAAGCGTGATTTGAAAATCTGTCTTGCGCTTTTAGACAGTTCTGGCCCTTGGGCTCGATGGCGTCTAAAGTGGCGCATGTTCATAACTGGATTGGGAACAGCCGTGCCGGACCGGTGCTACACCCAAGCTCAGTGCTGGGAGGCAATGCAGGCGGCCGCCCGGTTCCCCAAGCTGCTGCCGCGCTCCCGGGCTATCCTCAGAAAAGTTCTCTCCGGCAACAACGGCATCGCCACCCGTCACCTGGCGCTGGCGGATTTGAACCACGCCTTCGACCTGACGCCTGACGTCCTGCACGCCCGTTTTCTCGATGCGGCGCCGGATTTGGCGGCGCAGGCGGCGCACCGCGCCCTGACCGACGCGCGGATTCAGGCCTCCGACATCGATGCCGTGCTCATCAGCACCTGCACTGGTTACCTCTGTCCTGGCCTGACCAGCTATGTTTCACAGAGGATGTGCTTGCGGCCGGATGTTCTGGCACTTGATCTGGTGGGGCAGGGATGCGGTGCCGCCCTGCCCAATCTTCGCACGGCCGAAGCGCTGCTGGCTTCGGGCCGCAGCCGCCAAGTGCTTTCCATTTGCGTGGAGGTCTGCAGCGCCGCGTTTTATCTCGATGACGACACCGGTGTCCTGATCAGCGCCTGTCTTTTTGGTGACGGTGCGGGTGCTGCGGTTCTTTCCCATTCGGCCAATGGCAACCGCCGGGTGAAATGGCAGGCGGCGGCATCGATTCTCCAGCCTGCCGAGCGCGATCTGCTGCGGTTCGAACAGAAGGACGGCATGTTGCGCAATATTCTCAAGCCTGAGGTGCCGCTGCTGGCCGCCGCTCATGCCGCCAGAGTCCTTCAAGACGCCCTCTCGCTGGCCGGAGTGGCGAGATCGCAGATAGGTGGATGGATGTTTCATCCGGGCGGCCGCGATGTCCTGGCGGCACTTCGCCAAGGTCTGCAGCTAACCGATCATGACACCCGTTGGAGTGAGTCGGTGCTGCGTGACCATGGGAACATGAGCAGTCCCTCGGTTTTATTCGTGCTGCAGCAGGCCCTTGCCGGCGGAGCACCCGGTGGCCACTGGTGGATGTCAGCTTTCGGGGCCGGGTTTACTTGTCACGGCGCACTCTTGGAGGTGGAGTGAACATGGATCGGTGCCTGACTCCAGAATTACTTGATGAACTGCTGCCGGAGGATCCGCAGGCGGTTCGTTCCCGGCGCGATCTGAGGCGCTTGAACGTCCTTATGGGACATGATCGTATTTTGGCCGGGGCGCTGGCCGATATCTCGAATGGCCAGCCGGCGCCGCGATTGGTGGAGCTGGGTTCGGGGGATGGCGGCTGTCTCTTGCGTGCCGCACGGCGCTTGTCCTGGCCCAACGCGAAAGCCACGCTGGTTGATCGTGCGGCCGTGTTTGATCCTGTTCACCGCGCCGCCTTTCAGGCGCGGGGCTGGCAGGTTGATCCAGTTGTTGCTGATGCTTTGAGCTGGATGCGGCAGGCAGCAGCCGGCGACGCGGACGTTGTGGTGGTGAATTTGTTTCTTCATCATTTGACCCGGGAGCAGTTGGGAGAGGTTTTCGGACTCGCCGCCCGGGCTGGTTGGGCGTTTGTCGCCGTCGAACCGCGCCGCGCAGCTCTGCCCTTGATCTTCAGCCGTTTGGTCGGCCTGGTCGGCTGCGGGCCGGTGACCCGCCACGATGCAACGGCCAGTGTCCGGGCGGGATTTTGGGGATGGGAACTTTCCGGTCTATGGCCCGCGGCGCAAAACTGGGAGTTGAGCGAACGGAGAGCCGGACTTTTCAGTCACCTGTTTGTTGCGCGGCCCAAAAGCAAATCGTGATCCCTTCCAAATCCATCACCATCGTTGGCGGGGGATTGGCCGGGTTAACCGCCGGGATCGGGCTGCGTCAGCGTGGTGTGCCGGTCACGATTTGGGAGGCGGGCAACTACCCGCGTCACCGGGTCTGCGGCGAATTCATCAGTGGCCGTGGACAGGACGTTCTTATCCGGTTGGGATTGAATTCTTTGTTCGAGCATGCCGGTGCCGTTTTGGCGGACACGGTGGTGTTTTCCACATTGCATCGGACTTTTCCGGTGCATCGGACACCCCGGTCCGCGCTCTGTCTTTCCCGTTATGCCATGGACGCCCTGTTGGCCGCCGAGTTCCGGCGTTTGGGCGGCGAATTGCGTGTGAGTTCCCGCTGGGCGGGCCCCGGTTTCGAGGAGGGGGTGCTTCGCGCCACCGGTCGCCGCCCGCAGCCCGCGGAGAAGGGCTGGCGCTGGTTTGGACTCAAAGTCCACGCGCGGGGAGTCCGGCTCACGGCTGATCTCGAGATGCACGTTGCCAGCGGCGGCTATGTGGGCGTGGGGGTGACCAGCGGCGGTGCCGTCAATGTCTGCGGTCTCTTTCGCCGACGGGCCGGTGCTGCGGACACCGCGGCAGGCGGTCTGGAGTTGTTGCGGGGTAAACCCGGATCCGTATTATGGCAGCGGCTTGGCAACGCGGTTTTTGAGCCGGATACTTTTTGTTCGGTCGCCGGTCTGAGCCTGAGTCCCCGCCGCGCCTCGGGTCAGGGCGATTTTTCCGTTGGTGACAGTGTCACAATGACGCCGCCAGTCACAGGCAATGGGATGTCGATGGCCTTTGAATCCGCCGAGCTGGCGCTCGATCCTCTGACGGCGTGGAGTCGGGGCGTGGTGTCTTGGGAGCAGGCGCAGAAGGCGGTCGCAGGACGGTGTGACAGGGTTTTTGGGCGACGGTTGTTCTGGGCGCGGGTGCTGCAATGGCTGGTGTTGGTGGGGGCGCCCCGCAGCGGGCCTTTCACCATGGCGTTGAATTCCGACTGGATCTGGCAGAGGATGTTCCGAAAAACGCGATGAAACCCCTCTCTGATTGCCGGCTTTATGCCTTTGTCGACACGGCTTATTTGAATGGCCGCGCGCCGCAGTCTATTGCTCAACAGCTCTGCGATGGCGGCGCCGACCTGATCCAACTCCGCGCCAAAAACGCCGGCTACGAGGATGTTTTACGACTGGCGGAAAAAATCGCCCCCGTCACTTGCCGGGCTGGAGTCGGGCTGGTAATCAACGACCATCTTGAAATCGCCCGGGCGGTTGGCGCCGAGTTCTGCCATCTGGGGCAGGAGGATTTTTTCGATGCAGGGCATCGGCATGTCTCGGAGCTTCCGATGCGGAATAGCGCTTTGAAAATCGGGCTTTCCACCCACGCCCCCGATCAGGCGGCGAGGGCTGCGGGAGCCGGCGCTGACTATGTAGCCATCGGGCCGGTATACGCCACAGGCACCAAGCCCGGCGCCCGGCCGGTCACGCTGGATTATGTCCGGTGGGCGGCTGCGAATGTGTCGATGCCCTGGTTCGCCATAGGCGGCATCCATCCGGGAAATCTGGACGAGGTGCTCGCTGCGGGGGCGAGGCGGATTTGCGTGGTCTCAGCCATTTTGAACGCCCCGGAGATTTCAGTTGCCTGCGCTCTTTTCCGGCGCCGCTTGGATGCCGTGCCGGCTTAAAAACACTGTGGACAATTGGAGCCAACCGGCTAGTTTCAAGGGCGATTTATGAAAACTGATTCTCTCACCTCCACGTTGGTAGGGGTGCTTGCATTAAGCACCGTGGTGTCCGTTGTGTTCTTGTTTATGTATGCAGGCAACTCCCGCCAGCTCCGCGACATGCAGATGCAGATGATGTTCATCAACACCCGCCGCGCCGCCATCACCGCTTTGGTCAACGAAACAGTCGAATACAGCAAGACTCATCCCGCTATCGACCCGGTTCTGGTCTCGGTCGGTTTGAAACCCGCCGCCGGCAATTTGAAGAACGGCGCCCGCTAGACCGCAGCCCTTTCCCTCATATTATTATGGAATCTATTTCTCCCAATTCCGGCACCGAGGAGTCCGTCAACCTCCGCGCGCAAGTGGCCGCCTTGAGCAAAACCCTCTTCACAGTCTTGGTTTGCTTGGTTGGCGTCAGCGTCACACTGAACATCTTCCTCTGGCGCCAGGTGCATTACACCCGGGCTGATCTCAACATGTTGCGCCAGCAGGCCGCCGCCCAGATCGCCGAATACCAGCAGACCAGCGGCCCCAAGATGGACGCCTTCGTCAAGCAGTTGCAGGACTACACCAAACTCCACCCTGATTTCAAGGAGATCGCCGCGAAGTATGGACTGAGTGCCACCTCCGCTCCGGCACCGAAGAAGTAGGAGCCCTCCCCCCGGATTCTCAGGGCCCGACCGCAGCTTTGCGGCGGGCCTTTTTTATACCACCGCTGCGGATGAATCGGGTCCGGTGCTGTGGGTTGTCTGGAAAGCTTACAGCTTCGAACGTTTCTGAGAGTGACGGAATGAAGGCGGCTCGTGCAGTCGAGGGGGTGGTCGTCTGTTTTTCGCGGATTCAATCTGGTTTCGGCACCTGCACGCCGCAGGCCGGACAGAAGTTTGCCTGCGGCGCGATCTTCCGCCCGCATCCGGCGCAGTCCTGATGAGCGTCCTTGTAACGCCGGTGGATGATAAGGTTGCGCAGATAGGGTATGGGAGTGAAGGCATAGGCGAAGATGAAAACGGAATCCCGCTGGTGCAGTGAATAGCACACCAAGGTCAGGGAGCCGAAGAGGCTCAACCACCAGAAAGCCTGGGGCACGACGACCTGTTTGCGCTTCTCGGTGACATACCATTGCACCAGAAAGCGGGAGAAAAACGTGGCGTTGCCGGCCCAGCCCAACATCTTCCATACGCTCCATTCAATCCCCAGCAATTTTCCGTCAGGCCAGAGGTGATTCATCAGCGGTTGCATTCGGGACGGAGTTTACCTTACGGACGCATGGCGTGAAACCCTGAAGCGCGGAAAAATCAGCTCGTCCCCATCCGCCAGGCCGAATCCTGTTTCAGGTAGAGCGTCTGGCTGGGGAAGGCGAAGCCAATCCCTTCGGCGTCAAACCGCTCCTTGACCTGCAGGTTCAACTCCTGCATCCCAGCCAGATAATCCCGGTTCTCGGTTCCGGTCCACAGGTGGACAACGATCAGGTTCAGTGAGGAGTCGGTGAACTTGTTGAAGCTGATCAACAATTCGCCGGTCTGCGGGTGGGCCCCGTAGATCTCTTGTAGTAGGGCTAGGGCGCGGCGCACTTTGGGTGCCGGGGTGTCGTAGGTCAGGCCGAAGTTCATCTCGGTTTTGATGCCGGGACGGCGGCTGATGTTGGTGATGGTGGCGTTGCCCACGGTTTTGTTGGGGATGGTGACATGATGTCCTGCCAGGCTCCGGACTTGGGTGCTGCGCAGGCCGATGTTCTCCACTTCGCCGTCCACGGAATCGAGCTGGATCCGGTCCCCGATGCGGAAGGGTTTGTCGATGTAGACGGCGATGGCACCGAAGAGGTTGCCCAAGGTGTCCTGGGCGGCCAAGCCGATGGCCAGGCCGCCGATGGAAAGGGATGCGAGGATGGCGGTGAGGGGTTTTTCCGAGAGGTTTTGCCAGGTGGCCACTACGGCGACCACTACGACCGCCAGTTTGATGGCTTTGCGGATGACGGGAAAGAGTTGGTCGTCGAAGGACTTGTCGGTGCCGGCCGCCGTGCGCTGGCGCCAGATGCCCATCATCAGGTCCACCACCTTCAGTGCCGCATACGTCAGAGAAAAGGACACGGTGACAATCAACCCCTTGCTCAAATATTGCTCCACGGCAAGAGGCCAGCGGAACACATTGAGTCCAATGTGCAGAAAGACCACGAAGGTGATCACTTTGACCGGTCCGTGCAGCAGCGCGAGAATCAGGTCGTCGAGTTTTGTTTCGGATCTGGCCGCCCAGCGCTTGAACCAGGCGTTGACGACAAAGTCGAGCAGTTTGGAGATGTAAAACGCTAGGACAATGTAGATGAGCGAGGCGAGGTATTTCCACAAGGGCTGCCCACCGAGCGTGTTGTCGCGGAGGACCTCGATTTTGTCGAGGTGGAAGGTCAGGTCGTGATCCCCCAGTTCCTTGTTGAAGCTGCCGATTTTTTGGACCAACGCACCAACCTGGTTGGTGCGGGCGCCAGCCTGCCCTGTGGCTGCTGCGATGTTGGTGGCCGGTTGGGCTGAAGCAGAGAGGGCGCAAAGAAGTGCCAGAAAAACCAGCCGGCAGCGGGACAGGAATGGGTTTTTTAATTCAACAGTCACCCGCCAAAATTGAACTGCATTGCGCGCCCTGACAAGTCTCTTGATGCCGCCCCCGCACTTGCCTTTGCCTTCCCCCTGCGAAATAATGGGGCGTGCAGTTGACCGTCACCAATATCACGGACCGCCTGATCGCCTCTTACGCCCATTCCGGGGGGATCAACCATCTGGACGGCAAAAACCTGCCGTCCAAGACCGCCATCGCCGAGATCACCGTCGATTTGCTGCGCCTTTTGTTTCCGGGGTTTTTCGACGAGAAACTCATTCACTCCTCCGAGATCAAGGTTGAGACCGCCGCGCGGCTCGACTCCCTGCTGGGCAGCTTGGAGGACGAGATTTGCAAGAGTCTTGAATACAGCCCGCCGGCGGAGGTGCCGCGCAAAGACCTTCGCAAGGTCGCCCACAGCCGCACACTTAAGTTTCTCGACAGCCTGCCCCGCGTGCGAGACCTCCTGCAGACCGATACCGAGGCGGCCTACCGGGGCGACCCCGCCGCGCTGAGCCGCGAGGAAGTCATTGTCGCCTATCCTTTTGTGGAGGCCATCGCGGTGCAGCGTCTGGCCCACGAACTCTACCTCGACAACATCCCGCTCATTCCGCGGATCATGACCGAATGGGCCCACGCCCGGACCGGAATGGATCTGCATCCCGGGGCTCAGATCGGTTCCCATTTCTTTGTCGATCATTGCACCGGCACCGTGGTTGGGGAAACCACCATCATCGGCAACCATGTGAAGATGTACCAGGGGGTCGGGCTTGTGGCCAAATCTCTGGCGGCCGGTCAGGCCCTGCGCGGGCAGAAGAGACATCCCACTTTGGAGGACCGCGTGACGGTCTATGCCAATGCCACCATCATGGGCGGCGACACCGTTGTGGGTGAGGGCAGCACGATCGGGGCAAATGTCTTTCTTACCGCCAGTGTTCCAGCCAATTCCATCGTGGTGCAGGAGGATGCCAATGTGAAGGTGATGCGCAAGCGGGCCAAAGGCGAAAGCGCCGCGGCAGAGTTCCAGATCTGAAGAGGATCCGAAACCGGAAAAGCGAAGGGGGGCTGAATCGGGGATTGATTCTGCTAGACGCGATGATGAGGCTGAACAGCCATTTTCTCAAAGCAGACCGGGCAGAGTGGCTGGAGGTGGAAAACACCCTCGCTCTCAATCATTCCAGCTTGCGTGCACACCAGCGGATCGAGGGGCCGGGCTAAAGCTGAATCCGCCCGTCCACGACATGCACAACTTTTGGAGCGCGGGCGGCCACGCTGGCGTCGTGGGTGGCCACCACGAGCGTCACTTTTCTTTCTTCCCGAAGCGAGCAGAGCAGATCGATGATTTCCCCGCCGGTGCGTGAATCGAGATTTCCCGTCGGTTCATCAGCCAGCACGAGATCGGGTTGGTTGATCAGGGCCCGGGCGATGGCCACGCGCTGGCGTTCCCCGCCGGACAGTTCAGGGGGGCGGTGATCCATCCGATCCTTCAATCCGACCCGTTCCAGCAGTTCCCGGCCGCGGGCTGCGGCGGTGGGGGCGTCGACGCGGGCGATGCGGGCTGGCAGGCAGACGTTTTCCAGAGCGTCGAGTTCCGGGAGGAGGTGGTAGGCTTGGAAGACGAAGCCGATCCTGAAATTCCGGATATGTGCCAGCTCGGCCGCCGAGAGCCGGGCCAGATTCTGTCCGGCAAACCAGATTTCGCCGGTGCTTGGGGTGTCGAGTCCTCCGAGGAGATGGAGCAGGGTGCTCTTGCCTGCGCCGGAGGCGCCGCGCAGCGCGGCGAATTCCCCGCGGGCCACTTCGAAATTCAGCGCGTGCAGAACGGTCAGCGATCGTTTGCCCAGGGAGTAGGTTTTGCTCACGGCGCGGGCTGAGGCCAGAAAGTCGCTCATTTCAAGCCTCCACCCTGCCCGAGGTGAAATGGGCCGTTGATCATTTCCAATGCCGCTCTGCCCCGGGGCCAGCCGGTCGGAAAACTGTGGTTGAAACTTTTATTCATAGCGCAGCGCCTCCACGGGGTTGAGTTTGCTGGCGTAGCGCGCCGGGAACGCCGCCGCCGCCAGGCAGATCACCAGCGATCCGCCGCAGATGATCGCAATGTCTTCGGGGACGATCAGCGCCGGGAGTTGCGCAAATCCGTAGACCTCCGCCGGGAAGAGCTGCCAACCCGTTGCGTGCCGCATGAAGGAGAGGAATTCGTTGCGATAATGGATTGCCAACAAACCGCCCGCCAGTCCGGTGAAGATGCCGAAGAAGCTGACGAAAACACTCTGGCCGATAAAGACGCAGAGCACCTGCCGGTTCGAGGCGCCCAGGGCCTTCATCAGGCCTATCTCGCGGGTTTTCATAACGATGAAGGTGATTGTGGTGCAGGTGATCCCGAAGGAAGCGACGATGACGATGAAGAAAAGGATGTAGAGCATGACGTTTTTCTCCACCGTGACAGCGGCCAGCAGAGGACTCTGTTCCAGCCAGGTTTTGGTTTCAAACTCACCGCCGAGCAGTCGTTGCAGTCGGGACCGCATCGGGTCCGCCATGAAGGGGTCATCCAGCATCACCGCCAGGTAATGCACGGCATCGCCCAGTTCATACATGTCCTGGGCGTTTTCAAGGGAGACGGCGATCATGGTGGCGTTGAACTCGTAATAGCCGACATCGAAAACGCCGCGCACCTCGTAATCGTCCGGCAGCACGGCCTCTTGAACCGCCTTGCCCCGTTGGGCCCGCAGCTTTTGGATTTCCCTGGGGGAGAAGAGGCTGACATGATCACCGACCTGCAGGCGGAGCGTGCCGGCCAGGACGCTGCCGATGACAAGGCCGTGCCCGTGCAAATCGAATTTGCCCTCCACGAGATGCGTGGCCAGAAATCCCGGTTGTCTTTCCGCCTGCGCGTCGATTCCACGGACATAGGGGGCGCTGGTTTGGGCCTGACCGGACTTGGGTTGGGTTTCCAGCAACACCTGTTCCATGACAGTGGGGGAAACGGATTTGACGTGGCGGTTGGTGGAAAGCATTGCCCCGACCGCCGCGTAGTTTTTGAGGGTGGAGTTGACCGGTGTGACGGTCAGGTGGGCGTTGAACCCCAGCACGGTTTCGCGCATTTGAGTGTCGAACCCGCTCATGACACTGATGACGATGATCAGCACGGCCACGCCCAGAGCAACGCCCAGCACGGAGATAAGGGTGATGATGGAAACGAACGTCCGCTTGGGCCGCAGATAACGCAGCGCCAGCAGCAGTTCGAAGGGCAGTCGAGACATGGGCGGAAGCTAAACGCCCGCCGCATGGGTGTCAACGAACCGTCGTTTTCAGGGCCGGCTTAATTTGGAAGCCCCGGTCGCATTTTAGCAGATCAAAGCGCGAAATACCGCCAATCCCTGCCTGATCCAATTTCGGCATCCGGTTCCGCTTGGGTTCGGACGGCATATTGATGGGGCTTGAATAAAACCTGTGCGGGTCGGGGTGCTTTTAAATACTCTCACATCAAAGCACATGGTTGGATTTATCGGGTATGGCGTGGATCATACTGAAAGGAATCAGGGCAGGGGTTTTGCGGAAAGATGTCAGATCCATCCCGCAGCGGCATCGCCCGCGGGCGGCGGCCTCATCCGGTTTTTCCTCAAGGGAGTCGAGGCCGGGTTTTTGTCGGCCTGCGGATCCGGAGGCGGTTGCTGGGGTGCCGGGATGCTATTAAAAATTAATGAATCGTTACACTTTTGTTGATTATGCTACGCAGGGATATGTGGCGGTGGTGGGGCTGCTGATTTTGTTTTTTCACGGAGCGCGGCTGCCGGCCTGGCCGTGGCTGCTGCTGGCCCACGGCACCACCCTGTTCCTGATCCATGGATTGATCCGGTTTTGCGCACGTTCTTCGCCGGCGGCTTTGCTCGAGCGGTTGCGCCAGTATTATCCTATTCCCCTTTTTGCCCTTTTTTATCGGGAGACGGGGGAGCTGAACCAGCTGTTTCAAACCGGTTATCTGGACCTCCATTTTTTAAGGTTGGAGCAATCGTGGTTCGGGCTGCAACCCGGGCTGGAGTTGATGAAGCGGTTTCCGGCGACTTGGCTGGCTGAGTTGCTCTTTGGCGCTTATTTCTCTTATTACCTGATGATTGCCGGGGCGGGGCTGGTTTTGTTGCTGCGCCGGGACCGGCGCCAGTTTGCCCATTACATTGCGGTGGTTTCGTTCACTTTTTACGTCTGTTACCTCATTTATATTTTCATGCCGGTGGTGGGGCCTCGCATCGTGTTCCTTGGCTTGCCGGGTCAGGTGCTTCCGCCGGAGTGTCTTCCGGTGCGGAGTTTCGCCCCCCCGGATTCGGCGCAGCACGCCGTTTTTTTCCGGATCATGGAATGGATCTATGACCACTTTGAAGCGGCCGGAGCGGCGTTTCCGAGCAGCCATGTGGCGGTGGTGATCTGCACGGTCTATTTCTCCTTCCTTTATCTTCGCCGGATCCGGCATCTTTTTTTGACCGTGACTGGTCTGCTGTGTATTGCGACCGTTTATGGCCGTTACCACTACGTTGTGGATGTGGCGGCCGGGATGTTTGCTGCGGGGGTGCTTATTCCGCTGGGCAACCGGCTTTATTTCAACTTTGAGAACAGGTCCCGTGCCCGGCGCTTGGCGGAGGAAGCAGGGGGGGCTGGGTTGGCAGTGCTTTCTGCCGATTCCCCCGCTGCCGTAGCCCGGCTGAAGCAATCACGTCAAACTCCGCGCTCGTAAATCCGGTAGGTCTTGTAGACCCGGCCGCCGAAGGGGTGGAGTAAGCGGCGCATCATGAGGTTGTCCTCCAGAACCCAAGAGGCTTCCGCCTGTTTGAACCCGAGTCGCAGGCACGTGGTCAGGCATTCTGCCAGCATCACCGCCTCGATGCCGCGGTTCCGATACGCTTCTTTGACGCCGAGGGTTACGATGCGGCAGCCGGCCGGCAGCTTGAGCCCGAGGGCGTAGGGGATCAGGCTAAGGACGTTTTTTGTCCACAACCTGCCGCGCAGGGGTTTGAGGGCCTCGTTGAAATCCGGCAGAGCCAGCAGGAAACCCACGGGCTCTTCCTTTGTCTCCGCTATCCAGACCAACCCCTTGGTCAAGAGGGGTTTGAGGCGGTCGGCCAGGAAGTCGATTTCCCCGTCCGTCATGGGGACGAACCCCCAGTTTTTTTCCCAGGCTGCGTTATAGATCTCTTTGATCTTGGGCAGGTCGGTGGCGAGCGATTTGCGGCAGACGGTTTTGAAGCTGAACCCGGGGTTTTTTCGGCGGGTCTTGGCCGCGATGCGATTCAGCCGCTCGCGCGGACAGCCGCCCACATCGACATGGTAGGCTAGAAGGTCCTTGGCTTTCGTAAACCCTTCGGCAGTCACCAGCGCTTCGTAGTAGCGCGGGTTGTAGGTCATCATCAACTGCGGCGGACTGTCGAATCCATCCACC
Organism: uncultured Verrucomicrobiota bacterium; assembly: GCA_903873415.1. GTDB lineage: Bacteria > Verrucomicrobiota > Verrucomicrobiia > Limisphaerales > CAIQOK01 > CAIQOK01. The sequence continues at coordinate 15,856 of CAIQOK010000037.1, read as the reverse complement.
AACAGTCCGCATTCGTCGTTGCTGGTCGGGTTCATCGGGCCGAGCACGCGCTGCATGCCTTTGTTACGGGCCCAATCCAGGGCGGCCGCAAAGAGCTGCCGGCTGGTGTGCGAATTGTTTTCACATTCGAAAAATCCGAAAAACGCGCAGCGGTCCTGATGGGTGGAGTTATGGTGATGGTCCACGATGCCGGCGATCCGGCCGATATCGCGCCCGTTTCGGCGGGCGATCCAGAGTTGGATGTCGGCGTGCTGGAACAGCGGGTTGGCCGGGGAGAAGATTTGCTTCGAGTCAATGAGCAGTGGCGCGACCCAATGCGGGTCTTTGCGGTAGATGTTGTAGCTGACCTTTAGAAACCGGTTGATATGGCGTGGGGTCTGAGGGCAAGACTCGATCTGCAGTGCGTGGGTCATTTCAGGATGGCGCGGGCCGGCTTTGGTTCAAAAATCAAATTGATTGGGTTGATTGTTGGGAACCCGGCATCAACAGTCAATGAGTTCCATGTCACGGGGCGTGAAAATGGAAGAGGGTCTTGATTTTTAGGAGTGGTCGTTTGCCCGGGTTCTTTTTGATGGTGGGATGATGCCGGTGGAAAGGCGGAATTAAACCATTTCAGCCCCGTTGCCGGGTGGCTTCATAGAGGAACACCGCCGAGGCGGCCGCCACGTTGAGTGAATTCATATGCGAGGGCATCGGGATTTCCACCATGTCGTCGCAGGCCGCCAGCGCGGCGGGGGTAAGGCCCGGCCCTTCGGCGCCGAACACCAGGCAGCAGTCGCTTCGCAGATCCACCGCCGAGAGTTTCTTGGCATCCTTGCGAGGGTGGGCTGCGAGGCAGTGAATGCCCCGGGACCGCAAGTCTGTCAGTGTCGCCGTCAGACTTTCCACTTGCACGACCGGTTGTTCAAAGAGGGTGCCCATTGAGCCCGCAACGGCCCTGCGCTGGTAGGGGCTGCCGCAGGTTTCGCCGATGATCAGGAAATGGGCGCCGAAGGCGGCGCAGCCGCGCACAATGGCACCGAGGTTTTCGGCGCTGGCAATACCTTCCACGGCGGCCAGCAGCAGGGGACGGGGAGAGTTTTGTAAAAGCGTTTCCAAATCCGGCCGGGGCGGGATTTTGCCGACGGCTAGAGCGCCTTGATGCAGGGTGTAGCCGGTAATGGTTTCGAGCACTTTTTGCTCGGCGACGTAGACCGGGATTTCGGATTCGGGCCGGGCGCGGAGCAGAGGGGCGAGTTTTTCCAGCCAGGCCGGGGTGAGCAGGGCTGACTCGACCGCAAACCGGCTGGCAAGCAGGCGTTTGACTACCTTCGCGTTGGCCGCCACCAGCACTCCGGCCCGTTCGTGTTCGTCGACTCGGCGGAGCGTCAGGTACAGCGCCAGTTCCGGCGCATCGAGGACTTGAACCGGCTTGATCTGTAAAATCGCCACACTCCGATTAAAGCGGGCGGCGGCAATAATGAAAAGGCTGGAGAGACGGAACGCCGTCTGGAAAATATTGACGCGCCTGCAAGGCTGGTTAAGTTAGGTCCTGATTGCCACTCCTGAGCCTGAAAAGAAAGGTCAAAGCCTCCCTGAAATCTTTCCGCCTCGATTGGGTGGGGAGTGTTGTTTTGTTCATCGGTTGTTTTGGGCTTCTGGTTGGTCAAGCGCTGGCCGCCGGGTCCGCCCGTTTTGTGCAGGACCGCTTCGCCATTGGGCTTTGGGTGGATCCGCCCGCCTCGCCGGATCTGGATGAACGGTATGCTGAAATCGCCCAGGCCAATTTCACCTGTCTCATCGGGATCTTCGGGGCGAACAATTCCAATTCCATCGCCCGGCAGCTCGAACTGTGTGAAAAGCATCAGCTCAAGGCGTTGGTTTCCTTGGGTGGACAAAGACCTGATCGCCTGCCCACCAACAGTGCCTGCTGGGGTTATTTTCTTGGGGATGAGCCTCAGGTCGGTGCCTTCGCCGGTTTGCGCGAAACCACCGATGCCATCCGCGCCGCCCGTCCCGGAAAGCTGGGCTACATCAACCTGTTTCCCGACATTGCTTTCCCCGGTGCGCTAGGCACCACCAACTACGAGGAATATGTCGGCCGTTTTATCCGCGAGGTTGGGCCGGACGTGTTGAGCATGGATCACTATCCGCAATTCAGTCCAGACGCCGACGGGCGGGACGGTTACTGCCGGAATCTGGAGGTGATGCGGCGTCATTCACTGGCTGCGGGGATTCCCTTCTGGAATTTTTTCAATGCGATGCCCTACGGCCCGCACACCGATCCAACCGAGGCGCAACTTCGCTGGCAGGTTTACACATCGCTGGCCTACGGAGCGAGGGGTGTGATGTATTTCTGCTATTGGACTCCCGCCGGGGCTGAGTTCCCAAAAGGGGGGGCGATCATCACGCGTGATGGCCGGAAGACCCGTCATTATGCCGAGGCTCGGAGGATTAATGGAACCCTGAAGAACTTCGGCCCGACCCTGATGCGGCTCAGGAGCACCGGGGTTGTTCGCATTCGGCCCGGTCAGGATGCCGCTGTCTTTTTGCGGGGCGGCGGTTTGAAGGGGCTGAGCGAAGGGGAATATCTGGTGGGCAATTTCGTGCACGAGGACGGACGCCGCGCGGTGTTGATCAACAACTTTCATTTTGCCTATAGTGCCTGGCCCACCGTGGTCTTTGACGCTGCAACTGCCTCGGTCAGAGAGGTTGATCCCAAGACCGGGATGGAAGCTCCTGTTTTGGATGACAGCCCGGACATGCCTGGACTTCAACTTTCGATGGATGCAGGCCAAGGCCGTTTGTTTCTGCTGCCGCCTTCGGGCAGGTAGGCGGTGTTTTTCCTCATCCATTAATTGGTCTTGAAGATCAGGCCGGTGCCATCGGTGCTCACTTGGATGGTATCGCCCGGTTTGAATTGGCCGGCCAGAAGCCGGCTGGCCAGCGGGTCGAGCAGATGTTGCTGGATGGCCCGTTTGAGGGGACGGGCACCGAACTGCGGATCGTAACCCTCGCTGGCGATGAGTTTTTTGGCAGACTCGTCCATAGCGATTTCCAGTCCTTGGAGGCCGAGCCGTTTTTTCACCCGCGCCAACTGCAGATCCACGATTTGTCCCAACTCCGCCTCGTCGAGGCTTTGGAAGAGGATGGTGTCGTCCACGCGGTTGAGAAATTCCGGGCGGAAATGCCGTCTCAGTTCGGCCAGAACCTTGTCTTCCATCGACTGGCGCGAGCCGGCGGAGGTTTTTCCTTCCATGAAATAGTCCTGAATGATCAGCGAACCGAGGTTGCTGGTCATGAGGATAAGAGTGTTTTTGAAATCGATTGTCCGGCCCTGGCCGTCGGTGAGCCGGCCGTCGTCGAGCACCTGAAGGAGCACGTTGAAAACATCGTGGTGGGCTTTTTCGATTTCGTCGAAGAGTATCACCGCGTAGGGGCGCCGGCGCACCGCTTCGCTGAGTTGTCCGCCCTCCTCATAGCCCACATAGCCCGGCGGGGCGCCAATGAGCCGGGCCACGGTGTGTTTCTCCATGTATTCACTCATGTCGATGCGCACCATCGCTGCTTCATCATCGAAGAGGAATTCGGCTAGGGCGCGGGCGGTCTCGGTCTTGCCCACGCCGGTTGGCCCCAGAAAGATGAACGAGCCCATGGGGCGGTCGGGCTCTTGCAACCCGCTGCGGGATCTGCGCACGGCATTCGCCACGGCGGCGAGGGCCTGGCGCTGGCCGATGACGCGCCGGGAGAGCCTCAGCTCCATGTTCACAAGCTTTTCCCGCTCGCCCTCCAGCATCCGTGCCACTGGAATGCGCGTCCAGGCGGCTACCACCCGGGCGATGTCCTCATCGGTCACCTCTTGGCGGAGCAGGGATGCGCGGGGAGTCTGGGCGGGCTGTTTTTCCATGGCCGAGAGTTTCTTTTCCAGATCTGGAATGCGGCCGTATTGGATCTCGGCCGAGCGGGAAAGGTCGCCACGCCGCCGGGTCTGTTCAAGTTCGAGCTTTGCCTGTTCGAGCTGGGACTGGACAATGCTCACCGCATTGACCGCTGCTTTTTCATTCTGCCATTGGGCAGTGAGGGCTTTGGATTTGTCCTTAAGGTTGGCCAGTTCGACTTCGATTTTGTGCAGGCGCTCGCGGCTGGCTGTGTCTTTTTCCTTCGCAAGCGAGGCGCGTTCAATCTCCAGTTGCAGAATCTGCCGGTCCAGTTGGTCCAGCTCGGTCGGCTTGGAATCCAGTTCCATTTTGATGCGCGAGGCCGCCTCGTCGACCAGGTCGATTGCCTTGTCGGGCAGGAAACGGTCGGCGATGTAGCGATGCGAGAGGGTGGCGGCGGCCACGAGGGCGGCGTCCTGAATGCGGACTCCATGATGCACCTCGTAGCGTTCCTTCAAGCCGCGGAGGATCGCGATGGTGGCCTCCACGGTCGGTTCCGCCACCGGGACGGGCTGGAAGCGGCGCTCGAGGGCCGGGTCCTTTTCGATGTGTTTGCGGTATTCATCAAGCGTGGTGGCGCCGACGCAGCGCAGTTCGCCTCGTGCCAGTTGGGGTTTCATGATGTTTGCCGCATCGGTGGCGCCCTCGGCCGCACCCGCCCCGACCAGAGTGTGCAGTTCGTCGATGAACAGCAAAATGCGGCGTTCGCTGGAAGAAATCTCTTTGAGGAAGGCTTTGAGGCGGTCCTCGAACTCTCCGCGGTATTTGGCCCCGGCGATCATGGCGCTCAGGTCCATGGCCACGAGCTGTTTGTTTTTGAGAGATTCGGGCACGTCGCCGCTGACAATGCGCCGGGCCAGGCCCTCGGCGATGGCGGTTTTGCCCACGCCCGGTTCACCGATGAGCACGGGATTGTTCTTTGTGCGCCGGGTCAGCACCTGCATCACGCGGCGGATTTCTTCGTCGCGGCCGATGACCGGGTCGATCTTTCCCTGGCGGGCCAGAGCCGTGAGGTCGCGGCCATATTTTTCGAGTGCTTGGAACTTGGCTTCGGGCTCCGGATCGCTCACCCGCTGGTTGCCCCGCAGGTCCGCGAGCGCTTTGAGAACCTTGTCCCGCTTCAACGCGTGGGTTTGGAGGATTTTTTCCAGCGACGCATCGGGTTTGGCCAGGAGTCCCAGAAGCAGATGCTCAGTGCTGACATAATCGTCCTTGAGTTTGGCGGCTTCGGCCTGGGCCGTTTCCAGTGCTTGGCGCAAAGCGGCGCTGGGGAAAACATCGGTGGTGCCTTGGACCTTGTGCCGGCGGCCCAGTTCGCGTTCCAGTTCGCCCGTCAGGGCGGGGGTTTGAACACCCAATTTGCCCAGCACCGCAGGGACCAGGCTTTGATCCTGGCTGAGGAGTGCCAGCAGCAAATGCTCGCCATCCATCTGCTGATGTGAAGACGCCCGGGCCAGTCGTTGAGCCTCCTGCAAGGCTTCTTGTGATTTTAGGGTGAGCTTTTCCAGTTGCATGACTACTTCATAGTCTGTCGGCCTGCTTCGTCAAGTGAAGTTTGGTGCCGCTCCCAGCCTGCATCCCCGGGTCAAGCCGCGGCCCAGATCCCGGGGGAATCCCTGATCCGGTTCCGTAACTCCCCCTAAGACCCAATGCTTGTGGCTGTTTTTTGCGTGGCGTAGTTTGGCTAAAGAACAGAGCAGGCAAGACATTGACGATATGGAATTATACATTGCTCCCGGCGAAAAGGTTGTGGCTCCCAGTTCCGACAATGTCGGTGCTCAGATTCGTTCCCGCCCGGTTCCCTGGTTTTCGCAGATCTGCCATGCGTTGGTGGTTGCCGCCTTGGCGGTGGGCAGTTATCTGGTGATCAGCCACTATTTTCTCCAGACCGTGGAGGTTCAAGGCGTGAGTATGCTGCCCACGCTCAGGAACGCGGATCACTACTTTCTCAACCGCTGGATTCTTCATATGCACTCGCCGCACCGAGGAGACATTGTTGTGCTTAAGGACCCCACGGATGGGGTCATCGCCGTGAAACGCATCATCGCGATGCCCGGAGAGACGGTGCATTTAAATGAGGGGAAAGTGAATGTGAACGGGCGGCCTTTGGACGAGCCTTACCTGGCACCCCGGATGTCGACTTTCACTGGAAGGCGGATTCATGAGGAGAAATTCACATGCGGTCCGGAACAGTTTTTCGTCATGGGCGACAACCGGTGGCAGAGTCTCGACAGCCGTGTTTACGGTCCGGTGCCTCGTGCTAATTTGCTGGGCTTGGTTATCCGGTAGTAAAAAATCATTCTTCCGCCGGGCCTTGTTGATCACCGGATTCCAATCACCTTGGTTTGTCCCCGGTCAGTCCGGTCTGCGGGTTGTTCCAAAAGTGGGGCAATGCGCTGCGCAAAGCGGGTGTCATTGGCGTGTTCAGTCGGTTCAACCGTATCGGGAAGAAGGTGGTTTTTCCTCGTGAACACTGATCAAAGGTCATCTGACCTGTTGTCGAACTCCACCGCCGGTCTTCAAGTTTCACATATCGCCCCGTAACCTTCCTCCAATTGTAGGCGTCTTGGTTTTAACACCCGAGGGATCGATGCCAGTGATTGAGTTTGGCGTTGTTCGAATCTCCGGAGCCGGATTAACAGACGGAAGACGTGAAAAATTGCGATTCAACCCCGCCCGCCCCGCCCCTGATTGCGGCTGCGCTTGAGCCATCTGTGTTGCGCGGATCCCGGCGGCCGAATCTTCTGCTCAGCGAGTGTCTCTCTGATGTTTTAGCGTTCACCGCACGGAGGCGGCCCTTGCAGCCCGCTTTGATTTGGAGGGGGCGGGTCGTGACTTACGGCGAACTGGATTCCGGCAGCGACATTGTGGGTGCGGCTCTGGCAAGCCGTGGAGCGGGGCCCGGGACGGTTTGCGGGCTGTTTCTTCCCCGTGGGGCGGATTTGCTGATCGCGCAGGCTGGCATCACCAAAAGCGGCGCCGCCTGGCTGCCCTTTGATGCCGATACTCCCGTGGACCGGATTGAGACCTGTCTGAAGTCAGCTCAAGCGCGTGGCCTGGTCACCTGCCGCCAATGGCTGCCGCGACTCAAACAAATATCCGTGCCGGTCTGGGCTTTGGAAGATTTGCAGATGGAAGAGGATCTGCCGTCGGGCCCCCGCGCAGCTTCGGACGACCCGGCCTACGTGATTTACACATCTGGTTCCACGGGGCAGCCCAAAGGCATCGTCATTAGCCACCGCAGCATCTGTCATTTCCTGCGGGCGGAAAACACCCTGCTCGGAGTTCGGGAAGAGGACCGGGTTTATCAGGGATTCTCCGTCGCCTTCGACATGTCGTTTGAGGAAATTTGGATAGCCTATCTTGTCGGCGCCACGCTTTGGGTGGCGCCACCCGAGGTGGTCGGAGATCCTGATCAAGTGGTTCAGGCGCTCTTGGAGCAGGGCATTAGCGTGATTCACGCCGTGCCAACATTGATGGGGATTCTGCCGGAACTGCCGCGGGGCGTAAGGCTTGTGAACCTGGGTGGCGAGGCCTGCCCGTCCGCATTGGCGCAACGTCTGAGCCGTCCGGGTGTTAGGGTTTTTAACACCTACGGTCCCACGGAAGCCTGCGTCTCTGCGAGCTTGGCGGAGTTGCATCCAGGCCAACCTGTCAGCATCGGTTATCCGCTCCCCAATTACGGTTTGCTGGTGGTCGATGAGCAACGCCGGGTTTTACCCGCGGGGCGGGTGGGCGAATTGTGCGTTTTCGGACCGGGTCTGGCTTTGGGCTATCTGGGACGGCCCGATTTGACTTCGGAAAAATTTGTCGACAATCCCGCAGCCCAAAACAGCGACGAGGAGCAAATGTATCTCACGGGTGATCTGGCCCGGATCGAGCCCGGCGGGCCGGCATATTGCCTGGGTCGCGCCGATAATCAGGTTAAAATCCGGGGGTTCCGGGTGGAATTGGACGAAATCGCCGCCGTGCTGACCAGGCAATCCGGTGTGACCGCGGCGGCCGTAGTCATCCGTTCGCTGGGTGGGCTGGATCAAATCGTCGGTTTTGCCGTGGTTCCGGAGAATCACAGGCTGACGCCTGGGGGCTTGCGTCAGAGGCTGGCTGCGGAGCTGCCGCCCTATATGGTGCCGGTTCATGTTGAGCTGGTGGCCGATTTGCCGCGGCTCCTCTCCGGGAAGGCGGATCATGCCGTTCTGCGCGGGCTGCCGCTGACCGTCGCTGCGCCCCCCACAGAGGAAGAATTGGAGCCGCGCGACCAGGACGAGGCGTTTCTCTTTGCGGCGTTAAGGAGGCTCTTTCCCGGACATCAACTCCGGCCGGAAGCGGACTTCTTTGCGGATCTGGGGGGGCACTCGCTATTGGCCGCGCGGCTGGTTTCGAACCTGCGCGGCGACCGCCTTTACGCCGGATTTAGTGTTCAGGAAATTTACCGCGAACGGCGACTGGACGGCATCGCCAGAGCCATGTCCAAGGTCCGGCTCCAGAAGCCGGAGGCGGATGGGGCACCGCGTGCGGAAACACCGCTGTGCCGCCGGCTTCTGTGCGGTCTGGCTCAGGCCGCGGTGATTCCGTTCTTCATCTTGATGCACATGGCTGACTGGCTGGCCCCGTTTTTTGTCTATCATTATCTGACCGGGGATCCGAGCGACAGTATCGGGAGGGCCGTGATGTGGGCACTGGGCACTTTTCTGCTGGCGCAGTTGGCCAACTTCGCCATTGCGGTGGCGGGCAAGCGGTGGCTGGCCGGGTCGCTGCCTGCCGGACGTTTTCCCCTTTGGGGCGTGACTTATTTTCGTTGGTGGCTGGCCGGAAAGTTTTCCGAATTGCCCGATCTTCACTGGCTGGCCGCCACACCTTGGATGCCGCTGTATCTTCGCGCTCTTGGCGCGAAGGTGGGCCGGGATGTGATGGTAGATACACTGACTCTGGGCGCGCCAGAATTGTTGAGGATCGATGACGGGGTGAGCATTGGTTCGTTTGTGAATATTGAAAATGCCCGCGTTGAAGGCGGTTGGCTCATTCTCGGGCCGGTCCATCTGGAGCGCAATGCGGTGGTGGATTCTTATGCGGTTCTGGAGAATGACACACGGCTGGGGCTGGGGGCGCGGTTGGGCGGGTTATCCGCGCTGGCAGCGGGCCGGGAAATCCCTGCAGGTGAAATCTGGGAGGGGTCGCCCGCCCGCCAATCATTGGAGATGGTGGAACCTTTGCCGGCCCGGCCCGAAATCACACCCCTGAGGCACGCTGTGCACGCGTTGGGATTTGCCGCCAGCGCAGTCGTCGTCGCCGTGCTCTTTTTCCTTCCCACTTTTCCCGCCTTCATGTTGATCGACTGGCTGGATGCGCATTGGCTGGATATTTTTGAGGCCAATGTGCAGCCGCTGAGCGCCTTTGGTCTTGTGTTCCTGCTGGCCGTTCCGGCCGCCACCCTGTTTGTGGGACTGACTTTGTGCCTGACGGCGGGATTGCGGTGGGGGTTGCCGAAGCAAACGGCGGGGATGTTTTCCATCCACAGCCCGGCGTTCTGGCGGAAAAAATTCATGGCCCTGATTCTGGACAGCAGCCTGCAAGTGCTGCACGGCCTCTATGCCTCGGTTTTTGCGCCGCTCTGGTTGCGGTTGCTGGGTGCCAAGGTCGGTGCCAACGCCGAGGTTTCCACGGCGGAGGGAATGATCCCCGAACTCCTGAGTCTGGGCGCGGACAGCTTTGTGGCCGATGGCGCACTGCTGGGCGATGAAGAGGTGCGTGGTGGTTGGATGATTTTGAAGCCGACCCGGATCGGGAACCGGTCTTTTGTTGGCAACGGTGCCTACGTATCTGATGGCGCCATGGTGCCCGACGATGTTCTGATCGGCGTGCAAACCCGAGTTCCGGCCAACGCCCGACTTCAATCCGGCCAGATCTGGATGGGCTCGCCCCCATTGCTGTTGCCGGCCCGGGAACAACTGGAGGGTTTTGCAGAGCGACTCACCTTCCGTCCTTCCCGCCGACGGCGCGCGGCGCGGGCTACCATCGAAGCCCTGCGAATCGTTCTGCCGCTCGCCGCAGTCATCGCCACCGGTTACCTGATCGTGATTTTAATCATGCCGCTGGCAGCGCGTGAAGGCTGGGGTCTGGCGGTGGCCGGGGCCCTGGCTTTGGCCGGCTGCCTTTATGGGCTGACCTCTTTTCTCGTCGTTGTCGCTTTGAAATGGCTTCTTATCGGCCGTTACCGCCCGCATGCCGCTCCGATGTGGACCCCGTTTGTGTGGATCAGTGAAGCGGTGACGAATCTGTATGAATCGCTCGCCGTCCGCAACTTTCTGGACATGTTGCGCGGCACCCCGCTGCTGCCTTGGGCCCTGCGCCTGCTCGGCGCGAGAATCGGACGGGGTGTTTATCTCAACACCACCGATCTGACGGAATTTGATTGCGTCCGGATTGGGGATGAAGCGGAACTCAACGCCTGGTGCGGTCCGCAAACCCATTTGTTTGAAGACCGGGTGATGAAAATCGGACGTGTGGATATTGGGGCGCGGGTCACCGTAGGCGCCCGGAGCATTATTCTTTATAACACCCGTGTGGGTGACGGAGTCCGACTGGGGCCGTTATCTCTTGTGGTCAAGGGCGAAGAACTGCCACCCGGCACCGCTTGGGAAGGGGCCCCCGCGGCCTCGGGCCGGCGTTCCTGAATTCGCGAACCGAAAACAGCCGCCAACCGGTGGGTGCCGGATCAGCGCACGTTGGTTTGACCTGTGCAACAGGCTCATGCCAAAAGAGGGCTGCCGATCGGGCATGGTTATAAAGCGCTCCAAACCAGGTCTGTCCCCCCCCCTTCATATTTGTCAGGTCTTTCGGTCAACCTTGATTGGAAAAAGCCAGGTTGGGGAGGACTCTCTCAGCCGGCAGTTCAAGTTTTTTCCATGTCGGATTTGGCAGGTGTCTCGTGCCATATCCTGAGTAGTTCAGCGGCCTCGTCAAAGTTTTCATCATTCAAAATCCAGAGCTCCGGATAAAAAGGCGCGCCGGGCAAGGCGGCAAACAAATGTTCGTTGCGCAGTTCACAGTCAATTCCGGCAGCCTGCAGCCGGCTGCGGATCAGTCCGATTTCGGCGCTGTTGGAAGAGGAGAAGAGTGGTTTCATGATAATAAACGGGCGTGGACAACCGAATTAAAGACTGCTGTCAGCTGAGGCTCAATGCGTGCCGAAATCCTTTTTCTCCGCCATCGCCGCAGCGGGGCTTCGCAGCGCTAATGCCAAAGCCCCCATCAGAGCGGTGTCATAACCCAGCCGGCTCAAGCGCACCAGGGGGGATGGGATTATGCGCAGGTGCTGACGCATGACCGCTGTGGCCCCGTCGATCAACGATTGACCGCCGCCTATCGACACTCCGCCGCCAAGGACGATGACATCTGGAAGGTAGACGGCAGCCAGGTTGCGCAGCCCCTGCCCGAGGTTGTAGGCCACCTCCAGCCATGCGGCTGGATTGAGTTGCTCGGCCGGTTTGCCGTAGATGCGGCGGATGCCATTTCCAGAAACAAGCGCTTCAAGGCAATCCGCGGCACCGCAGGCACAGGATATTCTGTCGGGATATTGGCATTGGAAATTAACACTCTGATGCCCAACCTCAGGATGGCCTCCCTGCTTGCCGCGATAAATACAGCCGTCCACGAGGAACCCTCCGCCCATCCCGGTGCTCAGGGTCAGGTAGAGCAGGCGTGCCGCCCGTTCGCCTCCGAAATAATATTCACCCAATGCCGCCGCGTTTGTGTCCACATCCACAGAGAAGGGACAGTTCCAGCGGGATTCCATCAGTTTTTTCAGCTCCACGTCCCGCCATTCGGGTTGGTGCAGGGGAGACACCACACCTCGCTGCCAGTCGAGCGGTCCTCCGATGGCTGCTCCCATACCGGCTGGCCTGAGGCCGCCGGCTACAGAGTGAATCATCCGGTTCAGGGCGAGCAGCCCCGCAGCCAATTCCCGGGGCGTGTCTTCCTGAACCCTCTTTAAAATCCGGCCTTGTCCGTCGGCACTGGCCACCAGCAACTTGCTGCCTCCCACGTCAAGACCGACATAAACAGCGGTCGCTGAATGGGGGTGGATGGGCGGCGGGATCATGAGTTGAAGGTTTTCTTGGGGGCGGCTTGTCTGGCGTGCCTGCGGGATCTTTCCACAGACTTCATTAACCAGCTCAACTTTTTGCGACGGAGCCATGAATCCCGCAAAATGAGATCCAGACAACTCAAGCCCACGGCGCCAAGCCCCGCACAAACAAACCAGAAAGAACTTCGATCCGTTGGAAGAACAGCAAAAAGAAGGGCCTCTATCGGCCATGCTGGGGTTGTTATCATACTGTTGGTCTGGATCGGTTGTTTGGTTAAAATGCCAATCTAAGAGGTCGCTACTGTCTGGCAAGGTCGAAGTTGGAAACATTCCGACGTCCGGCCAACGGGAGTTTGCTGGAAACCCGAGTGCTGGCTTTGCAAAGGGGTTCAAAGCCGGCGTCCCACCATGTGGAGTTGCGGTATCAATGTTCCCGCGGTTTTCCGGCGGCCAAACGGGTGCGAACAGAAGGCCACTCAATCCAAGGCCGCACCGATGGGGTGTGTGGGAAAGGGCTAAAGTTTTCCGACTTTGGTTCCTACCAAGGCACAACGGACATGGGTCAAGCCGTTGACGATCTGATTGAAATAATATTTGAATCCGCTGGAGAGGTTGACCCGCTTGACGCCCAGATCCAAGCCGGCGGCGGTAAAGAACTGCTTGTATTCGTCGAGTGAATAGAACGGTTTGCTCCGATCCGGAACAATGGATTTGGGTGTTCTGGCGGATTTGACGAGGGGTTTGACCGGTTCGCGGATGGCGATAAAGCGGCCTCCCGATTTGAGCACCCTGCGGGCCTCACGCAGGACTTGCGGCACATTAACCCCATGGTTGAGCAGCGCGGAGCAGACCACGAAATCAAAGTGGTTGTCGGGGAAGTCGAGCCGGTAGAAATCCGCCGGCATGCGGGTGATTTTGGCTTCGCGCGCTCCAAGCAATTTGAACATCTGAGGGGCCTCCTCTTGAAGGCGGCGGGCCGATACATCGGTGGCCACCACCTCCACCACCGCGGGCAACTTGGAGATTTCAGCGCTGAACCAGGCGATCCCCGCGCCGATCTCCAGCACGCGGCCGCGGATTTCCAGGCCGCAGCGTTTGGTCAGATACGGCACAAATTTCGAAAGATGCGCACGTGATCGGGCCGTCCAGCGCGCCGCGAACTCCGGCGGGCGGCCTGGTGGCAATTCGGGAAGGCCTGCCTTGGACTCTCCTCCGTAAGGCACCGGGTTGAGTTTTTTTGCGATGTAGCGAGACTCGGGCATCGGTTTGCGATTCTAGGTGAGGGGGAGAAACGAGGCAACGGTGATCTGCAGTGATTTGCCGGTCAGTGGGAGGAATCCGGTTGTCCGGCACCGCCGACCGGGGAGGATCCAGCGTCCCGGGGCTTGCGGTTGGCCCGTTGCTCGGCGAAAAAGTCGCGCAACAGGTTGCGACACTCCGGCTCACACACCCCGCTGGTGATCTGGCAGTGGTGATTGAGCGTTGGAAACTGCAACAGGTTCAGTGCTCCGCCCGCAGCTCCGCCTTTCGGGTCACCCGCACCGAACACCACCCGCGCCAACCGCACATGGACAATTGCTCCGGCGCACATCGGGCAGGGCTCCTTTGTTACATAAAGAGTGCAGTCGGTCAGCCGCCAGTCGCCCACGGCCTGCTCGGCCTGCGTCAAGGCCAGCATTTCCGCATGCGCGGTGGCGTCCTTGAGCAACTCCACCTGGTTGAAAGCCCTGGCGATGATGCGGCCGGCCCGGACGACGACCGCGCCGACGGGAACCTCCTCTCGCTCATAAGCCTTTACCGCCTGGCGCAAGGCCTCGCCCATGAAATAGTCGTCACTCTGCAGATCAATGATGGGTTCTTCCATAAGATCGGTCGTGATGCGAAGGGTGCAGGGGAGGGGATGAAAGCGTATTGGCGGATGGTGCCAACTCCAAAAACCTGGACTCCGCGAGGGTCCATTCATGGGTTTCATCCAGTTGGCACCGGCAGTGTGCGGCGAAAAATCCGCCGCGGTGCGCCCAAAACCAGGGCCAGAGCTTCTCCAGGTCGGTTCGCGGCAGCGCAAGGGTTGCGAGCATTGGACGGGAATAAAAGGCGAAGCGTCCCTCCACGCATGGCGGAGGGACCGCGGTCAGTTTGGGTCGGACTTCAAAGAGAAACATCAACCAATGGCTTTGCCCCTGATAGCCATGCTCGCTCACCAATCCGGTCAGATGCAGATCCGTGGGCGCAAGGCTCAGCCCCATCTCCTCCTCCGCCTCGCGGCAGGCGCAGGCATGAGGTGATTCCCCTGTCTCAGTCTTTAATTTTCCACCGGGAGGGCTCCAGAGGCCTTGGTTGGGTGCCTGAAGCCGTTCCAAAAGCAGCACTTCATCGCGTTCGTTGAAGCAGTAGAGCAGCGTGGCGATTTTATAAGGCAGAGACATCGGGGGCTAATGTGCCGGGAGATGGAAAAGGGAGGCAAGTGGTTTCGCGCACAAATTGAATTCCAAGACGCTTTCGGTTATAAATCGCAAGTGCTTGGGAGAAACCTATTCTGTGGAAATGACCGGGGAGGAAAGTTTAAGCGCAGCCCTGCCAGCATGAAACGCTCCTTATTCTCCTGCCTCAGTGCGGCATTTCTGGCTGTTGTTTCAGCCGTTGCTCAACCGGTGATAACCTCCATCACCCCTGCTTACGGATCAGCAAACGATTTGAGCTATATCACCATCACTGGCGGCGTTTTTTCCGGGCGTGCTCATTGTCAAATTCAACCGGGTCCAGGATTTATTGAGGCTCGCATAATAGGGTGACACGTCTTGGTTGTCCCTGTATAGTTTTGGCATGTCGAAGACGCGAGATCATGCTGCGATGGAAAAGCGCCGTAAAAAGGCTGGCAAGCTGTTTGCCAAAGAATGTTCCGCCCCCGATGTCGCCCGCCGTCTCGGCGTCGCGCGACAGGTGGCTTACCGCTGGAAAAGCGCCTGGGATCAAGGCGGAAGTCAGGCGTTGGCGAGCAAGGGGCCGGCGGGACCCAAGGCCAAGCTGACGGTGGCGCAAACTCAGCAAGTCACCGAAGCGTTGCTGGCTGGCCCGGTCGCTCACGGTTACAAGACGGCGCTCTGGACTTTGCCACGCGTCGCGTCGCTCATCGAAGACCTGACTGGGGTGGGGTATCATCCGGGTCATGTTTGGCGGTTGCTTGGAGCCAGTGGTTTCAGTTGCCAACGTCCCGAACGCCGGGCAGTGGAGCGCGACGAACAGAAAATCCGCCGCTGGCAGCGGACGGAGTGGCCGGCATTAAAAAAAAGGCCCGGCAGCAAAGGCGAACCATCGTCTTTATTGACGAAAGCGGGTTGAGCACCCGCCCCACGCGCGCCCGCACTTGGGCTCCACGCGGAAAAACCCCGGTGTTGCATGAGACCTTTAACTGGAAAAGTCTTTCCATCATCGGGGGTCTGGCGCTCTGGCGGTTCTATTTCCAGATTCATGCCGGCAGCATCAAGAGCCTCCAAGTCGTCGAGTTTCTGCGCCATCTTCAGCGCCATCTTCCCGGGAAAATATTGGTCCTCTGGGATGGCGCACCAATCCACCGGAGCCTGCTGGTCAAAAACCATGTGGCCGCCACCAAAGGTCGCCTCGTAATCGAACGGCTGCCGGCTTACGCGCCCGAACTCAATCCGGTCGAGTATATGTGGGGGCATCTCAAAACACATGAGATTGCCAATCTGGTCGCCACGCAAGCCTGGGAACTCAGTTTTGAAGCCACAGCCGCACTGCGCCGTATGCGCCGCCGCCGGCTGATTATTGCCGCCTGCTATACCCAAGCTGAATTGTGGCCTTGATGTCACTCTATTATGCGAGTCTCAATAAT
>CAIQOK010000036.1 GCA_903873415.1 uncultured Verrucomicrobiota bacterium | reverse complement strand
GATCAAATCCCGGTATGCCCGCCGGGATTCCACCGTCTGGGGGACGTTCAGCTTGCCAAATCGTGCGTTACAGGTGGGAGTGCTTTCATCCATCGCCAACAAACCTTTGTCGGCGGCGACCAGTTTGTTGGCGGTATCGGTGAGTATTTGCGGGTTCATAAAGGCAATATCTGCCACACAAATCTTATCGTTCCAGCCCGGAAAGCCCTATGGGGGGAACTCCCCCACGCGACTTACACGAAGCTTGGATGAAATGCGCGCCCGCGTCCCGCCACCCATCTCGAGAGATCGAATCCTGAAAGACCGCTGGAACTTGACCAGTGGTAAGTCCCCCGGATCTGCCGCCACCCGGACGGATTCTCCGCGCTGCCGAGCTGTCTCCTTTTGACCACCGTTGATCGTGCATCATCTCTTCCGGAAAATTGCCAAACCACAAAGTTTTTACAAATTTATTACAATTTCTTTGCCGCTGGCTGACAACTTCCCGCGTCTACCGCGGTAGACTATGCTTATGAAAACACTATTGCTCACCGCTTCACTATTGCTTCCGTCGACCCCGTGCCTCGCCGCCGATCCACCGGATTCCGGCTACGTCGCCCACGAATGGGGCACTTTCACCTCCGTGCAGGGATCCGACGGCGTCGTGCTCTATTGGAATTCCGCCGTCACCTCCCGGCTCCCGGGATTTGTTTACTCCCGCAATCACCCGTTCAACGACCGCACCCTCGACAAGGCCGCCTTGATGTTGGCGGGCAAAACGGACGGGCTCTGGCTGGAGCGGATGGAAACCCCCGTGATCTACTTCTATTCGCCCAAGGAGCGTTCCGTGGACGTCAAAGTCGATTTTCCGCAAGGCCAGGTCACCGAATGGTTTCCGCAATTGGCCGGCTACGGGCCCAATCTGCCCTTGCCCAACATCCCCTCAACCGCCACCAACAGCTTCATCGAATGGCAGGGGGTGAACCTGCTCCCCAATGGCCAATCGACCGCCGCCCCACCGCCCGCCCCCGTTGCGGGTCAGAAGTTCGAATACTTCGCCGCCCGCCACACGGACGCCACCCTGCTCCGTTCTCCCGGTGGTTTGGGCGGCCAGAAAAAATCCGAAGCGGAGAAATTTCTGTTCTACCGGGGCGTCGGCAACTTTTCCACCCCACTGGAGGTCAAATCGGACGCCACCGGTCAATCGCTGAACCTCCGGAATACCGGCAAGGCCCCCTTGCTCGAAGCTTATCTATTGACGGTCCACCACGGACGGGCGGCCTTCACGCGCCTGGAAGCGCTCCCGGCCGGGGACACCCAAACCGTGGCCCTCCCGTCAGCTACTGGCCTGCGCAGCCTGGCGGAGACGCTTCCCGCCCTTGGCGAAAGCGTGGCCCAGAGCCTGCAAAGCGCGGGACTGTACCCCGCTGAAGCCCGGGCCATGGTGGAAACCTGGCAGGAATCGTGGTTTGGGGAGGAGGGAGTGCGCGTGCTTTACTTGCTGCCCCGCGACTGGACCGATCAAATCCTGCCGCTGACGCTCACTCCCCGCCCCCGCGAATTAACCCGGGTCATGGGGGGCCGCGCGGAAATCTTGCCGGTGTCGCTGGTGCGGGAACTGGTGCGTCAGTTTTCCCGTTTCCAGCAACCCGAAGCCCGCCCCGGGGCGGTCAACACCGTCCGCCAGATGAATCTCGGCCGGTTTCTGGACCCCGCCTTTCTGCGGCTCGCCGATTTGCTTGAGCCTCACGTCATGGAGGGGAAGGAGGACTTGACCTGGCGCAATCTCAGCGCCCTCATGCGCGCCGTGCAAG
>CAIQOK010000035.1 GCA_903873415.1 uncultured Verrucomicrobiota bacterium | reverse complement strand
GCCTAGGATTGGAACCGTGAGCACTGCCGAGGTGAAAAACCTCACACCGCAAGCCTGGGTCAGGTAGCGGGCCAAGACATCCGAACCTTCTTGATCAGGAAATCTGCGCACCCTGAGGCATGGATCCGCCGGTCGGATACTCGCAACCCAGCCTCTGTGGGGTGGGTGTGAACTAAACAGGTAGGGCGCGCCACTCTGCGCGCGCCGTCGCGGTGTAACAGAAAATGCGGGCTAGCAACAGCGGCGGGCGGCGATCGCAGTGAAACCGAGGGCGAAGAGTCCAATTGCCCAGATGGATGGCTCGGGGATGATGGCCGGGGTGGCGTTGACTTGCATCATGTAAGGGGTTCCCGACGAGGTTCCTTGCCAAGTCGCTCCACTGTCTAGCGAAAGATTACTGTGCGTAGAGTCTCCGACACCAGTGGGGTTGTCGCTTGTCCATATCCAATTCGCCGTGCCGTCGCCAACGCCTCTTAGTACCACCCAGAAAGCACTGTCAGCTTGGAGGGTGGATATGTTGTTGGCGATGAATGCATTGGTTCCGGTTGAAAAGCCACTTGGATTTGTTAGGGTTCCCAGATTTGAGCCCGGCGATCCAGCTGCGTTGGAATAAATATCAACAGCGATGGTGCCAAACGGTGTTGTCGAGAAGTTGAGGACAACGGACTGAAGTTGATACACGATCCCATCGGTGTTGAATTGGTTTGCTAACCAAGTCCCTTTGTTTGCGCTGGCGGAGCCTCCCTGCGTGCTGCGTACGATGCTGTCGTAAAGGGGAGCTTGGGTGGCTTGGGTGACTTGGCTAAAGAGGGTTGCCGCAATCAAAGAAATCCCCCAAATCTGGAAACATCCGAGGACCGTGCCCGTGGTTGACATTAAAGACTGGGCCGAATGATTGCAGTCTGATTTAGAGGTCATTTAAGCTAATTAATCGGCAATCTTTTACTTTAATTTATCCAGCTAAGACCAGACTTATCTTTCCAAATCCCACAACTGTTGGCAAGCTTTTTAATGCCTAACTTTTGGCGGTTTTTGCGGGGCCCGGAAATGCAATTCCGGCGCGTTTTTGAATCAATGACCCCAAGCGCGGTTTGGTTGCGCTAAAAGGTCGGTCGGCGTTGTTGTTTGGTTTGTTTTTACGGGCCGGTTTTCTGCTTTTGGTTTTCTTCCCGGTGCCGGGCGCGCTGGGCAGATTTTTTACGCGTCGTTGCTCGACGATGTTTGGCCGCAGGCTTTCATGGGCTTGTTGCGGGGTGACCTAGCCGATGCCAAATACTAGATGTCATAACGGGTAAAGTAGCGACTGAGGTGTTTTTTGGCCCTTGCTTTCAAGTGCCGGGGGTAGGACCTGTCTATACATTCGCGTCCATCCAAAAAATCTTTCCCAGCTCCATAGGGCGGCCAAGTGGTAAGCGGTAAGGGCGAGGAACACGCGCAAGATAAATTGGATTTGCCTGGATTGCGCATCTGCCGTTTGTGCCGCTCCTACGGAGCTTGGAATTTGTTTTGGACCGGTTGCTATAGACAGGTCGCTCCTCTGAAGCTTCAAGAAAGCTCAGGCGTCACTTGGACAATCTGTTTACCTACCTGAAGCATCCCATCACCAATGTCATCCCCGAAGGGTTGAGCTCCAAAATTCAAAGCATAAAATGTTGCAGGCTAGGAATAGCGCCACTGTCCTGAGGCTTGAAAACGACGTCCGCTATTTCAAAAACGCATTGGTTAATTCATGGATCACCACGTCGGACATGGGGGTGATGGGGCCGAGATGACCGGCGTTGATGAGGGCTTCCGCGGTGGATTCCAGCACCTCCAAGCGGTCGAAAGCGTCCAGAATGCCGGTGCCGCAAACCAGGACACCGTCGTTGTCCAAGAGGACCACGGGTCGCTGCGGTGAAATCTGCGCGGCGAGCTGGGCCGTGTTTTCAAACTGCAAACCGTACGCGATCCGGCCCACTTCGCGCAGGAATATATAGCTCTCGGGGATCGTTCTGGAATCCAAGGCTGCGCCGCTGACGCTGAAGGCGGTGGCGTTGACGGTATAGGCGTTGACGATGGCGTGGATTTCGGGGTGTTGGGAATAAATGGCGGCATGGGCCCGGTTGGCCCGGCTGGGGGTTTTTCCGGTTTCCGCGGCGCCATTTTGCACCAGCACGAGATCCTCAAGATTGAGTGTGTGCCGGTCGCTGCCAAAAGGCGTGATGAGAAAGGAGTTGGAATCCAGCCGGGCTGAAAAGCTGCCCTCCGTGCTGATGAGTAGGCGTTGGCGGTAGCCGCGGCGCACGAAGTCGCAGAGCTGTCGGCGGAGTTCTTTTTCGGCACTGGAGGCCGGTTGTCGTTGAAAGGTCGGTTGGGGCTGTGTGTGACGGTGGGGTAGGGCGAGTTGGGCTTCGGTCAAATAGCGCGCTCCGCCAAGCATTCGGGCCTTGAGGATGGTTTTGGCGGTGAATTCCAAGGTCTCGAATCGCTGGAAGGCAGCGGGGAGATTTTCGCCCGCCACCACTACGCCGTGATTTTCCATGACCACGCAGGAATGGCCGCGGGCGAACAAGCCGGCGATGTGATTGCCCAAAGCCGTGCTGCCAGGCAGGGCGTAGGGGGCCAGTCCCACCTCGCCGCAGACGCTGCGGGCCTGATGCAGCAATCGGGTGTCAGGCACCTGCCGACAGATACTGAACGCCACGAGAGCCACTGGATGCGCATGGACGATGGCGCGAAGTTCGGGGCGTGCCGCATAGATGGCGCGGTGGAATGGGAATTCCGAGGAGGGTGGGTGCGCGCCTTCCACCCTGCCGTCGGGGTGCACGCAAACGATGTCTTCCCGGCGCAACCCGCCCTTGTCAACCCGGGCGGGGGTGATCCAGATCCGGCCGTCGGTCTCGCGTATGGAGAGGTTGCCCCCGGAGGTGGTGGTCATGCGATAGCGGTAGATCCGCTCCATGGTTTGCAGGAGTTCATCACGGGGATGAATGAGGAGGTTTGGCATTAAAATAGGCGTCGGGCGGTTGTTGATGCCCCAGTTTGGGGTGCCACCGGCATTGACATTTAAGCCAGAGCGCGTTATCTGACCAGCAAATGTTTCGCTCCGCCCGGCTAGGCGGACGCCCGAAGCTATCTCGAACTATGAAACACCTGCCGCCCCCGCTTGACCTGAGCCAGCTTAAAGTGCTTCCGCTGGCCCAGCGGACCAGTTTGAGTCGCGTGGAAGACATCCTCGTGGATCCGGACCAGCTCCCGCCGGCCTGTGCCGCGCAGCGGCGGGCGGTGATAAGGGATTGCGCGCGGAAAATTCTCGAGGCCCGGCGGGACAAGGCCGGAGTGATTCTGATGTATGGGGCACATCTGATTAAAAACGGTGCGCATCGTCTGGTCAACGCGCTGGTGGACGGGGGCTGGGTGACGCATCTGGCCACCAACGGGGCGGGGAGCATTCACGACTGGGAGTTGGCTTTTTTGGGGCGGACTGAGGAAAGCGTTCGCAGCAATGTTCCCACAGGCACTTTTGGCACGTGGGATGAGACGGGGCGAAATCTGCATCTGGCCCTGCTGGCCGGCGCGCTACGGCGTCAGGGTTACGGCGAGAGTCTGGGCCGGTTTATTGAGGAGGACGGCGTCAAATTGCCCACCCCGCAATCTCTCAAACAATCGATTTGCGACGAGCCGGCCCATGCCCTCACACCGGCCCGGGCCGAGTTGCTCCGGGCGATGGTCAAACACAAACTGCCCAGCGGCCCGGTCCGGGTGGAACATCCCTGGAAGCAAACAAGCGTTTTAGCCAATGCCAACCGGCGTGGCGTGCCCCTCACCGTGCACCCGGGTATCGGCTACGACATCATTGCCTGCCATCCCATGTTTCGCGGTGCGGTGATTGGCAGGGCCGCTGACACCGATTTCCGCCTGCTCGGTCGGGCTGTGGATGGCTTGGACGGTGGTGTGGTGCTGTCCGTGGGGTCGGCCATTATGGCGCCGCAGGTGTTTGAGAAGAGTTTGAGCTGTGTCAACAATCTGCGCCTGCAGGCCGGGCGCAAGATCGTTCAGGATCATTCCATCTATGTGGTGGACCTGCAGGATGGCGGGCAGTGGGACTGGACCCGGGGTGAGCCGCCCAAGGACAATCCGGCCTACTATCTGCGGTTCTGCAAGAGTTTTTCGCGGATGGGCGGCGTGATGAGCTATTTGGAATGCGACAACGTGGTTTTTTTGCATCATCTCCTACACGCATGCCGGCAAGGCGGGCAGATTGCTTTGTCATAGCAGAGGGAGAACCAAGGATCCGTTTTGCCTTCTGATCGAGGCCAGGGGTTTGAATTGCGGCCCTCTTTCGGCCCCAAGGTTGGAGGGCCTTCTGCGCTGTCTGATGGCGGGTTGAGGACAGGATGTGCGGAAAACGGAGGATGGGTGCGGATTGAAAAACAACTTCGTCCGGGTTGTTTTTAATGGGTTGAATCGATAAACATTCTGCCCATATGGCGTTTGAAAGAGAAAGGAAAAACTGGAAAGCGTGAAGGGCGTTGGTGGTCGGCTTTTGATTCTGCAAGTGTCTTTTTATCGGCTGGGAATTCCCATTGAACCAAGCGTCCGGTGCCCCTTATTCTTGAAGACGATGACTATTTGGAAATTTCCGGTTGCGATTTTCATGCTCGCCTTGGTGGGGCTGGATTCATCTGTCGGGCTGGCCGCCTCTGTGCCGCTCACCCGAGCCCACGCCCACAACGATTATCTCCATGCCCGGCCCTTGCTGGACGCACTGGAGCAGGGGTTTTGCAGTGTGGAGGCCGATGTGTTTCCGGTGGACGGCCAACTCTTGGTCGCCCATACCCGTTCCCAAGCCCAGCCCGGCCGTACCTTGCAGGCCCTCTATCTTGATCCTTTGCGCGGGCGGATCCGGTTAAACCGCGGACATGTCTATCGCGACGGGCCGGAATTCATTTTGTTGGTGGAGCTGAAAACCGACTGGCATGCCAGTTATCCCCTCTTGCATACGGTTCTCCTGTCGTATTCCAATCTGCTCACCAGTTATTCCGGAGAAAAGAAACAAACCGGAGCCATCACGGTGATCATCACGGGACATCGCAGCAAGGAGATGTTTGAGGGTGAAAAGACCCGTCTGGCGGCGCTGGATGGAGATCTGACCGATTTGAAGGGGGGAGTGTCGGCGGAACTGGTGCCGTGGATCAGCAGCGATTGGAGCGGAGGTTTCCAGTGGCGTGGGGAGGGGGCGATGCCGTCCGCCGACAGGTTGAAACTTAAAGGACTGGTGGCTCAAGCCCACGCGCAGAACCGCAGGGTGCGTTTTTGGGGCGCGCCGGACCGGCCGGAATTCTGGGCGGGTCTGATCGAAAACGACGTTGACCTGATCAACACGGATGACCTGGCGGGGGTCCACCGGTTTTTGACTGGGGTTGGGCGTTAGCCTGGAAATCAGCAGCCGGGCTGAACTGTTTTCATGCCGCCGTTACGGCGCCCCGGTTTGCAGTCGGGGTTGGGATTTCGACGAAGGATATCTGTGGAAGAGATGCTGTTCTGCCGGATGGTTCGAAGGGTCGTGGTCGCTTCCTTCGTGTGATGTGAGGAGTATTCTGTGTTTTTTCATGAAGGCTCTTGCTCGTTTTACCGCAGGAGCAACCCAGTCCCGGTCCTGCCTGTTGGGCCCCGCGATAAGCAGGTATTCCAAGAAGAACTCCTGCCCGTGGCGCAGCGGGTTGCGCTTGCGAGGATCCAAGAGGTGTAGCTCAATGTTATCCACATGCCCGTTGTTCACTCGCGGTCGCATGGAGCCTGAGCCGGTCGCCAGCGGGATCATTACTGCCGAGCCGGCGTGTCCGCTCTGAGAGCCGCAGATCGCAACCCAGCCGCCAAGGACGATTTCCTGATCATCCCAGTAATGCATGTTTTGTCCGGGACCGGTCTGGCTAACATCCAGGGTGATCACCGTTCCGCCACGGATTTTTGCGGCTGCGGTCTGGTGGCTGTTCTCCCGGGTCATGAATTCCACCCAGATGGCGTTGATATCTTCCAGATCCTTGAGGACCTGAAGTCTGGTTTTGACTAGATGCACCTGATTGGAAAAGGCGGCGTCGAACCAGGTGAAATGGGTTTCACTGCTTGTAAAGTAGTCCCGGAATCGCCAGTTCCCGTGGTATCCCACCGTGAGACCCGCGGGCTGCAGAACCTTGAAGTCCAAGAGTGTCATCCCCTCAGATTCGATCTTGTCGGCGAGCCATTTTCCCTCGCTATTCATCAGGAAATGGGGCCATGCGACGCCGCACTCTTCGCCCTCCGGGGAGAGGATTTGCAAGTTTCCCTGCCAGGAATCAGGCATGACTGAGGCGAATTCCTTGCCGGTCGATTTGACCGTGAATCGGAGGGTGTCGCCGGCCTTCTTCAGTTCGATCAGGTCTTCGCTGCCCGCGGCTGCCGGAGAGGTGCGGATTGCGAGAAGTAGAATGCAAAAAAGCGCCCTGATTGATTGGGTGTTTTTCAAGGTTGGATGGCGGCAAGCAAGTTTGGCAACCGCCGGCAAGGCGAGGCAGCGCGCAAGGACGGGGTTCCAATTCTTGAAGGATGGAACTGGTCCCGCACCGCCGTTTGCTGCGGGTCCAATGGAGTGTTGACGCAAATAGATCGTTGGAATCTCAATGAGCTGCTTTGTATCCGTTCGCCGGCAAAAGAACAATCTTCTCTTGGCGGTTGAAGAAACCGGGTTGAACCGGTTGATGTCGCGCTCCCGCTTGACTGCGGGGTTAAGTCGCATTAGGGTCGGGGCCAAGGAGGTAGCAAGCATTTTCAGACGGGCCGCATCCGGGCCGGCTTGTGCCGGTTCACGTCGGATCCGTTTGAGTGTCGTGGTTTGTGATCCTCCTTCATCAACAGCAAACAACCAAAGAAACTAAAACCGTATGAGCGAACTGATGAAACATCCTGGAATGGGCTGGGTGCCCGACCGCCCGAGTATTCAAGACTACACCGCGAGCCACGACCGGATCCAAGTGGTGCTTAAGGGCGTGAAGGCCCTGGGCAAGGGGCATGGACTGACGGCAGCCCCGTCCCTGCCTGCCACGGCGGATCTGCGCGCCTGGTGTTCGCCGGTGGAAAATCAAGGGGCTTTGGGCTCCTGCACAGCCAACGCGGGGATAGGGATTCTCGAATATTTTGAACGGCGCGCGTTTGGCCGGCACATTGATGCTTCGCGTTTGTTCCTTTACAAAACCACCCGCAATCTCCTGGGCTGGACGGGGGACACCGGGGCGTTTCTGCGCACGACCATGGAATCGTTGACGCTCTTTGGGGCTCCGCCGGAGCAGTATTGGCCTTATAATACGCCGGCGTTTGACGTTGAGCCGTCGGCCTTCTGTTACGCCTTTGCCGGGAATTATCAGGCGTTGAATTATTACCGGCTCGACCCAGCCGGCATGGCGCGGCCGTTGCTCAGGGACACCATCCGGAATTTCATCAATGCCGGATTGCCAGCGATGTTTGGTTTCACGGTTTACAGTTCCTATTCGGCAGCCGCCGCCGCCGGCAAATTCCCGTACCCGGCCCCCGGAGAACGCGTGGTGGGTGGGCATGCTGTGGTGGCCGTCGGTTACGACGATAATATGGTCATCCAAGGGCCCGGGGCGGGCAGTCCGAAGACCACCGGCGCATTTCTGATCCGGAATTCCTGGGGAGCGGGTTGGGGGATGGCTGGTTACGGTTGGCTGCCCTACGATTACGTCCTCAACGGGCAGGCGACAGACTGGTGGTCCCTGCTCAAGGCCGAGTGGATCGACACCGGCGTGTTCTAAGCACTTCGAATCGCCTGCCATTGACAAGTCTCGAGTGTTGGTGGAGGCGGGCCGGTCTAATGTATCAACCCTCCTCCCGCTGCTGAGGAGGGTTGTTCAATTTCCAGTAGCCGCCCGCTCCTATCGGGTGGCTTATGAAAACAATTGTTTTTTTAATGGCCGCGGTTTTTTTCGCCTGCATCAGGGTTGTCCGGGTTTGAGGTGTTGCTGGAAGAAATCGAGAGCGGCTTGCTCGGCCCGCTCTGCATCCGCGCCCTGGAAACCGTGGCCCGCATTTTCAAAGGTCATCAGCTCGACCTCCACCCC
Organism: uncultured Verrucomicrobiota bacterium; assembly: GCA_903873415.1. Lineage (GTDB taxonomy): Bacteria > Verrucomicrobiota > Verrucomicrobiia > Limisphaerales > CAIQOK01 > CAIQOK01. The sequence continues at coordinate 8,167 of CAIQOK010000035.1, read as the reverse complement.
GCAGGCCCGGAGCCGGTCGCGCATCCAGACGCCCTGTTCATAGGCGACGTAGGGGTCTTTGGTGCCGTGGAGAATGAGAGTGGGGGCCGCCTCTGGAGTGACCCAGTTGAGCGGGCTGGCCAGAATATGCCGCGGTCGGGCGGTGGCGAGGTTCCCGCCCAGAAACAGCGGCAAGACCTCCGCCGCATCCACGCTGTGGGCGTAGGATTTCGTGAGGTCGCAGGGGCCGTAGTTGTTCACGACGCACTGGACCCTGCTGGATTGACTGGGGTTGCCGCCGTCGCCCTCGAATTGTTTTACGCCCCCGGTCACCCCGAGGAACTGGGCCAGATGCCCGCCCGCCGACCCGCCGGTCACTCCAATCCGGTTGGGGTCAATCCCGTAATCCTTGGCGTGGGCCCGGAGCCAGCGGACAGCCGCTTTGACGTCATAAATTTGCGCGGGGAATTGGGAGTCGGGAGCAAGCCGGTAGGTGACCGTGGCGGCAACAAAGCCGCGCCGGGCCAGCTTAATGCAAAAGCCGTCGTAACCGGCGCGGGTGCCGGCGCGGAATCCGCCACCGTGGATGCATAGCACGGCGGGGCTTGGGCCGTGGGGGAGTTTGGGGCGCGCCAGATCGAGTTGGAGATGCTGTTTGTCCGGGTTGGAATATTCGACGCCGCGTTCAAAGAGCACCGTGTCAGGCACGGCGGGTTCGGCTGCAATGCCCAAGCGGGCCGCCAGCAGGACTACGGTAAGAAGCTGTGTTCTCATGGGGTTTCAACTTTATCCGAGCCTACCAGATGGTGGCCCGGCGTTCCGGGGCCAGCCACATGGTGTCGCCGGAGTGGATGCCGAAAGTCTGATAGAATTGCGGCACATGCAAAAGGGGCCCTACGGCGCGGAAGCGGCCTGGGGAATGGGGGTCCACCGTGATGAGGCGGCGCGCTTCGGCCTCGCGGATATTGATCCGCCAGATTTGGGCGAAGGAGATGAAAAACCGCTGTTCGGGGGTGAGTCCGTCGATGTTTCTGCGGCGGGACGGGTCCTTGGCCAATTGGCGTTGGAGCGCTTCGTAGGCAATGTTCACCCCGCCCAAATCGGCGAGGTTTTCCCCCAGAGTGAGCTTTCCGTTGACATGCAATCCGGGCAGGGCCTCGAAACTGTTGTATTCCTCCACCACCAGTTGGGCCCTTGCATCAAAGGCCTTTGAATCCTCGGCGCTCCACCAATCGTTGAGGTTTCCGTCGGCATCGAATTTGCGCCCCTGATCGTCATAGCCGTGGGTGATTTCGTGGCCGATGACCACGCCGATGCCGCCGTAATTGACGGCGTCATCCATGGCAAGGTCGAAGAAGGGCGGCTGCAAAATCCCGGCTGGGAAAACGATCTCGTTTTGGGCCGGGTTGAAGTAGGCGTTGACAGTTTCGGGTGTCATGTGCCATTCCGAACGGTCGACCGGCCGTCCCAGACGGGCGGTCTCACGGCGGGATCCGAACACTTCGGCGCGCAGGATGTTTCCCAGGAAATCCTCGCGGCTGATATGGATTTGCGAGTAGTCACGGAACCGTTCCGGGCAGCCGATTTTCTGGGTGAACCGGGCGAATTTGGCGCGGGCTTTGGCGCGGGTGGCTTCAGTCATCCATGGGACCTTGTCGAGGCGTTCGCGGAAAACGGTCTTCAGGTTTTCCACCAGCTCGTTCATCCGGGCGCGGGCTTGCGGCGGAAAATACTTTTCCACATACAACTGCCCCAAGGCCTCGCCAATGCTGCCGTCGATACTGTGGGCGGCTCGTTTCCAGCGCGGCTCCTGTTCCGGCTGGCCGCTAAGGGTCTTGCCGAAGAAATCGAAATGTTCCCGCTCAAGCGCAGCGGTCAAAAACGGCGCCGTGCTGCTGGCCAGATGCCAGCGCAAATAGGTCTTCCATTCTGAGAGGGGATGCTCCACCAGAAGACGGTTGACCGCCTCCAGGAATTCCGGTTGTCCGACAATTTCGTAGGACGGTTCGGCGATCTTCCGCTCCTCGAAGTAGACCTTCCAAAGAAGGGCAGGGTGCCTGCTGACCAGATCCTTTGTTTGGAATTTGTTGTAGTTCTTGTTCGGATCCCGCAAATCCACCCGGCTGCGGCTGGCCCGGGCAAGTTCGGTTTCGAGTGCCACCACGGTTTTCGCGTGCAGGGCGGCCTCATTAACAGGTTCACCCAGCAACCCGAACATCTTGGCGATGTGCGCGCGGTATTTCTCCAGTGTCGTGGCAAAAGTCTCCTTGAGGTAATAATCGCGGTCGGGCAGGGAAAGTCCTCCCTGACCTAGCTCCAGAGCATAAATCGAACTGTCCTTGGCATCGGGCCCGCATCCCGCTCCGAACACCCCGCTCACGCCGCGATCGTGCAGGCGGCCCAGCACGGTGAAGAGGTCCTTTGGCGTGGCGATCCCGTCGATTCGCGCCAGCTCATTCCGGATCGGTTCAAGGCCCAAGGATTCGATCCGGTTGGTGTCCATCGCGGAGGCGAAAAAATCCCCAACCTGCCGGTGCGGCGAGGAGGGCGGGGCCGAGGTGTCGGCCGCCGTCTGGTCGAGGATTTCGTGGATGAGGAACCAGTTGCGCTCGGCTAGTTGGGTGAAGCTGCCCCAGCGGGATTTATCCTCCGGCACGGGGTTTTGCGCCAGCCAGAGGCCTTCGGCGAAATGATAGAAATCCGTATTGGGTTTTACGGAATGATCCATGTAATCCACGGAGAAGCGCGGCACCGGGGGGGGCGTGTCGGTCGGAGCGCTGGCGGCATCCGCAGTTGGTGTGAAAGCGGAGAGCAGCCCGGTGAGAACTGCAAGGGTGGCGGTTTTTGAGTGCGTCAGGTTCACACTTCCAGAATTTAGGCAAACGCCGCGTGAAATCCAGAACCTTCCGTCACGCTTTCAGGATGCCAAACAAAAAACTTGACTGGTGAGAGCCGCTAACTAAAAATAAATTTTGCTTGGTGTTGCTCTCAATCACCTCATTATAAGAGTTGCGGGTTGGCAGCAGCGGCAAGTTTTTTTCAAGGATGCGGAGTTCCATTTGATCAACACACCATCGACTCTTTAGTGGCTTTATTGGGATAATGGCTGGAGTTTTTTTGCACATGGTGCGCCAAGATGGTTGATTCCCATAGGCTTAACGACAGGACCTTCCGCAGGCAGGCCGCCGTGAGCAGGATTCTGGGCGGGTTTTGCCCCGTTGCTGCGCATGGCTGCTTTGCAAGGGGGTGAATGAACGGGTTGGTGGGAAGTCAGCCGGCCTAGATGCAATGTGAATCTGATACAAAGGATGAGTAAAATTCAAGATTTTTTTAAGTGCCGACACCGCATACGCCCGGTTTATCCAGTGGGAAATGGCTGTTGGCTGCGCGTGATGGGAGGTGGTTTCAGGGGGGATTGCATCGTGATTGTCTTCCTGCCTAGTCCCCGTGTGTGCCCGGCTTGGTTCAAAGGGGGGCGGACGGCATGTTGAACTTCTTCTCTCGGCGGAACCTGATCGGGGGCGGTATTCCGGCCAACCGCACCGTGCTGAGCGTGAGTTGGCTGGGCAACCAGTTTAGTGCCGTGGCGGTGCAGCGCGGACGAGTTGCCGGAACCTGGCAGCGATCCGATGCCTCCACGGAGTTGGGGGAGTTTGGGGCGATGGTGCGCGAGGCCGCCGACCGGACCGGATACAAAGGGGATGAGGTATCTCTGGTCTTGGCCCACCCTCGGTTGGTGCAGAATTTGGCCGATCTGCCACCAGTCAAGGGGAAGGCGCTCAAGAGCCTCATTCAACGCCAAGCCATGCAACAAAATCTTTTCTCCGGCCAGGCGGCGTGGGCCAGCCAGAGCGCATCCTCCGGCGACGGGACGAATCGTGTTATTCTGCATCTTTTCCCCCGGCTTCTGCTCAATCAGCTAGTGGCCAACTGCAGGCATCACGGCTTGGAGCTGATGGCGGTGGTGCCGCCTTCGGCCCTGTTAGAACACCAGCTGAGTCAACTCCCGCTTGAGAAGGATGAATTGGCACTGGTGGCCGCCGAGACGGGCGGTTCAACCACTGTGGTGGTGGGACGCGGGGACGGGCAGTTGCTTCTGGTCCGCACATTGCCGGGCACGTGGAGTGAGGAGTCGGGGCGTTTGGCTGTGGACTTGAATCGCACCGTGCTTTTCGTGCAGCAGCAGCAGGGAGCCACGGCGCGGCAGAGCGTCTGGCTTTTCGGCGCCGCCGCCGCGGATCAGGTGCCAGCAATCCAGAGTCGCATTCCCATTCCGGTCAAGATTAGTCCGGTGGCTTTTACCGGGTTTTATTGGGCGTCGGATTTGCCGAAGCTGCGTCCTGAGCGCTACCCCAACCTGATCAGCCGGGAGATGCAAAAGGCGCCGCAACGCCGGGTTTTTGCAAAGGTGGTGGTTGGGAGCACGGCGGTTTTGGTGATGATATGCTTGGGAGCCTGCACTTATGCGTGGGGGCAGGTCCGCGGTCAAGCCGCCACGGTGAGAAACCTCTCCGCTGAGATCTGGCGATTGCAGGCCAGGCTGAGCGAGCTACAGAAGCTTGATGCGGAACTAACCGGTAAGGAAGAGCTCGTTCATCTGGTGGTGGGCACCCGGCGTCCGCCCGTGGCTGCGTGGTTCCTGGCTTACCTTGGCCAAGCCGTGCCGCCCGAATTGGTGGTCACAAATTTGGAAATCAGATTTGATCAGGACTGTTGGAAGGTCCGGCTTTGCGGCTCGTCACAACCTGCGCGGAGTTATAACTCGAAAATCTCTTTGCCTGACTCGATCACTCTTCTGAAAAGCCGCCTCTCTGGTGGTCCCTTCCGCTTTAGGTTCACAGGCCAGAGTGGGGCGTCCGGCATTCCCTCCGGCCAGGCCGGAGTAGGAGTCGTTCCACCCGTCTCGTGGATGAACCGGATGCTTGGCAATGCCGGTGGCGCGGGTGCAACCACTTTGAAGCCGCTGGAATCCTTGGCGGCACCCGTGGCCTCGTTTGATCTGCAGGCCACCTTTCAATGAACTCTGAAATCCCCCCTATCAAGCCGGCCCGCAGCCGGGTGGAGTTGCCGATTCAGGTGGAAAACCACCGCCTTGAGCTCGTCTTTCGTGGCGTGGTGTTGATCATCATTGCGGCCGCGCTGGGATTGACTTGGTATTGCTTTGTGAACCTGTTGTTGCCGGCTCAAAAACAGGTGCGGACTGCCGCCGCAACGGCCGAGCAGTTGTCCGCTCAGATTGATGCACTTCAACAGCGCTGGCCCGATGCCCGGGTCCGGGCCATTCGCATCGAATACCGGGAAGTGCCTTCCCGGATTTTTTCCGATGAGGCCGCATTGCGGAAATGGCTGGCAACCCTTGATCAGGAGGCTTCGAAATCATTCATCAATCTCAAGGTGAACTTCGGGGGCGGCAAACCTTCCGGCCCCGCTGGCGCCAAAATGATCGTCATCCCCATGACGATGGACGTGGAGCTTAAGCCCGTATCCGGAACGGATGAATCCTCCTATCAGCGTCTGCTGCGTTGGAGCCGGCGCATCACGTCAGATGCAAGGCGCGCCGACCTGATAGAAGCGAGTTTGGACGGTGGAAATCAGTCGGTTACCAGTGCGAGATTTCTTGTCAACCTCTGGACTGCAGAGGAGGAGTCGAAATGAAGCTGCTCCGCAGCCGTTGGGCCAGTGGATCGATGGCCGTTATCGCCGTGGCGGTGGTGGCCTGCCAGATTGCGCCAGCGCTCAGGCAAGGTCGGGCGGCGATGGTGGAATCAAGGTCGGCGGTGTCGTCGGACTGGACTCAGTCCATTGCGCCTAACGGTGGGGGCGGGTCCCGCTTGAGCATGGGAGCGGTCACGAGCGACTGTCTGGATTCGATCTTTCTGGAAGGTCATTTTGACGGTTGGGTTTCCCATCCATTGCAGGATCCATTTCTACTCCGGGAACTGGCGCCTGAACAAGTTGATCTATCAAAGTCCGTGCTCAACAACCTTGAGTTGAAAGCGGTTTGGAGCCAGTCCGGTCAGCGCGCGGCGGTTATCAACCGCGAGGTCTACCGCGAGGGTGACCTGATTGAGGGCTGCCGCATTCTAAAGATTGAGGATGAAGAAGTGCTGGTTCAGGGGCCGGCACGGCAGGAGCGCCTTGTTTTTAACCCCAAGCCGGCAACTGACTTGCGTCTCCGGGGGGGGGCGGTCGCCAAGTCCCAGCCTTAAAAGAAAGGATAATGCGTTAGTATCATGAAACGAAAGTCATTGTATTGCCTAAGACACGTGGGATTATCCGCGCTTTGCGCAGGATTGTTCAGTTTGAACAGCGGCTCGGCGCTGGCTTGGGCGCGGGCGTCAGTCGCAGGCAAAAAAACGCCTGTGTTCCGCGAGGTTCCAAGCGCCCCTTTAGCACAGCCGGCGGGCCCGACTCCGGCCCTGAAGAAGGCGGTCGAGCCAGCGCCAGCGCCAGCGGCTCCAAAACCGCTTTATAAATTCAGGGCCGTGGATTTGGAGTTAAAAACGGCTCTGGCCCTTTTTGCCAAGGAAAACGACCTGAACATCATTGCCTATCGTGATGTGGCGGGCACGGTGACTCTGGATGTCCACGACCTGCCCTTGGATCAAATCATGATGGCGCTCTTGGAGGCCAATGATTGCAGCTATGTGCAAGACGGCGGGTTGATCCGTGTGCGAACCAGTCAAACACGCACATTCGCGGTGGATTATCTGCGACTGTCGCGCACCGGGACTGGCAACAGCCAGGCGAGCCTGACCTCGGGCGGCGGAGGGGGATCGGGTTCGGGGGCGGCCAGCTCCACGACCGGCAATTCAACCGTCAATCTGACAGCGAACAATCCGGTGGATTTCTGGAAGGAATTAAAAGCGGAACTAAACAATCTACTGACCGAGCAGGGGCGCGCATCTCTGGCGGTCAACATGACTGCCGGAATCATCCAGCTGACGGATCGTCCGTCGGCGCTGAAGAAGGTTGAATCCTATTTGAGGGATGTAGATCGGAGCATTCATCGGCAGGTGGATTTGGATGCGCGGATCTACGATGTGAGCCTCAATAATCAGTTTCAATTTGGAATCGACTGGGTGCATGTGGCCAAGGCATACGGCGGCAGCCTTGGGTTTGGTGCGGCCACCTTGCCTGTGGCCAACGGCGGAAACAACCTCGGCAACTCCATCCTGAACGGAACCGGAAGCGGTTTCCCAAACGCCACTCCCACCCTAGGCGGTGGATCGCCACACACCATGGTTTTCAACAATGTCAACACCACCGCAGCCATCAATGCCCTTCAGGAGCAAGGCAGCGTGGAGGTGGTGTCCAAGCCGCGTGTCCGCACCCTCAACAACCAGACAGCCATCGTCAAAGTAGGGGAGGACCAGCCGTTTTTTGCGGCCAGCTCCACCACCATTCCTCAAGCCACGGGGCCTTCCTTGGTCCAGCAAAACGTCACGGTCAACTCCATCACCATCGGCACTATCCTCTATCTCACCCCGCAGATTTCGGATGACAATTGGATAACGCTGGATATTTCGCCCGTGTTTACAAGCCTTATAGAGGTGAAAAAATTCAGCGACTCGTCTTCGTCCTCTGGCGGGAGCAGCGGGACCACGGCGCCGGACCTCAACAGCAAGCAGATTTCCACCTTGGTAAGGGTGCACGATGGAGACACGATCGTCATTGGCGGGCTCATTCAGGACGAGATTTCAAAAAATGAGACCAAAATTCTGCTGTTAGGAGATATCCCGGGCTTGGGAAAGGTTTTCACCGGCACTTATCGCAGCAAAAAGAGAAAGGAGCTGGTCATGTTTATTACGCCGCATATTGTGCGGGAAGGACAGGAGCCGGCGCTCCCGGCCCCACCGTCTGCGGCCGGACAGCCTTCCGAACGTTAGCAGCCACTGCCAAAGCCGCTGGCGGATGACCCCGCGGTTTGTCCGAATCTCCGGGTGGAGCAGGCCCATTAATGGGTGAATAAAAACCTGCGCAGTATCAGAGGTTTTACAGCATTGATGATTGCGGATGCATATTGGTGATGTTTCTGAGGCGAGGTTCAGAACCGCGGCAGGGAACCAAGAACCTGGCTATGCCTCAGTTGCGGCACCATCCACATAACCCGCGATGGATCGGATCGAAAAATCATTCCACCCGTTGGAGCCTCGGAAATTCCAGGTTTTACTGCCGTTTTTCCAAG
>CAIQOK010000034.1 GCA_903873415.1 uncultured Verrucomicrobiota bacterium | reverse complement strand
TAAAAGGCGATTTTCATCGCCTGAAAAGCGCTGCCGCGAATGAAAGCCCCAAAACCGGACAGTGAAATCAAGCGTTTTTTGGTTTTATTTCGGTTTTATACTCGCCGAAAACGCCCGCCTCTCTTTTTCAGACAGGCTCTCAGATGCGATTGACAAAAACTGAAAAATACTTTTCAATTTCATCCATGCGTCGAACAGGTCTTTCCTAACAAATCACCCGAGACCTGATGTCGACGCCCAAGACCCAAGACTCGATAAAAGTGCTCGTGTTTGCCCACGTGCCCCCCCCACATCATGGCCAGAGCTATATGGTCCAACTGATGATTGAGGGATTTGGCGGCGACCACCGTCACCCTGAACGCCACTTGAAGTTGGAGAACACTTCCCCCTACCAGATCGACTGTTACCATGTGGACGCCCGTGTGTCCCGTAATCTTGAGGACATCGGGGATTTCCGGCCGGGAAAGTTTCTGCGCCTGCTAGGACACTGCGCCCAAGCGATCTGGTGCCGCTGGCGTCATGGTGTGGATATTTTTTACTACGTGCCGGCACCCGGTAAAAAATCCGCCCTTTATCGTGACTGGTTGGTCATGCTCTTTTGCCGTCCTTTTTTCAAGCACCTAATCCTTCACTGGCATGCCGCCGGGCTGGCCAAATGGCTGGAAACCTCCGTGCTCATCCGGTCCCGGGCAGTCCACTACAACCTATTCAAAGACGCGGACCTCTGCATCGTTCTTTCCAACTACAACCGCGCCGACGCTCAAAAAATCCTGCCCCGCCAAATCCGGGTGGTGCAAAACGGAATCCCCGATCCATGCCCCGAATTCGAATGCGAAGTGGCCCCCCGGCGTCAGCGCCGAGGACGGTGGCTGGCAAAAACCGCCGCCGGCATCCCCACTTCCCCTGCGGAAAACCAACCTGAAGGCGGAGACCCTTACGTGGTCAAGGTGGTTTATCTGGCCCATTGCATGCGAGAAAAGGGGCTTTTCGACGCCATCGCCGGCATCACTGCGGCCAACCATAAACTGGCCGCCGCGCAGTCGCCGCTTTCTCTCCTCCTGCTGGTGGCAGGCAACTTCGTCAACGCCCAAGAGCGAACGCAATTTGAAGAACTATTAGCCCAACCCGGTGTGGCGCGCTGCGTCCAAGTCCTGGGCTTCGTCGCCGGTCAAAAAAAATACGACCTTCTTAGTCAGGCCGATATTTTCTGCTTTCCCACCTTTTACCAAAATGAGAACCAACCCGTGAACCTCATTGAGGCGATGGCTTTTGGACTGCCAATCGTCACCACCTGTTGGCGCTCGCTGCCTGAAATGTTTCCACTTGGCTATCCTGGTTTGGTGGAAATCAACGCCCCGGAACAGATCGCCCAAGCCCTCCTGCGCCTGCTGGGGAAAGAGGATGGCACAAACTGCCGGAGCCTGTTCCTTAGCCGTTTTAATATGGAGAGCCACCTGACCGGGCTCGCGGAGGCTTTTCACAACATCGGAAAAAAAGCGCAGCCGGACCCGCACTCGCAGCCCCCTAAACCAGCCCGCGTTCCTCGTTGAACCGGGCGCTTGATCGATCACCGGCACTTTCATCGAATCTTCAACACCTCGCAAACGAAGGGTTGATTCGTTGAATTTATCCCTTGCCCCCGCCGTTTTTCGCCCCCATTCAAACGCGCCTCCTCCCGGCATGAAAACACTCTATCACCCCCACTGCATTAAAAGCTCCACTGGATCGCTTAACCAGACCCAATCTTTCAACTCGTGTTGCTTGTCGCTTGGGCTTCGAGTAGTTTCCGGTCATGATTTTCACGGTGTGGTTTTGGCGCACAACGGCGGCCGTTCTGCTCAGTTTGAGCCTGAACGGTTGCCAACCCGCCAGCCAAAGCCAGATGGAGGAGGAGAAAGAATCCCACTTCATGGCCGGTAAAAACTGCATCAGCGGTCTGGACTATCCCGGGGCCATCGAGGAGTTTCAACGGGCCCTTGAAGTCAACCCCCGCTCGGCCTCGGCCCACTTTCAACTGGGCATTCTGCATGAGGAAAAGGAACCCGACTCTGCGTCGGCAATTTATCATTACGAGCAATATCTCAAATTGCGCCCCTCGGCTGACAATGCCGAGGTCATTCGCCAGCACATTACCAACTGCAAACAGGATCTGGCCAAGTCCGTCCTCCCCCTGCCAGTGACACCCGCCATGCAACGTGACTTTGAGCGGTTGGCTGAGGAAAACAAACAACTGCGCGCGGAGATCGAGCAGTGGAAAGCCTATTCGGCCAACCTGCACAACTCTTCCAATCCGCCAACCCGGGCTGTGGTTGCCCCTCTGGCACCCGCCCGAACCGCCGCCCCCGCGCCTGTCTCCCCGCCACAAACCAACCCCATCGGCATTGGCCAGACAGCACCTCATCCCTTGCCTCGCAACGGGACCGGGCGATCCTACATTGTGAAACAAGGCGAAACACTGGCGGCCATAGCCCGGAAAAACGGCCTCAAACTGGAATCCCTTCAAGCGGCAAACCCGGGTTTGGCAGCTCGCAGGCTAAAGGTGGGCCAGACGATCATCCTTCCCAAACCCTGAGGCGCCGCCATGGTCTCGCGCACCATGCTTTTTCTAGTCACCGGCTTCTGGCTCACCATGAATATTCTTCTCTGGCGCGCCGAATTCAGACCATCCCAAGCCAATGCCACCCGGATCCCCGCCTCACTTGTCTGGCAGAAAATACTTACCGCTCCGGACACATCGTCTCTGAGCCTGCATTTGCGGGGCAAAACCATCGGCTTTTGCCACTGGGAAACCGGCTCCGTCGACCAATGGGCCAAAGTGAGCGAGGACACCTTGCCCGCGCAAACCAAACCCAGAGGCTACACGCTGCGCATCGACGGCAGCGCGATTCTGCCCCAGTGGACCAACCGGCTTCGCTTTGACGTGGACCTCAAGCTTTCTGCCCGCCGCGAGTGGCAGGAAATAAATCTGAGGGCCTCTGTGCGACCGTCGGCGCTAGAGCTTCATGCCAACGCCGCCGAAGAAACGCTGCGATGGCGGACTGACGATGATGGCGAAGTTCAGGAACGTAGCGTTAAATTCAGCCAACTGCGCAACCCCGCTTCCTGGATTGGCGACATTGCGGGACCTCTGGCCGGAATGATGGTCCAGAGCATCGGGATTCCAATGCCTCAGGCATCTACACCCCATCCCGTCCCGGATTGGGAGGCATGGGATGACACTCTGATGATCCGGCACTGCCAGGCGCGGGTCTACCGACTTGAGACCCGCTTGCTGGGCCGGTTCCCGGTCACACTGCTGGTCAGCCGGATCGGGGAAATACTTCGCCTTGAGTTGCCAGGCGGACTGGTTCTGATGAATGACCAACTTAACCCTGACTGAGTCCAAAACGACATGATTGAACTGCTTGCACTGGTGAAAAAATTCGGGGATATCGTCGCCGTCAATAACCTTTCCCTCACACTCGCACCGGGAGAGTTTTTCGCCTTGCTCGGCCCCAACGCCGCCGGGAAAACCACGACCTTGAAAATCCTCGCTGGGCTTATGAAACCCACCTCGGGACGCGCGCGCATATGCGGCTTCGATCTGGAAACCCATCCTCTGGAAGCGCGGCAAAGGCTGGCCTTCGTGCCGGATTTCCCCTTTCTTTACGACAAGCTCACACCTTGGGAATTCATGCGCTTTGTCGGCCAACTCTTTCAGATGGAGGACTTCAGGATTAAACACTCCGGCCACGAACTGATCCGCCGCTTTCATCTCGAGGAATTCGCGGCACGCCCCATCGAGAGCCTCTCCCACGGCACACGGCAGCGCGTGGCCATCGCCTCCGCCCTGTTGCATGATCCGGAGGTTTTTGTCATCGATGAACCCATGGTCGGGCTGGATCCGCAGCACGCGAGGGTGGTCAAAGATATTTTGAAGGAACGGTCGCGCGCAGGCATGAGCGTGCTTGTCTCCACGCACCAACTAGGGGTGGCTGAGGAATTGGCCGACCGGATCGGCATCATGCACCAAGGCCGTCTGGTGGCCGTGGGCACACTTGAGGAATTGCGCCGGCACGGCGGCACTTCCGGCCCGCTGGAGTCCGCATTTTTGGCCCTGACCCTCAATGGCAACTCACCCCCGGACACCCAGACTTCACCGGCTCTTTTATGAATTTATGAATTGCTTCGTCACTGGCGCCTCGGGGTTCATAGGCGCGAATCTGGTCCAAGAACTCTCCGCACGCGGTCATCATGTCCGCGCCTTGGTGCGGCGGGGCAGCGATTTACGCGGCCTGCAAGGCGCCGCATATGAGCGGGTGGAAGGCGACGTGAATGACCGCGCCGGTCTGGATTTGGCGTTGCGGGGCTGCCACTGGTGTTTCCATGTCGCCGCCAGCTACCACCTCTGGTTGCGTGATTACGCGCCGATGTATGCCGCCAACGTCGACGGCACACGCAACGTCATTGAAGCGGCAAACGCAGCCGGCTGTTCCCGGATCGTTTACACCAGCACCGTCGGCTGCATCGGGCTACCCGTAGAAAAGGATGGTCTTTGGTTGCCGACCGACGAAACCACCCCCGTCTCGGCAGGACAGATGACCAACCCTTACAAGCGCTCAAAGTGGCAGGCCGAACAGGTCGCCCTCGAACTGGCGCAAAAGGGCCTTCCCGTGGTCATCGTAAACCCCAGCGCCCCCGTCGGCCCACGGGATGTCAAACCCACGCCCACCGGCCAGGTGATTGTCGATTTTTTGAACCGTAAAATGCCCGCCTACCTCGACACCGGCCTCAACTGGGTCCATGTCCGCGATGTTGCCACAGGACATCTGCTCGCCGCTGAAAAGGGCAGCATCGGAGAACGCTATATCCTTGGCCATTCAGAGGGGAACTGGACGATGAGAGAGGCCTTTGCCGTATTGGAGCAAATCAGTGGCATCCCTGCGCCCAAACTGCGGGTTCCCTATGCCTTGGCCCTCGGGGCGGCCTACATCGATGAGACACTCTCGCGCTTCACGCACCAACCGCCCAAGGCACCGCTGGCCGGAGTGCGCATGGCCAAACACAAGATGTTTTTCAACCCGGCTAAAGCCATCCGCGAGTTGGGACTGCCTCAAACCCCTCCCCGGCAGGCACTCGCAGACGCCGTGGCCTGGTTCCGCCAAAACCCGCCCCCACCTGCCCGCTGACTTGCCCTATCGCTCTTTGTCTATACTTTGTTCCGGCCTGCTTCAAGCTGGCCTTGGAGCTGGGGTGCGGCTAAGATAAAACCATGAAAACTCTCCTCGCAACGATTGCTCTGGCAGGATGCGCCTTGGTAACCCGGGCGGAGCTGCGCACCGAAACAGTCGACTATCAGCAAAGCGAAACCCCGCTGCAGGGCTGGCTGGCCTATGATGATTCTATCCACGCCAAACGGCCCGGCGTGCTCATCGTTCACCAATGGCTCGGTCTTACAGCTTATGAAAAACACCGCGCTGAAATGCTCGCAAGGCTGGGCTATGTGGCCTTCTGCTCCGACATTTACGGCAAGGATATCCGGCCGCATACCACTCGGGAAGCCGGAATCGAAGCCACCAAATACAAAACCAACCGGGCCTTGTTGCGCAACCGCGTCAATGCCGGCCTGAACCTGCTCAAAAACAGTGAACAGGTCGACTCCCGGTGCCTCGCTGCAATCGGCTATTGCTTCGGCGGCACAACGGTGCTCGAACTGGCACGCAGCGGCGCGGATTTGAACGGCGTTGTCAGCTTTCACGGCGGGCTGGATTCCCCCGCGCCGGCCGACGGCAAAAACATCCGGTGCAAAATACTAGTCTGTCACGGTGCTGACGACCCCTTCCAGAAGGCCGAGGACCTGTCGGCCTTTGAAAGCGAGCTGCGTTCCGCCAAGGTGGACTGGCGTTTGATCAAATATGGCGGCGCTGTGCATGGTTTCACCCAGCCGGCGACTGGAAACGATAATTCGAATGGAGCCGCCTACAACGCCCTCGCCGACCAACGGTCCTGGATGGATCTGCAGCAGTTCCTCGCCGAGATTTTCAAGTAGGCTGATTTTCCCAATACGGCAGCGTCCCGATGGAATGAACCAAAACCTTTTACTGCCGGCCCAGTCTCTTTCACCCTTGTTGAACCCCTGCCAATCCTTGGCTTTATAACACATGCGCATCACCGGAGGACACTCAGGCGGGAAACTATTGAAGGTTCCAAAGGGACTGGACGTGCGCCCCACACCAGACTTGGTAAAACAGGCCGTATTCAACAGTCTGGGCGAACGGGTCGTGGCCGCCCGGGTGCTGGAACTGTTCGCCGGCAGCGGCGCACTGAGTTTGGAATGTTTGAGCCGCGGCGCCACCGCGGTTCTGGGAGTTGAAAAATCCCACCGCCACGCCGAATTCATCCGCAGCAACGCCGCAGCAGCAGGCTACGCCGCCCAGCTTGAGGTGCGCACCCAAGACGTCTTTCCGGCAATGAAACAACTGGCGGAAAAAGGACAAAAGTTCGACCTGATCCTCGCCGATCCGCCTTACGGCGAAAAAAACATCGGCCGCCGCTCCACCTCTCTGGCGCAGCAAATTCTCGACGATATCCACCTGCCACGCCTGCTGGCGCAGGACGGCTTGCTGGTGTTGGGCCACACCAAGCGGGACACCCTCGAAATCACGGAAGCCTGGCACGAGAGAAAACTGCTCAAACACGGCGACACCGTGATGCGGTTTCTGCTGGCGCAACTTCCGCCCTTGACCTGTCTGACGGCCCCTTTGCCTGCCAGTCACGCCGACGACAGCAAGACAGGGCAAGAATAACCGTTGGCAAAAACCCTGATGATTCATACTCTCTGGGCGATCAAATGCGACAGTTTGCAACCATTGCCCTCAACGCCTTTATGGAGCTGGTCCGCCAGCCCGTTTTTTTGCTGCTGACGACCGCCTCGGCCGTTTTTGAGATTTTTCTGGCGACTCCCTATTATTTCGCTTTTGGCGACGAGCCTAAGCTGGTGAAAAACAGCGTTTTGGCCGTCATGCTGCTCTCGGGCCTGTTCGGCGCGGTTTTAAGCGCCTCAGCCTCACTGGCCCGGGAGCTGCGTTCCGGCACCGCCTTGGCCGTGCTCTCCAAGCCTGTGGGGCGCGCGCAATTCCTGCTCGCCAAATATACCGGCCTGATCATGGCACTGACCCTGATGACCTATGTCAATCTGGTCGCCGCTCTAATTTCCAGCAGGATGGTGTTTGACGCCTACGGCCGGACCGATCTTGGTGCGGTGGGGATTTTTGCCGGCGGAGTAATGGCTGCCTATGCGGCGGGCGGCTTCAGCAACTTCTTTCTGCGCCGCCCCTTTGTTAGCGACACCTTTTTCTCGCTTTTGATCGCAGTGACTCTGGCGGCATTTGCCATCTTCCAATTCACCACCCAGACCCAAACGATGGGCGAACTGGCCCGGGTGGACTGGCGCTTTGTCCCCGCCGGCATACTAATCCTCTTTGCGCTGTGGATGCTGGCGGCCTTGGCTCTGGCATGCTCAACCCGGCTCGATATGATTCCTACCTTATCGATCTGTTCGGCCTTCTTTCTGATCGGGCTCATGTCGGACTATCTTTTTGGCCGACCGGCCTCGGCGGGCGCCGCGTGGGCGTCGGTGCTTTACACCGTGACCCCGAATTGGCAGCTTTTTTGGCTGGCCGACGCCTTGGCTTCGGACCAGACTCGCTCCTTCTGGGGCTACGTCGGACAGGCGTTTGGCTATGCCGCCGGCTATGCGGGAGCGGCGCTGTGTTTGTCCGTGTTACTGTTTGAAGATCGTGAACTGAGTTGAACCTGTGGCGAAACTGACTGAACCCCCGGCCCCTGTGTCTGGGCAACACCCGTTGGGTCCGTTTAATTTTTAATTCCCGTGCAACGAAGCATACAAAAAAACGGTTTGATCAACCTGCTGGCCCTGCTCGCAGTGGGCTTGGCGGGTTTTGCCGTCGCGCGCCTGACCCTCTCGCTTGCCGGACAACTATGTTCGTTTTTTTTAGGCCTCGGGACTCTCGTCGCCGCCGTCAGCTGGTTCCAAATGCGCCTGGAGGAAGCAGAACGGCTGGAGAAGCTCGAACTGGAAGAACTGGCCAAAACCAAGGCGGGCTCGACCCTCTTTGAAAGCCAAGACTCCGAACTCTTCCCCGCACAGCGGTCGCGCGAACAGTTCGAGCGTTTCTTTGTCCCCGCCTTTACAGCCGTCCTGCTCGCAGTGCAAGTGTCCGGTGCCTTCCTGCTTTGGCGCTGGATGGACCAGACCGCCGCATCCACAACGGTTAAGCAACCGACCGTGGCCCTGGCCTTATTCGGGCTGTTTGCACTAATCCTGTTCCTGCTGGGTAAATTCTCCGCCACCATCGCACGGCTCGAAAACCACCGCCTGCTGCGGCCTGGTGCAAGCTGGGTTTTACTCGGCGCCTATTTCTGTTTCATTGCCGCACTGGCCACCGTGGGTGTTGAAGCAGGGTTTCCACAGGCAGACTTGTGGGTCGCCCGCGGCTTATGCGGACTCTTGGGACTGGTGTCCGCAGAGACGCTCATCCATCTGGTGCTGGAAATTTACCGACCTCGCGTACGGGGCAAAATCACGCGGCCGCTTTACGAGAGCCGCTTGGTGGGCCTCTTGGGGCAGCCTGAGGGCCTGTTTACAACGGCGGCACAGGCCCTTGACTACCAGTTCGGTTTCAAAGTCTCAGAGACTTGGGTCTATAAGTTTTTTGAGCAGGCCTTGGCCTGGGTGCTCCTGCTGCAATTAGGCGCATTGATTCTCTCCACCAGCGTGGTCTTCATAGAACCCGGCGAGCAAGGGCTGCTGGAGCGCTTCGGCAGGAGTGTCGGGACAAACACGCTGCTGGATCCCGGCGCGCACTTGAAATGGCCTTGGCCGGTGGACCAGGTCTACCGCTACCGGACCGAACAGATTCAAACCTTCAATGTCGGATTCACCCCGGACCCTCAGCTGGAAAACCAGCCCACCGTTGTCTGGACCGTCGCTCATGCTAGGGAAGAGAACTTCCTCGTTGCCAACCGCGACCAGAATCCACTGGCACGAACCAACAACTCTACCTCCAGACACACACCCCCGGTCAGCCTCCTTACGGTCAGCATCCCGGTGCAGTTCCAGATCACCAACCTGCTGGACTGGGCTTACAACAACGATGCGGCGGCGGTCCTGCTGCAGGATCTAGCCACCCGCGAAGTGGTACGGCAGTTTGTCAGCGCCGATTTGAACGAGATCATGTCCCGCGAACGCCTGAACACCGCCGAAACACTGCGCCGCGGCATTCAAGCCGCCGCCTCGGAGCGGGGACTGGGCGTGAAAATCCTCTTTGTCGGATTGCAGGACATCCATCCACCGGTGAAAGTGGCCCCGGATTATGAAAAAGTGATCGCCGCCATCCAGACCAAGCACGCCAAAATCCTCCGCGCACAGGCCGACGACATCAAAACCAACGCCTTGGCCAGTGCCGCGGCGACCAACCTCTTGAACCAAGCCGCCGCCTACCGCAACGGACGCGAGATTGGCGCCCTGGCCCAAGCGGCACTGTTCACCAATCAAATCCCCTCCATGCAGGCCGCCCCCTCGGTCTACACCGAACGGTCCTATCTCAAAACCTTCGCCCGCGCCACCGCCGGTGCCCGCAAGTATATCATCCTGACCACCAACACTCAGGATGTGATCGTCTTCGACCTGCAGGACAAAATCCGGGCCGACCTGTTGGAAGGCCTGAGCGTCAAGCCCAAGAATTAACCCCCATGAACCGCAACCCCCTCACTCTGGTCATCGGCACGCTGCTGATCGTCATTTTTGCGCTCCTCCTCTTCACCTTCCAGGTCCGCACGACACAGGTCGCCGTGGTCACCACTTTCGGAAAGGCCAGCGAGAGCATCACCAACGCCGGCCCCTACTGCAAGCTGCCCTGGCCCATCCAGAAAGTGTATTTCTTCGAAAAGCCGGTGCAGCATTTCGAGGACAAGTTCACCGAGGACCTCACTGCGGACAATAACAGCCTGATGACGATGGTCTACGTGGGCTGGCAAATCACGGAGCCCAAAAGCTTTTTCCCCAAGTTCGGCGGCTCGGTGAACGAGGCCCAAAAGGTTCTGGAAGGCTTGGTCACCAGCACCAAGCGCTCCATCATCGGCAAGCATCCCTTGGCCGACTTCGTTTCCGCCAGCGGTGAAGGTTCCAAATTCACCGCCATTGAAAGGGAAATCCTCGATTCCATCCAAACCCAGGTGCGGGCGAACAGCTACGGGGTGAGCTTCGAGTTCCTCGGCATCAAGAAGCTCGGTTTTCCCGACAGCGTGACCCAGTCTGTTTTCGAGCGAATGACCTCGGAGCGCCAGGTGCTCATCAGCCGTTCTCAATTCGAGGGCGAGGCCCAAGCTCAAATAATCCGCTCCGCGGCAGAACTCCAAGCCTCGAAAATGCTCACGGCCGCCGAAGGCCAGGCCACCCAGATCCGCGGCAAGGGCGAGGCCGAAGCCGCCAAATCCCTGGCCGTCTTCCAGCAGAACCCGCAGCTCGCCAGCTTCCTCTTCCGCCTGAGTGCTTTGGAAGACTCCCTCAAGGACCGGTCAACCTTGATTTTCGACCAGCAGACACCTCCCTTTGATTTGTTACGCGGCCCGGCAGCCGGAGCGGTTGTGAAATGAAGCCCCGATAATGAACCCCCTGAAATTGACCCGCGACCGCCTGACTCCGGGCATGAAAAGCACCTGGAGTGCCCTCTTGCGCGCCCCTGGGTTCACGGCCTGGAGATCAATGTTTTATTATTCATCATGAGCGCCTCCTCCCCATCTCACGACCACGGCACACCCGAAACCCCGGTGGATGCCGGCGCTCAAGCCCTGACCGCCGCGCTGCATAGTAGTTTTGCCATCGTCAAAGTCCTCATGGTGCTGATGGTGGTGGCGTTTCTGGGCTCGGGCTTTTTCCAAGTCGGACCGGCCGAACGCGCCATGATCCTGCGCTTCGGCAAACCGGTCGGTGAAGGCCAAAAAGCCCTGCTGGGACCAGGCTTGCATTGGTCGTTCCCCTACCCGATCGACGAATATGTGCGAATTTCCATCACCGGAATTCAAAAAGCCAACTCTACCGTGGGCTGGTATGCCACCACGCCGGAACAGGAACAGGCCGGCAGCGAACCCCCTCCCGGACCATCCCTGAACCCGGCTGTGGACGGCTATACCATCACCGCCGACGCCAACATCATCCACTCCCGGGCCACGCTGTTTTATCGGATTGAAGATCCGGTGCGGTATATTTTCGGCTTTGTCAACGCATCGAACGTGGTTCAAAACGCGCTCAACAACGCCTTGGTCTACGCCTCGGCAATTTATAAAGTCGATGACATCCTGAACCGCGACAAATTCGGTTTCCAGGATGCCGTCCGCAAACGGGTCATCGAACTGCTCGAGAAACAGAATTTGGGTGTTTTGGTGGAAAACTGCCAAGTCACTGACAGTATTCCTCCGCGCCAATTGAAGGACGCTTTCGCCAGCGTGCTCAAAGCCCAAGTCACCCGCAGCAAACTCTTGGATGACGCCCGCAGCTACCAAAACCAAGTCCTGAGCAAGGCCGGCGCCGATTCCGAGTCCAAAATCAACCTCGCGGAATACGATCGCGACCGGCTGGTCAAAGACGTCAGCGGCCAAGCCGATCGATTTGCCAGCATCCTGCCCGAATACCAACGCGATCCAGACCTGTTCCGCCAACAGCGTCTCTTCGAGACGCTCGGCCGCGTAATGACCAATGCGGCCGACAAAATTTTCCTGCCCCAACGGGCTGACGGCAAACCTCGCGAACTGCGGTTGCTCTTGAATCGCGAACAGAAACTGGCTTCGGCCCCCGCGCCCCAGCCCTAACACGGCCCTCCATCCCTGCGATATGCAAGTCACCTCGCTCCTGAGCCACCGCGACCACGGACACGACCCTGCCCACCAGCATGGTCCTGAATGCGGCTGCGGGCATGACCACGAACACGCCAGCCTAGATCTGAAGTGGCTGGTGCTGGTGCTCAACGCATTTCTGGTGGACTGGCTCTTCGATCAGGGCGGCACGGTCGCCAGCGCCAGCGCATTCTTCGGCTCCATTCTTCTCGGCACTCCCATCGTCATCACCGCCATCAAAGATTTGCGGCTCGGGCGCCTGAGTATCAACGAGCTGGTAGCCATCGCGGTGCTCGCCGCGTTTGCCTCCGGCGACTACAAAACCTCGGGTATTGTCGCCTTCTTCATGCTGATGGGTGAGGTGATCGAATCCCGCACCGCCGAAGGCGCACGCAACTCCATTGAATCCCTCATCAAACTCACACCCACCAAGGCGCGACGCATCAGGAAGGACGGCAACGAAGAGGAAATCGCCGCCAGCCAACTTTCCATCGGGGACCTCATCCGCATTCGGCCCGGCGACAACGTGGCTGCTGACGGGGTGATTGTCAGCGGCCAAGGCTCCTTTAATCAGGCGACCATCACCGGCGAATCGCTGCCCGCCGACAAAAAACCCGGCGACGAAGTTTTTGCCGGGACACAAAACCTCACTGGCGTCCTGGAAATCAAAGTCAGCCGGGCTGGTAGCGACACCACCTTAGGCCGGGTTCGCGAACTTATTTTGGCCGCCGAACAGACGAAGCTGCCGATCATGAAGATTGTCGACCAATACATGGGCTTTTACACGCCCCTCGTGCTGGTCATTGGAGCCCTAGTCTGGGCCTTCACCCATGACCTTAACCGGGTCATCTCGGTCTTTGTTGTCTCATGCCCTTGCGCCTTCATTCTAGCGACCCCAACGGCGATGGTAGCCGCACTCTCCGCCGCCGCCCGCCTCGGGATCTTGATCAAGAACGTGGCCGATATTGAGCTGGCTGCTAAGATCAACGCCTTCGTCTTCGACAAAACCGGCACACTGACCACAGGGCAGCTGGCCGTCAGCCGCCTTGCCCCCATTGGCGACATCAAACCTGCCGAACTTCTCCTTCTGGCCGCGTCCGCCGAAAAGTATAGCAACCACCCCACCGCCAAGGCGCTCGCCCAACTCGCAGCCGAAGCCGGCGTCCCATTGGTGGAGCCGAAGGATTTCACCGAAACCGCCGGACGAGGGGTTCAGGCCCTGATCAACGGCTCAACGGTGCTTGTGGGACGGGCCCAATGGCTCAAGGACAACCACGTGGACAGCGAGTTTGAAAAAACCGTCGACCTCGGCGAGACCGAGGGCTGGAGTTTGATCTTCGTGGCCCGCAACGGCCAATGTGTCGGCTGGATAGGCATGCAGGACAAAACCCGCCCGGAAGCCCGCGAGTCCCTCCTCGAACTCAAGGAGTCAGGAGTGCGCCGGATCGCCATGATCTCGGGCGACCGTCAGGTGGTTGCCACCCGCGTGGCCGCTGAGATCGGCTGCGAAGAGGCGCAGGGCGATTGCCTGCCCCAGAACAAGGTGGAGTTCGTCCGCGCCATGAAAGCCAAGGGCTACAAGGTCGCGGTCATCGGCGACGGCGTGAACGACGCTCCGGCCTTGGCCGCCGGCGACATCGGCATCGCCATGGGTGCCGCCGGCAGCGAGGTGGCCATCCACAGCGCCACCATTGCGCTGATGAACAATGATCTTCGACGGCTGCCATTCCTGGTGAAACTCTCCCGCAGCACCCGCACGGTCATCAACCAGAACTTCGCCTTCGGCGTGGTCTTCATCATCGGCGGACTCACGGTGGCCGCCTTCGGCGTGGTCGGTCCAATCATGGCATCCATGCTGCACGTGACCGGAACATTCATCGTGGTTTTCAACAGCGCCCGGCTGGTGCGCAAGGGCGAGGAACTGGAGCATTTCCATCCCGAAACGGCAGGAACCAAACCCGGACAGCTGACGCCGGAACGGGCCTGACACCCAAGCGGATGAACACCCATCCCTCAGCAAATCAAATTGCAATCTTTCCGCGGCCTGAAGGCCCGGCAATTCTCCCGGTTTGTTCTGGGGTGGTAACAGTCATTTCGCACCGTTCATCGGCACTTCAATCAAGCCGCATTTCAAACCCGTTCCGGAACTTGTCACCCATCCAACTTGCCTGCGCTCCCTGGAAAACAGGCAAAGATGGGACCCTCAACGAGCCGTATCCGGCGCATCCGCATCCCGAAACATCAGGATGTTTCAAGCGGGTTCACCTGTTTCGTGATATCGTCCCCTGCATTGCCCGGCCGGATCGACACTCGAAATCAGCCGCAAGCAATTAGTTGCTTTTTATGCCTGTCGTCGAATCAATTCCTCGCTCCGCTGTCCGCAACCCGCAATCAAATGCCGAGGTCATCGTCTCCGTCCGCGGACTGACCAAGGTGTTCAAAGATTTCTGGGGACGCCCCAAGGCCCGCGCGGTGGACAACGTCGATTTCGATGTGAAGCGGGGCGAGGTGTTTGGCTTGTTGGGACCGAACGGTTCGGGCAAGTCCACCACAGTCAAACTCCTTCTTGGCCTGCTGAACCCGACCAAGGGCCATATCGAGGTTTTCGGCCATTCGCCCAGGCACGTGGCAACCAAGGCCCGCATCGGCTATCTGCCGGAGGAATCCTACCTCTACCGTTACCTCAATTCACGCGAAACCCTGGACTTTTTCGGCAACCTCTTTGAACTAAGCAAGGCCGAGCGTGATGCCCGCGCGGAACAGCTTCTGGAAATGGTTGGCTTGAGTCAAACCCGCACCCGGGCGGTCGGCGAATTCTCCAAGGGCATGCAGCGCCGCATCGGCCTTGCCCAGGCCCTCATCAACGACCCCGACCTTATCATTCTGGACGAACCGACGGCCGGTCTGGACCCCATTGGTTGCCGGGAAATCAAAGACCTGATTCTGGCGCTGGCGCGCCGGGGCAAAACGGTGATTTTAAGCAGCCATTTGCTCTCGGATGTGGAGGATGTCTGCGACCGGGTGGTGATTTATTACGGCGGGAAGGTGCAGGCACTGGGAACGCTCAATGAACTGCTGGCCAAACCGGACACCCTCCGCATCACCACCCCTGTGCTGCCTCGGGCCACTCTGGAGCGCGTTCTGGAAATTCTCCGCCACGATGTCTCAGCAGGCGATGTGCGCGTCGACAACCCGACTCAGAATCTGGAGAGCTATTTTCTGGAGGTGGTTGAAAAAGCGAAACGGGCCTCCCAGCAAACCAGCGGAGCACAGTCCGGCGCCCGGGTTGCCGCCTACCTGCGCGGCGGTGCGGAGGAGACGATAGCCTGCGAAAAAGTCCTCGAGAAACTCAGCCTCCCGGAGATTTCCCCAGCCGCCCCCCAGCCCGCCCCCAAAGCCCTTCCCTCGGTGGATGAACAAAAACTCGACCAACTGATCAGGACAACACAAGCGCATCCCTCACAACCCTCCCCTCCCGCAACACCTGGACCGGAGCCGGTGGACTTGAAACAAGCCGACGAGAAACTTTCGTCCCTTCTGGGCGGCAAAAAATGACAGCCCACTCCTTAAACATTTACTCATGAAGACTTGTCCCGTGCCAGCTTGTGAAGCCGCCATCACCCTTTCGATCCCCTGCACTGCGGAGGCTGCAAAACCCATTTGATGCAACGTATTCTAGCCATAGCCGGATTGACCTGGAAAGCCGCTTTCCGGTTCCGTCTGTTTCTGGTCGTCGCGGCCTTGCTCTTAGCCTCGGTCATTGGCCTACCCCTGCTGATCAAGGACGATGGCACGGCCCGGGGATTCACCCAAATTCTGCTCACCTACACACTGAGCACCATCACGGCCTTGCTGGGACTCTCCACGCTCTGGCTGGCGTGCGGAACACTGGCGCGAGACATCGAGGAATGTCAGATCCAGATGGTGGCGGTCAAACCCATCGGCCGCTGGCAAATATGGCTGGGCAAGTGGCTCGGGTTGCTCTCGCTCAACGCCGCACTGCTGGCTCTCTCGGGCGGCGGCGTCTATGCCTTGCTTCAGTGGCGCTCCACCCGTTTACCAGTCCTGGAACAGGCCATCCTCCGGAACGAAATCCTCGTGGCCCGAGCTTCCCTGAAGGAGCAAAGTTTCTCGGGCGAAATCCAGGCGGAAGCCGACCGGGTGCTGCAAGAGCGCTTGAAAAAAAAACCGGTCGACGGCGCAGACCTGCCTGAGGTGCGCAAGCAGATCCTCGAACAGGTCAAAGCCTCCTACCAAATCATCCCGCCCGGCAACGCCCGCGTCTGGCAAATCAATCTGGGCCTGACTCGTCACATGGTGCGCGACAAACCGATGCAATTGCGGATCAAATTCAACTCCGCCGCCAAAAGCGCCTCGGGCACGTTCACCGGCCTGTGGCAGGTGGGAGTGCCCCAGAAAACCCAAGCATGGCGAAGTCAACCCATGAGCCTGGCCCCGGACACCTTTCATGAATTCACCATCCCGCCCAACCTTTTCGACGACGCCGGCCTTCTGACGATCAGCTTCCTGAACTCCAATGAAACCGCCCTCCTTTTCTCCCTCGACGAGGGCCTGGAGGTGCTCTACCACGAGGGTGGTTTCGGCCTGAATTTCGCGCGTGGTCTGTCTGTGATTTTCTGCTGGATGTCCCTTCTGGCGGCACTGGGCTTGGCGGCGGCAAGCTTTCTCTCCTTCCCCGTGGCCGCCTTCTTTTCGCTGGGCATTCTGACCATGTCGCTCTCCAGCGGCACGTTGGCCAACGTGGTGGCTGAAGGCACCATCATGGGATCCGACTCCGAAAGCGGCCGTGCCGGGCACTCTGCCATGGACGTGGTCATCGTTCCAGCCTTTCGCGCCGCCCTTAATCTGATCAATCTGGCCAAAGGTTTCTCACCCATCGACGCCCTGAGCACCGGCCGGAGCATTTCGTGGACGGATCTGGGACGGGCCTTTGCGCAGATCGTTCTGCTGCTGGGTGGAACTGCCGGACTCATCGGAGTGATCGGGCTGAACCGACGGGAACTGGCCACCGCACAGTCGAACCAATGAACGGGCGCTTGAAAAAAATTCTGCTGCTGCTGCTCGCCGGCATCTTCTTGTTGGGGGTGGCAAAAGTGCAAACATCCCTGAACCGGGAACGCGATCAACTTGGCATCACCCGTGTCACCCCTCTGGAAAACGCCCCTCCCGTGTTGGCCTTCACCACCGTCGCCTTGGGCGGCTTTCGCGGCCTCATCGCGAACGCCCTCTGGATCCGAGCCTCGGATCTGCAGGACGACGACAAGTTTTTCGAGGCGGCGCAGCTCGCAGACTGGATCACAAAACTCGAACCCCATTTCCCCCAAGTCTGGGTCTTCCAAGCCTGGAATATGGCCTACAACATCTCCGTCAAATTCAAGGATTATCCGGACCGCTGGCGCTGGCTGCAAAACGGCATCGAACTTCTGCGCGACGAGGGCCTGCGTTACAATCCGCACGACGTGCTGATCCACCAGCAACTGGCCTGGCTCTTCCAGCACAAACTCGGCGCCAACCTTGACGATGCAAACATGTATTACAAGCAACAGTGGGCAAATGAGATGGCCGGGGTTTTCGGCAAACTCAAACAACCCGACCTGACCGAACTGGTCCATCCCAAAACAGAGGACGCGGCGCGTCGGCTGGGCATTCTCACCAATAAATTCAAGATGGATCCCCGCGCCATGCTGGAGGTGGATGAACATTACGGCCCTCTGGAATGGCGCCTCCCCGAAGCCCACGCCATCTATTGGGCCGATCAGGGATTGAGAGCGGCGAAGGCCAACCCGACCAAAGTCAAATCGGAGGATCTCATCCAACTGCGCAGGGTGATTTATCAGGACATGCTTCTGAGCTTTCAGCGCGGAAGATTGGAGATCAACCCCGTGGAGAAAGTCTTCGAGTTCGGCCCCAACCTCGACATCATTCCCAAAGCCAACGAAATCTACGAGCAGAACATGGCGGAGGACGAGCGGAACCGGGACCATATTGAGAAGGCCCATCGGAATTTCCTCCGCCAAGCCATCTACTCGCTCTATGTCAACAACCGTCTGACCGAGGCGGCACGCTGGTTCAAATATCTAGGCCGGAAATATCCCAACAAACCCATCCTGGACGACCGCCCCAATTCCCTGCCCGCCACCCTCACCTTGGAGGAATACGCCGTCGCTTCGGTCCAATCCGACATCAACGAGACATCGCACGACCGGATCAAAACCGCAGTGGAGGGCCTGCTGGCCAATTATCTCCGAAGCCTGATTCTCGATCAGGACGAGCGGGCCAACGGCTTCTGGCTGCTGGCTAAAAAGGTTCTGGCTTCCTATGACCGTGCCATCCCCCAGGAGCGCAAGGAGGCCATCGGCCTGCCACCCATTGAAATCATCGCCAAGGACATCCGCGACCGGATGTTGGATCCTGAGCGGGGACTGCCGACTGAAGCGCGCGCCGTCCTCAGGACCAAGCTGGGACTGCCTGCCGAAGCCGCCCCGCCCGCGCCGCCTGCCACCGCACCCGCCACCAACGCACCGGCGGCCCCCTCCCCAAAACCCTTGACCTGACCTTTTGAAAACCATTTTGGAAGTCTCCGGCCTGCGCGTGCAGCGCGGCAAGACCGTCATTGTGGAGGATATCTGCTGGCGCGTGGACCGAGGTGAACATTGGGTCATCCTTGGCGCCAACGGCTCCGGTAAAACCTCCCTCCTCAGCGCCCTGACCGGATACCTGATGCCCACCACCGGTGAAATCACCCTGCTTGGCCATCGTTACGGCCACTCCGACTGGCGCGAACTCCGCCGCAAAATTGGAATCGTCAGCTCTTCCATCCGGCAGCGGATGTCTAATGCCGAACCGGCGCTGGAAACCGTGATCAGCGGAAAATACGCCATGATCGATTTCTGGGCACGCGCCACCAAGGCCGACGTCATTGAGGCGCACCGTCTGCTGACCCGGCTTGAATGCAAACATCTGGCAGACCGCCCGTGGGAAGTATTATCTCAAGGAGAGCGGCAGCGGGTGCTCATTGGCCGCGCCCTGATGGCACACCCCCGCCTTTTGATCCTGGACGAACCCTGCGCCGGACTGGACCCGGCAGCCCGCGAACATTTTCTCCAATTCCTCCACCGGCTGGGACAGACCAAGAACTCACCCACCCTGCTCCTCGTCACCCATCATGTGGAGGAGATCATGCCAGCCTTTTCCCATGTGCTCCTTCTCAAAACCGGTCGAGTTCTCGCCGCCGGAAAAAAGTCGGAGGTGCTGACTGGAAAAAAGCTCTCTGCCACGTTCGCATCCCGTCTGCGACTCCTTAAAACCACCGGCCGCTATGCTCTCCGGATCCAATCCGAGCCGCGCGAATTGCTCTAATCCGACGCCCCCGCCTCCGCCAATGCGGCCCGTCGGCGGGGATTGCAGGCTTGTCTGACCGACCCTCCGCGACTAGGCTTCACGGGTGTGCAACCGCCCTGTAATTCATTCACAGATTGCCCCCTTGCTTCAGGATAGCGGCAGAAGGAAAGGCATTGCTGGACTGAATAAAGCGGTTCCTTGAACAAACCCTTTTAAGTCTCAATCCATGAGAATCCTCGCCCTTGACCCTGGAACCAAGCGCATCGGCGTTGCCGTGAGCGACTCGCTGAAGATGATCGCCACACCACTAGAGTTCATTCTGGCTGAACCTTTTGACGCCTTCCTCGCCAGACTCAAGGAGCTGCTACGCGAGAAGGAGGTGGAGCTCATTCTCATCGGCATGCCGCGAAACATGGACGGCAGTTACGGCCCGGCCGCACTGAAAACCCGCGAGTTCGTCGCCGTGCTCAATGACAAGATTGGCATGCCCATCCAACTCTGGGACGAGAGACTGACCACAACCATGGCTCAGAAGTTTCTGATCCAAGGCGGCGTCCGCCGCGCGGACCGCAAAGAAAAAATCGATAAAACCGCCGCCGCTATTCTCCTGCAAAGCTATCTAGACAGCTTGGCCCAATGATTTTCAACGGCCCAAAAGCAGAAACAAGCATGCCCGACTGGCTGCTGCGGATGGGGATTCCTCAAGCGCCCCGCTCTCGCATGAGGGACCACCCCCACCTTCTCCAATTCCCTTCGCGGACTGATCTCCTGTGGACTCCGTAAAATTCAAACTCACCATCGCCTATGACGGTGCCGGCTATGAGGGATGGCAGGTGCAAAAAACCGGCACAGGTGTCCAGGAAAAGGTCGAAGACGCGCTCGCGAAATTATTCCCCTGCCGCCCCCGGGTTCACAGCTCGAGTCGGACAGATACCGGAGTTCATGCGCTGGGGATGGTGGCGCATTTTGAAGCCCCCCGCACCGAGGCCAGGATGCCCCCCGACAAGCTGGCCCTTGCGCTCAATGCCTGGCTGCCAGAGGACATCCGCGTGACCGCCGCCGCCCGTGCCAGAAAGAGCTTTCACGCCCGCTTTGATGCGCGGGGCAAACAATACCGCTACGCCGTCTGGAACCATGCGGCGATGAACCCTTTGCTACGCCGCAATGCTTGGCACGTCCCGCGCCGCCTGGATTTTCCGGCAATGCGGGCCGCTGCAAAATCATTCGTGGGTCGCCACGATTTCCAGTCCTTCGCCGCCAATCCAGGCTATAAAAAGCAAACCACCGTGCGCTCCCTCACCCGCTGCGAGGTGAAACGCAGCGGGCCGCAATTCACCTTCGTCATCGAAGGCGATGGCTTTCTGTACAAGATGTGCCGAGGAATCGTCGGCACACTGGTTCAGGTCGGCTTGGGCAAATTTCCGGCCGCGGAAGTCCAGTCCATGCTCGTCGAAGCCGACCGGCGTGTGGCCGGCATGACAGCGCCGGCCCACGGATTGGTACTGTGGCGGGTTTTTTACGGCAGAGGCCCCGGTACCAAGCCCCAAAACCCAGGAAAAGCTCCCCCGTCAAAATCCCCATGAGCCAGGCTGTGAATTTAAAAGGCGGAGCCGGGTTTTTCCTTGGAGCCCGGATTTGGCAGTTGGGAATTTAAGATCATGCATATCGTTCTGGTCGAACCGGAAATCCCCCCCAACACCGGCAACATTGCCCGGCTTTGCGCAGCCACACGCTCCACGCTCCACTTGGTGGAACCTCTGGGATTCAAACTCGACGACACTCAGATGAAACGCGCCGGAATGGATTACTGGGAACACTTGACCTGGCACAGGTGGAAGAATTGGGGCGCGTTCAAACAGAGCCTTCCAACCGAGGCACGACTCTGGTGGATTGAATCGGGCGGACCCCGGGCTTACACCGAAGCACTCTTTGCACCCGCGGATTATCTCGTCTTCGGCCGGGAAACGGCGGGGTTGCCGGCCC
Organism: uncultured Verrucomicrobiota bacterium; assembly: GCA_903873415.1. GTDB lineage: Bacteria > Verrucomicrobiota > Verrucomicrobiia > Limisphaerales > CAIQOK01 > CAIQOK01. The sequence continues at coordinate 88,355 of CAIQOK010000034.1, read as the reverse complement.
GATTGCTGGCGGAAAATCCGGACACTTGGCTGCGCATCCCCATGTTCAACCCCGCGGCGCGTTCCCTGAACCTCTCCAACTGCGTGGCTCTGGTGCTCTTCGAGGCGCTGCGGCAACAGGGATTTCCAGGAGGCTCTTAGCGTTTTCGTTGAATTAAAATCACTGATTCGTTGACTGGAATTCAGCATTCTGGTTTAACAGACGGGTTCATGAGCATCCTACACCGCCGCCGGGTCCTCAAGGCACTGATGTTGCTTGGGATTTCGGCGTTTTTCCTTTTGAATTCATCCGGCGCCGGCGCCCAGCCCACGCTGGAACAACGGGTGGCGCAACTGGAAGCCGCACGCGCTCCCCAAGCCGGCGGCACGGTCAACTCCGGGGATAACGCTTGGGTGCTGGTCAGCTCGGCCTTGGTGCTCATGATGACGGCTCCGGGTCTGATCCTGTTCTATGGCGGCTTGGTCCGCACCAAAAACGTGCTATCCACCATGGCGCACAGCCTCATTCTCATGGCGGTCGTCTCGGTGCTGTGGATGGTTTACGGCTACAGCATGGCGTTTGGAACGGGCAACGCATTCTCCGGCAACCCCTTTCAATACTTTCTCCTCCAAGGTGTCGGCGGCGCCCCCAATCCGGATTATGCCCCAACCATACCGCAGCAAAGCTTCATGCTCTTCCAGATGATGTTCGCCATCATCACCCCCGCCTTGATCAGCGGTGCGGTGGCCGAGCGCATCAAGTTCAGCGCCTATGTGCTGTTCACCGTGCTGTGGGTGACCGTGGTTTATTTCCCCCTCTGCCATATGGTGTGGGGCACCGGTGGTCTGTTCAACTGGGCACTGGGCGGGCGGCTGCCCTTGCTCGATTTTGCCGGCGGCACAGTGGTCCACGTCAGCTCCGGCGTCTCGGCCTTGGTTTGCGCCCTGATGCTGGGCCGGCGCAGCGGGTTCCCACACCAACCCATGGTGCCTCATAATGTCGTCCTAAGCCTGATTGGGACGGGATTGCTCTGGGTGGGATGGTTTGGATTCAACGCCGGCAGCGCGGTCAACGCGGGTGGGCTAGCCAGCAGCTCCTTTGCAGCAACCCACTTTTCCGCCGCCGCCGCCGCTCTGGGCTGGGCCATGATGGAATGGCTCTTGAAAGGTAAACCCAGCGTTCTGGGCGTCGCCTCAGGCATGGTGGCCGGACTGGCCACCATCACCCCGGCCGCAGGCTTCGTCACGGTGCCCGTCGCAGCACTCATCGGACTGGCGGGCGGGGTGGCCTGCTACTTTGCAGTGACCAAGCTCAAACACGCCCTGGGCTATGATGATTCGCTCGATGTGTTCGGCGTCCACGGCGTGGGGAGCATCGTTGGATTGCTCCTTCTGGGCATTTTTGCCAGCGCGACGGTCAATCCGGCCATCGCCAACACCTTTCAAACCGCCGGCCACCCCGTTTCACTGGCTGGCAGCTTCACCCAACTGGAACGGCAACTTCAAGGCGTCCTTTTCACCGCCGCCCTGGCCGCCTTGGCGACTTTTCTTATCCTCAAAGTGGTGGACAAACTGGTGGGACTGCGCGTGTCCCCAGAGGACGAATACACCGGGCTGGATCTAAGCCAACACGGTGAAACGGCCTACAACGATTAATTACCATGAAAAAAATCGAAGCTATCATCAAACCGTTCAAACTGACCGATGTGAAGGAAGCCCTCAACGATGCGGGAATTCTGGGTATGACCGTGACAGAGGTCAAAGGATTCGGCCGGCAGAAGGGCCATACGGAAATTTACCGCGGCAGCGAATACATTGTGGATTTCCTGCCCAAGATCAAAATTGAAATGGTTCTGCCCGACCACCTCGTCAAGGAAGCCGTGGATATCATCAGCAAAACGGCCCACACTGGAAAAATCGGCGACGGCAAAATCTTCATCATCCCTGTCGAAGACGCACTGCGAATACGCACCCAGGAAAAAGGCGACAACGCTGTTTGAGTCCAACCCGGAATGTTGGCCCCTTGGCCCCGTCTTAAACACCGGGTTTTGAAGACCGCCCCGAATAAAGAAAACCCCGGGAAAACTCTTGCACCTGCCCCCGGGGCACACTAGGATTTAACTCGCTTTCGAGTGAGTCTGAACCCTAAGGGGACTCGGATTTAAAAAGCTTTGGAAAGCTCAAAAGTTCCCGTTGGGTTGGTAGCTCAGTTGGTAGAGCAGTGCCCTTTTAAGGCATTGGTCCGGGGTTCGAGTCCCCGCCAACCCACCACTTTAAAAACCTCACACCTCAAAATCAGCCCCCTAAACCCGCCAAAAAGACACCGTAACACTCAAAGCCGCCGTTCTCTTTGCTGTTCAAGAGAATTTCAAAAAACGACCCATCCCCGCAACCCGAAGAGTTTCAAATTCCACCGCCAGACCGCCAAGACTCCCCGCACCCTTCACGGGATCCCTTGCCCGGCTCGAAAACGCGCAGTCGCCCCCCGGGTTCACTTGTGCAACACCGTGTTGCACCCCGTCAGCTCCGGATCGGACTGCGGAAAATCAAGATTGTAATTCAGCCCTCGGCTCTCATGCCGCTCCAACGCGCTGCGGACGATCAACTCGGCCACAGTCGCGATGTTGCGCAACTCCAGCAGATCGCTGGTCACAATGAAATCCCAGTAATACTCTTGGATTTCCTCCTGAAGATTGGCGATGCGTTTCTGGGCGCGTTGAAGCCTTTTGTTGGTGCGCACAATGCCCACATAATCCCACATCAATCGCCGGATCTCATCCCAATTATGGGCCACCACCACCATTTCATCGGGATTATGCGCGTCGCCGGATTGCCACGGCGGAATGCGAAAAACCGGCGGGGCGGGGGACTCCACGAGAATCCCGGCCGCCGCACGGTGGGCACAGACCAAGGCTTCCAGCAGCGAATTACTAGCCAAGCGGTTGGCCCCGTGCAGCCCGGTGCAGGCCACCTCGCCCACGGCGTAAAGCCCCTCAATCTGAGTCTGCCCATCCATGCCTGTCACCACCCCGCCGCATTGGTAATGCGCGGCCGGAACCACCGGAATGGGCTCCTTGGTGATGTCGATGCCGAAGCCCAGACAGCTCTGATAAATGTTGGGGAAACGCTCGATAATGAATCTGGCGGACTTGTGGCTGATGTCCAGCAGCACGTATTCCGCCCCGCTCTGCTTCATCTCCGAATCAATCGCCCGGGCGACAATGTCCCGAGGGGCCAGAGATTTCAATGGATGCGACGAATCCATGAATTCCCGGCCGTCCACCGACTTAAGCACGCCACCCTCGCCCCGCACCGCCTCGCTGATAAGAAAGGATTTTGCCTTGGGATGATAAAGGCAGGTCGGATGGAACTGGACAAACTCCATGTTCGCAATGGAAGCACCGGCCCGGTAAGCCATCGCCACTCCGTCGCCGGTGGCAATGTCAGGGTTGGTGGTGTAGAGGTAGACTTTGCCGCAACCTCCCGTGGCCAGAAGCGTCACCGGCGCCGCGAAAGTCCCCACCCGTCCGCTGATTTTGTCCAGCACGTAAACCCCAAGACAACGGTTCGGCCCGACATATCCCAGCTTCTGGCTGGTGATGAGGTCAATGGCGACATGGTTTTCAAACACGCTGATGTTGGGCTGTCGCGCGACTGCGTGAAGCAGCGCGCGCTCAATCTCCCGGCCCGTGACATCCTTGGCGTGGAGAATGCGCCGTTTGGAATGGCCCCCCTCCCGGCCCAGATCCAACTCCTGCGCGCCGGAAGAGTCGGGGATCTGACGTTCACTGAACTTCATCCCCAACTCGATCAATTCCTGAACACAGGAGGGCCCTTCCTCGACAATGCGACGGACGACCTGTTCGTCGCAAAGACCGGCCCCGGCCTCAAGCGTGTCGCGCACATGCAACTCGAAGGAATCCTCCTTGCTCGTCACGGAGGCGATCCCTCCTTGTGCGTAGTTGGTGTTCGACTCCGCGCGGTTTTTTTTGGTGAGGATGGCCACACGCCCGTGCGGGGCGACTTTCAGCGCGAACGACAGCCCCGCAATGCCGCTGCCCAGCACGAGATAGTCAAACTGTTTCATTTCGCCAACAAGGAAGCGGCACCAGCCCGGGAAACACAAGGCTCAACTCAACACCCGCCCGTCGGACCGGAGCACCAACAAGCCCCAAGGACCTTCCGCTTGAGGCGGCCTTTGAACGCCGCAACCCCCTGAATTTGGGCAGACCTACCCGCTCTTTCGCAGGACGCCCCCTCCGACAAGAGCCCAAATACTCTTCCCCTATCGAAATCACAAACGCATGTTGTCAATCAACCGCGTGGAACCCACAAACACAGCCAAAGCCGCTTGCGTGCCCGGAACGACCAGACTCACCGGCTCCAGGCTGTCCGGATTGAAAAACTCCAGATAATCCAGCCGCACCTCCGGTTCGGCGGCGATCAACTTCTTCAATTGCTCTAGCAACCGGACGGCCTTGACCGGACTGCCTCCCTGCACCGCCGCCCGGGCTGCTTGGAGCGAGCGCCACAGCACCGTGGCCTGACGCCGCTGATCGCCGGCCAGATACTTGTTTCTCGAACTCATCGCCAGCCCGTCCGGCTCCCTCAACGTGGGAGCAACGATGATTTTCACCGGGAAATTCAGATCCGCGGTCATGCGCCGGATGACGGCGGCTTGCTGGAAATCTTTCTGACCGAAAACCGCCACATCCGGCAGCACGCAATGGAGCAACTTGGCCACCACGGTTGTGACCCCGCGAAAATGCGAGGGCCGCGACGCGCCCTCCATGCTTTGCGTCAGTTTTTCCTCAACCACAAACGTGCTGTAAAGCCCCTCCCCCTTCCCGGGATACATCGCTTGATCATCCGGAGTAAACACCGTGTCGGCCCCCGCCTCGCGGCACATCTGCAGATCGCCTTTGAGATCCCGAGGATAGCGGGTGAAATCCTCTTTTGGCCCGAACTGGGTCGGATTGACGTAGATGCTGACAACCACCTTGCCGCCCACCCCCACAGCGCGGCGGGCGCGCAGGATCAGGCTGACATGACCGGGATGCAGAAAGCCCATGGTCGGCACGAAAGCAATCCGGAGTCCGGCATGCTGCCATTTCCGGGCCAGCCGCTGCATGGCGGCGATCTGAGCTACAACTTGCATGGTGTGAAGTTGGAACAGGCCTGCCCTGCAATCAATCCGAATCCAGCCGGATTGAGCGGCTGGATTCGGATCAATGGCTGAACCAGCAACGAAGACAAATCGGTGGAGTGTTCAACCAACCTCGGCGGACAATGAATATTTTTCCACCAATGTTTTAGTATGATAACTTTCCGGGTTGACCTGCCATTCCCAAAATAAAACACAGCCATCCAATCAAACTGGCACTCGGTTCAGCCTTTCCCGCCAACATATCCAGATCCGCGCCTCTCTGGCAGACAACGTCGCACTGAACAAGAATGCCGGCAGTCCAACCGAGGATCAGTCCCTTTACAGATAGTTCAGCTCCGACCAGGGGGCTGACGCTTGCGGGCCAATTCCCTCATCAATGCCGGGAGCGGCAGGGTATTGATCACATCCGCCCTGGTCAGCCAGCCCTTGCTCGCCAGCCCCGCGCCCAGCCGGAGATAGCCGACATGATCGAGCCGATGGGCGTCGCAATTGATGACGCATTTGACCCCCTTGCTCTTGGCGTAAGGCCACAACCGCCAATCCATGTCACACCGTTCCGGTGCGGCATTGAATTCAATCCAGGTCCCCGCAGCCGCGCAGGCATCAATCACCGCATGGGCATCGAATTTGTAGGGTTCGCGAGCCAGCAGTAGCCGTCCGCTCAAATGCCCCAAAGCGTGGACATAGGGATTTTGAGCCGCCCGGATCAGGCGCGTGGTGGTCTCGGCCTCGGTCTCCGCCAGACGCTGATGAATGCTGGCCACGACCACGTCGAGTTCTGACAACACCTCGTCGGTAAAATCCAGCTTCCCGTCCTTTAAAATATCGACTTCGGTTCCTGTAAGCAGCCGGAAATCCACGCCCTCACTGGCCAGGCGCTGGTTGATCTCGCGGATTTCCCGTATTTGCTGACGCAGGCGTGCAGCCTCCAGACCATTGGCCTGAAAAGAACTCTTGGAATGATCCGTCACCGCCCAGTAAGCCAGACCCAGCTCGTCCATGGAGGAAGCGATTTCCTCCAGGGTCTGGCGGCCGTCGCTCCAAGTGGAGTGGTTGTGCAACGATCCTTTGAGGTCGCCCCACTCGATGAGGCGCGGCAATTCTTCCTTTTCGGCAGCCGTAAATTCGCCCGCATCCTCCCGCAGTTCAGGCGGAACAAAGTGCAGTCCCAGCCCGGCAAACACCTCCTCCTCCGTGCGGCACTCCACCATTAATGCAGGATCGCGCGTCTCCTCCGTGGACCGGAACAGGCCGTATTCATTGAGGCGCAATCCGCGCTCAATGGCCCGCTGACGCATCGCAATATTATGCTCCTTGCTGCCCGTGAAATAGAGCAGGGCGAAAGGATATTCAGTGTCGCTGACCACCCGCAGATCCGACTGGATCCCGCCCTCCAACAGCACGCTCGCCTTGGTGTCCCCACGGGCAATGATGCTGATAACGGCAGGCTGGCTGGTGAAGTGGGCGATCACTTCCGCGGGTTTTTTGGACGAGGCCAGAAAATCAATATCTCCTATCACCTCGCGGTTGCGGCGCAGGCTGCCGGCCGCACTGCACCGGATCACATCAGGATGCCGCCGCAAATCCTCAAGCATCGGTTCCGCAACCCGCAGCGCGTCGGCGTAAAGATGTTGGGTGGCATAGGCGCGCCGGCGGGCGATTCCATCGAGAATATTCGACTGGGTTTTCTCACCGAACCGCTCCAAGCCGGCCACACGCCCCTCGCGGCAGGCCTGTTCCAGCGCCTCGACACTTTCAACTCCCAGTTCGCGGCGCAGCACAATTATTTTTTTCGGGCCCAACCCCGGCACCTCCAGCATCGCCATCAAACCCGCAGGAACGGACGCCTTGAGCTTTTCGTGGTAATCCAACCTGCCAGTGGTGACCAGCTCGGTGATTTTCTGCTGCAAGGCTTCGCCGATGCCTTTGAGCTCACCAAGCCGGTTTTCGGCGACGATTTTGGCAAGCGGCTCGTGGAGGGTTTCAATCGTCCGCGCCGCGCCGGCATAGGCCCGCGTTTTAAATGGGTTTTCCCCCTTCAACTCGAGTAATATACCGATCTCAAGCAGAATCTCGGCAACCTGTTCTTTGTCCATGCGGAAACTATGGCGTTCTGGAAGCCCGGTTCCAAGTGTCAAGTTCTCACAGCACCGCTGACAATCCGCACCGGACCGGTATACTTCGGACATGACAAAGCAACAGCGGATTCCCATCGCCCTGACCATCGCCGGATCTGACAGCGGCGGCGGAGCGGGTGTTCAGGCGGACTTGAAAACCTTTCAGGCCTTGGCTGTCCACGGCACCAGCGTGCTGACTTGTGTCACCGCCCAAAACCCGAAGGTCCTCACCGGCATCCAGCCCTGCAGCCCGGACATGATTCTCCGGCAACTTGATGCGGTCTTCAGCGAACTGCCCCCGAAAGCGGCCAAGACCGGCATGCTCTACTCGGCATCAATCATCCACGTGGTCGCGGACTATTTCCGCACTCACCGCAAGACACCGCTGGTGGTGGATCCCGTCTTGGTCTCCACCAGCGGCACACCGTTGCTGAAGGGCAACGCCCTCCGCATCCTGGAAAAAGAACTCCTGCCCTTGGCCACTCTGATCACCCCCAACCTCGACGAAGCCGCGCTGCTGACCGGACGGCCACTCAAGTCGCTGGAAGATTTGCGCCGGTCAGCTCGGGAGATTCAGGGGAAATTCGGCTGCGCGGTGCTGGTCAAGGGCGGACATCTGAAAAACACGCGAGAAGCCGCCGACATTTTTTTCGACGGCACCAGCGAACTGCTGCTAACAGCGCCTTTTGTGGGCGGGATGTCAACACACGGAACGGGTTGCACCTACTCGGCGGCGGTCGCGGCCTTGCTGGCTTACGATCACCCTCTCTCCGAGGCCGTGGCGGGAGCAAAGGAACACATCACACAGGCCATCGCCAATAGTCAACACGTGGGGCGGCATTGGGTGCTAAACCCGGGCTGGAACGCAGCGGGCCGGGCAAAAAGCGGAAGAGGCGAAACGAAGTGCGGGTGCTCCTCCTGCAAACCAACGCGCTGAATGCAGCTCCGGCAAAACAGCCGAAACCAAATTCCATTCCTTTATGTGTTACCACCTCAGGGGCCTGCGCGCAAAAAAACGCCCGGCATCCTTCCAGTCAAACCCCGGTTAAATCCAAATGAGGATCCGGGTCTGTCAGCAGAGGATTCACCTCAAAGGCACCCGATACCAAGCGCGCCCGCCATTCCGAAATGAGCCCAAGAACACGGTCTCGATCCAATCGCTCGTGCACCGGAGGGTATTTAAGCAGATTATCCTCGGCGAGCCGGAAGAGAGCGGCGGCGGGGCGAAGGCGGTTTTTCTGGAGATGCACAAAGGCTCCAGCCAATTGAATCAGCCCCTTGTAAAAGGAATAGTTGGCGCCCTGACGCTGCGCCAGCCAGAGTTCCTCAAGCACATCGTGGGCCTCGAAGAAAAGCTGCCGGTTGAAACACTCGAAATACCCCAGATAATGCGCATCCAGCTCCCGGCCGCGGAACCCGTCAATCATCGCGGCAATTTTGGCGCTTTTATGGCTCACCTGTTCAGCATGCCGGAGGCTGACGGGAATTTGAAGCAAAACCACACAGCCCACAATGCGAACCCACGATTACGGTCGGTGCAACTCCAGAAGAGGAAGCTGATTTTTAAAGAGTGATTTCCGGAGATCTGCGTATAAGTCTTAAGAGGCTGTTAAAAAACGGTTTTCCGGATGAAAAACCCTGCCCAAAGCCCAATTCTCTTGAAGGTCGTTTTTTCAAAACATGTCTTTTCAACAGCTTGTTAAGCAGACAATAAAATTACCAGCGCCATCCGGAGAGAGCAGAGAAGCTCTGAGTGATGCGGCACTTTGACGAGCAGCACCTCAAGCATCCGGTTTACGGCACTTCGAAGGTGTCGGTGCTTCTGAGCCGGGATAATTTGGCCGTCAATCGCAAGCGGGTGATGCCGTCTGTTGCGTTTGACGGGGATCGAGGCGCTTCACCGCAAGCCTAGGACCAACCTTCCGGGGCTTGGCCGCCAAATTGAGTCTGCATGAATCCCGGCGCCCACGGCGTCCGGATGCACGACATAAAGGGCGGGTCAATGGGGTTATCCCCCTGCCGCCCAGTTATGTCCATCAACTCTGCCCCGCAAAAAGGGCGCGCCTCGGCCATCCCACACAACCCCGAAAACCCGTTGAATCCGCCGCCGCATTGCGGCTCCAAGTAGTGTTTTAATTTGCTTTATCAGGGATGGGCGCGGAGGAGGTGGATGAGCGGGATATTTCCGTGTTCAGGCTATTTCTTTCCGGCATGCACCTTGGCGGCGACTTTCAGGCGCAGACCGTTCAAGCGGATGAATCCGGTGGCGTCGTCCTGGTTATAGGCCTTGGTCGGGTCGGCTTCCATCGTGGCGATGTGGGGATTGTAGAGGCTGACCGGGGATTTGCGGCCGCTGACCATGATGTTGCCCTTGTAGAGTTTCACGCGGACCGTGCCGGCCACGTTCCTCTGGCTTTCGGTGACATAAGCCTGCAGGGCATGGCGTTCAGGAGCATACCAGAAGCCGTTATAGACCAACTCGGCATACTTGGGCACAAGGGCATCGCGCTGGTGCATGACTTCTCGATCCATGGTGAGGGATTCCATCTGGCGATGGGCGAAATGGAGGATGGCGCCGCCGGGGGTCTCATAGACGCCGCGGGATTTCATGCCAACGAATCGGTTCTCAACCATGTCCACGCGGCCGACGCCATGCTTGCCGCCAAGCTTGTTCAACGCCTTCATCACACCGAGCGGATTGAGCTTCTTACCATTGACCGCCACGCAATCGCCTTTGACAAAATCCAATTCGACAAACTCGGCCTTGTCCGGCGCGTCTTCCGGCAGCACGGACAGCGTCGTGAAATAGTCACGGTTCTTTGCGTCATGGGAGTCATACCAGGGGTCTTCCAAGATGCCGGCCTCGTAGGAGATATGCAGAAGATTGCGGTCCATCGAGTAAGGCTTCTTGGCGCTGGCCTGCACCGGAATCTTATGCTTGGCGCAGTAATCGATCATCTCCTGGCGTCCAGGGAATTCACTGCGATAGCGCTCGTCACGCCAGGGAGCGATGACCTGCAAGTCCGGCGCGAGCGCCGCAGCGGTCAGTTCAAAGCGGACCTGATCATTGCCTTTCCCAGTCGCTCCGTGGGCAATGGCGTCGGCCTTCTCCTTTCTGGCGATCTCCACCATGCGTTTGGCGATGAGAGGGCGGGCGATGCTGGTGCCAAGGAAATATTGGCCCTCGTAAATCGCGCTGGCCTGAATCATCGGGAAGATGAAATCACGCGCGAATTCCTCCTGCAAATTGTCGATGTAAATCCTGGATGCACCGGTCTTCAGGGCCTTCTTTTCCAGGCCGTTAAGCTCCTCCTCCTGACCAATGTCAGCGCAGAAACCGATCATCTCGGCATTGTATTTCTCCTTGATCCAAGACATGAGGACCGAGGTGTCGAGACCGCCCGAATAAGCTAAAACAATTTTCATCGCGTGAGATTAAACCGCCAAGCCGGGCGGAACGCAAAGCGGAAATGCGGCCGGTCAACCGTGCGTCAGGGACGGACGGGGTTCAAGGAAGGACGCCCCTGTTGTTTCGCGCCCACTGGACATTTCCGTCGGTACGAACCAGATCATAGCGGATGCTGGTGTTGCGCAACTTTTGGACATGCCCGTCAAAAAAAGCCGCGTTCACCCGTCCGCCGTGCCGCGGAACTGAACGGGAATCCCCCACATCGTAATCCACGACATCGCTGGGCACGCGGAAATAGGCGCAACCGGTGGCCGGAACCTCAATCCAATTGTCGGCGTTGCTTTCACTTGAATTGGAGATCTGCCCCGCATCGGCAAAATCAATAGACTGTCCGGGCTTGGCCACTTGGCTTTCCTTGCTGGTGGCATAGACAGGAGAACCGAATCCGGGCAGGGGAGCGACCCATCCGTATTCGGGATAATTCATTCCGATCCCCAAGGTATGGGTGAGGCTGACGGATCCGCCAAAACTGCCGGTGGCGGGCCGGGTGAGAACCGGGCAATCAAAAGTCTTTTGCGCCGGAAGATAGCCGCCCAGCCGGAGTTTGTCCGGCCACCACAAACGCCCGGGCGCTTGAATGACAAAGCTGGAAGCATCGTAGGCCCAAGCGCCCCAGGCTGGGTTGCCCTCCTGAATCCAGAGCGGAACCATCACCCCGCTGGCGTCGTCCAGATACATTTTCGTCGCAACTCCAACCTGCCTCATGTTGTTAAGGCAGGCGGAGGCCTTGGCGGATTCTTTGGCCTTGGAAAGCGCGGGCAGGAGCAGCGCAGCCAGAATCGCGATAATCGCGATGACCACGAGCAGCTCAATCAAGGTGAACGCTCGCCGGAATTTCATAAAACACACAAAGGCTCAAAGACAACAGGGTTGATAACAGAAACACACTGGCAAGGTCTTGGGCTATTGCCAGCCGTGCATGGAATCGTAACGGAAGGTCATTTCGTTCGTTTCGTAGCCGCGGTACCATTTGGCCCGGCCGTCCGCGAAAAGGAGGTTCTGGCCGAGGGAATGAACCTGCCAGAGTTCATATGGCGAGCCATTCACCGCCCCTCCCACACAGTTCTGAGTGTAGTCATCCTTGTCGGCATCCAGCGGATCGAAGCTTCCGCCGCCGCTCACATTCGGAATGCCGCAGGTGTCGCCGGACAAGACATAGGCTGAGTGGAACCGGATGAAAGTGTCTTTGACCGGCGCAGCAGCTCCGGCAGCAACGAATGCCGCACGGTCGCCGTTGAAATAGTTGAATGGTCCGCGCATACCAGCCGGGAGTTGCACATTGCCGGGACAGGTGAAAACGTTCGTGCCCCCGGTGTAGGAAACAATCTGCTCCATCCAGCCGAGCTTTCCGGATCCGCCAGGCCTCGAGACATCGATGGCGCCCCAACTGATGGTCCCTCCGGATTCGGGATAGAATTCGTTGTTCTCATCCGCAAACATGCGCATGCCCAAGCCCAGTTGATGCAGATTGGAAACACAGCTCGTTTTCCACGCCTTTTGCTTGGCCGCCGACAAGGCGGGGAGAAGCATGGACGCGAGAATCGCGATGATGGCGATGACCACCAACAATTCGATCAAGGTGAAAGCCCGCTCGACACGCATCCATTAACTGACGGGCAATGGAATGGGCCGATTCAAATTATTTTGGAGACACTGCCAGCTTGCAAAGAGGAAAGTCCGTAGCGGCGGACTGGGGATTAAAATCACCGACTGCAGTGTTAGTGTCTGGTTCTAAAGGCCATCACTGGCATGACGCCCCGGCACATCTGCAGTAAAAAAACGGCGTTGCAGTGGCTGCAAGCCGGCCCCGATGGAATCAGAAGTGCGGCGCGACCTCATCAAGAGGCCAATTGGGACGCACTTCGTCATCCCATGCTGTCATGGCGGCGTGTTTAAGTAATTTGCGCTCAGCCAGAATCCCTATCATGGCGGCATTGTCCGTACAGAACCCAGGCTCGGCCAGCCGCAGAAGAAGCCCGTTGCGGGCGCAAGCCGCAGCCAATTCATGACGCAAGGAGCGGTTGCAAGAAACCCCGCCCGATGCGGTCACGCATCGAACCTTGAGGCGGCGGGCTGCTTTAATTGTCTTAGCGACCAGAACCTCGACAATGGAGGCCTGTATACTGGCACACAAATCCCGCAGGTGCCCCGGGTTCTCCAGCAAAGAAGGGTTGTCCCGAAGAAAATAGCGAATCGAGGTTTTCAAGCCACTGAAGCTGAAATCATCGTTTACATCGTGAACCAAGGGCCGGGGAAACCCGAAGGCTTTGGGGTTCCCCTGCCCCGCCAAGCGATCAATCACCGGCCCTGCAGGATAGGGCAAGCCCATGAGCTTGCCTGATTTGTCGAAGCATTCGCCGGCGGCGTCGTCGAGCGTCCCCCCCAACACGCGGTGCTTCAGCTCGCTGCAGACATGAACCAGCATTGTGTGACCGCCGCTGACGATGAGGGAGACGTTGGGCTGGAAGCCGCCGAAATCCGCCACCGGCGGATTGCCCGCGATCCAGGGCGAATAAAGATGCGCCTCGTGATGATGCATTCCCACAAAAGGTTTGCGCAGCATAAAGGCCATTGCCTGGGCGGCCTTGAAACCGGACATGAGGGCACTGGGTAATCCGGGGCCTTGCGTGGCGGCCAAAGCATCCAGTTCCACGGGGACAAGTCCTGCCTGGTGCAAAGCCGACCGGACAACCGGCATGAGGTTGCGCAAATGCTCGCGGGCGGCCAGTTCGGGCACCACTCCGCCATACTCCTCATGCAATTTGATCTGGGACGAAACCACGGAGGAGAGAATCCTCCCGTCACGCACCACCGCTGCGCTGGTTTCATCGCAGGAGGTTTCAAAAGCAAGCAGGATCATTAGCGGTTGTGTGAAAGGAAAATAAAGCCAGGGCAGGTGGCCGGGCTCATAGTCTGAGACACCGGAGCGGAGCGATCATTTGCCCGCCATTTTACCGGCACGGGCCGGCGGCTTTTCCGAGGTGCGTTCGCTGAAAATGAGCATGCCTTGGAGCAGGTCCGCAGCCCGCTCCAATTGCGGGTCGCGGGCGCTTTGCACCCGCTCACGATCCTTCTCATTGAGCGTTTCCAAACCGCCCGGCGAGCGCTTGAGCAGAATGTCACGCTCCTCCTCCTCGGAAACCGCCACGGTGATGTTCGGGGAGATGCCAGCCTCATGAATCACCTTGTGGCTGGGCGTGTAATAACGGGCGGTGGTCAAACGCAACGCGGAACCGTCCTCCAGGGGGATGATGCTTTGCACCGACCCTTTGCCAAAGGTTTTCTCACCCAGAACGACAGCGCGATGCAGATCCTGAAGGCAGCCGGAAACAATCTCCGCCGCGCTGGCACTCATGCCGTTGGCAAGAATGACAACGGGCATTGGGGCGCCCTCGTCGTTGACCAGTTCGTCGCCGTGCCCGGCGGCGCGATGGACCGCATTCTGACGGGAGTTGCGACCCTCGGTGGAAACCACCAACTGTCCGCGCGGCAAAAACTTTTCACACACCTCCACGGCCTGATCCAGCAAGCCGCCCGGATTCCAGCGCAGGTCCAGAATGAGCGCCCGCATCCCCTGCCCTTTGAGTTTTTTCAAGGCAGTCTCCAGATCGTCACTGGTCTTCTCGCCGAACTGTACCAGCCGAACATAGCCGATCTTGTTGTCGCCGAGCGGAAACTTCTTCTTGCCGTTGATGTCGACGACCATGTCCACGCTGATGACGGCGCGTTTCAACTTGAATTCCTTCACCAGCCCGCTGGATGGGCGCTCAATGGTCAGGCTGACTTCGGTTCCGGGCTCGCCACGGAGTAATTTCACAGCATCCTCCAACCCCATCTTTGCGGAGTTCTTGGCTCCAATCTTCACGATGCGGTCTCCAGACAAAATCCCCGCCTTGAATCCGGGGGAATCCTCCATGGGCGCAACCACCGTGACGAAGTTGTCCTTGTGGGCGATGATGATGCCCAGGCCGCCGAACTGGCCCTCGGTGTCGTTTTGGAGCTCCTTGAACTTCTCCGCATCCATGAATTCACTGTGCGGATCCAAAGTGTTGATCATTCCCTTCAGGGCGCCATAGACCAGTTGCTGATAGGTCAGATCCTTGCCTTCGACATAATCGACGCGGACCTTTTCCATCACCTCGGAGAAGAGCTTTAGATTGGGGTAGGCGGAATCCTTTTCGGCGGCGGCGGCGCTGCTCAAATAGGTCCGTGCCCCCAGAAAAAGATTGGCTGCCAGCACGGCGGTGACCAGCCCGAAAATGAAACGTCGCTTCATAACAATCAAATCAACTGCACCTGACAATAGGGGGCCGAAGAAGTCTTTGCAAGGAGCGCCAACCCGGCGCCACCCGCCGCGGCAAACAAACCCGCTCAGCGGCTGGCCGGGCCCCGCCGCAGTAGCATTTCAATGTAGGGCAAATCCTCGGCCCGGGTCACCTTCGGATTCGGATCGGTGCTTGCCACCAACCGCACCGGCTGACCGATCAATTCGCACGCAGCGGTGTCATCGGTGACCATCAGGTTCCGCAGCCGGACTTCGGAGAGGGCGCACCGGAGGATTTCCAGACGAAAGATCTGCGGGGTTTGCACCGCCCACAGTTTCGACCGGTCCAGCGTGCGATCCACCAGCTTGCCATCGGCAGATTCCTTGATGGTATCGGTGACGGGCTGGGCGGCGACGGCAGCGCCGGTTTCACGCGCAGCGGCCAGGGTTGCCTCTATCAAAGCCTCGCTCGTGCAGGGGCGTGCGGCATCCTGAATGGCAACGAACCCCGCATCGGAAGACACGGCCTCCAAGCCGTTCCAGACCGAGTCCTGACGCTCCTTGCCACCGACGACGAGCCGGAAATTGCTCCGGATCTGAAACTGTTTGGCCAACCCTTCAAAGACCGGCTGCATCCCGTCCCGGACGACAATAATGATCTCATCCACGCAGCGGG
Source organism: uncultured Verrucomicrobiota bacterium (assembly GCA_903873415.1). Taxonomy (GTDB): domain Bacteria; phylum Verrucomicrobiota; class Verrucomicrobiia; order Limisphaerales; family CAIQOK01; genus CAIQOK01. Next base: position 72,684 of record CAIQOK010000034.1, on the reverse strand, counting down.
CAGCGGCGAAGACTTGCCAGGTATGAACAACCACGGGCTTGCCGGCGAGTTCCAGGAAAAGCTTGTCGACATTGGGACCCATTCGGGTGCCCTTGCCGGCGGCAACGATGATGGCTGCGGTCCGAATTTTTTGTTCTGTGCTCAAGAACGAAAATCGTAACCGTGCCGCGGCCTACGCGCAACAGTTCCCCAAGTGTCTGGCAGAAACGCCTTGGTGATGACCCGAAGGATCTCTTGGCATCTCTGCGCCAAACAACGTTTTCGACGGTAATGCCTGCGTCAAAGGCTCTCAGAATGCTCCTGCCTAGTGTTCCAGCTCCGCTGGCCGCCGGGTTGGGAGCCGTTCGAAGAGACATCTGCCAGGAGAGCAGCTCTGCCGGGACAAGCCCACCGGAGAGTAGCTTTGGTTTGGCCCCAGATTTTCAAGTGCCACAGAAGGTGCGGCAAACAGGAGTCCCGTGTGGCGGCGGATTGCGCAATTCATCGGGTTGACCCGCCTCGTCGTAGGGTTTGGACAAAGCAGTCTGGATCCGCTCGAAGGGAGCAAGGTCATTGCTGCTGACGGCCGCGTCCAAGGCCGCCTCGACCAAATGATTCCGGGGAATCACCGCAGGGTTATTCTCGTTCATAAGGCGAACGGATTCGCTCCATGTCTGGGGTTGCCGGACCAGGCGCTGAGCCCAACGCGCCCGCCACTCTGTGAATGCACCGCCCAAGGGAGAGTCGAGCTTGGAGTCAGTGCTTTTGGAGAGGTTCCGGAAAAAGCAAGTATAGTCGGCACCGGCCTGATGCATGCCGCGGAGCAGTTCGTCGGCGAGATCAGCGTCTTCCGTTTCGGCATTGAAGAGTCCCAGCTTGGCCCGCAGGGCGGCGAGCCAGTAGCGCTGAAAACGAGTATGGAAGGATTCCAGCGCCCCGTTGGCCAGGTCTAAGGCGATCTCCGGTTCCCTGTGTAGGAGAGGCAACAACGCTTCCGCAAGCCGGGCGAGATTCCAGGCGGCAATCCGGGCTTGCTGACCGAATGCATAACGGCCCTGATGATCAATGGAACTGAACACCGTCGCCGGATCATAGGCATTGATGAATGCGCAGGGACCATAGTCAAGAGTTTCGCCGGATAACGCCATATTATCGGTGTTCATCACGCCGTGCACGAATCCAACCCGAAACCATTGAGCCATGAGGGATGCCTGGCGTTCCATCACCTCCTCCAGAAGTGCAAGCGCGGGGTTATCGGACTCCATCCGATCTGGGAAGTGGCGCCTGAGCGTGTGATCGGCCAAAAGTCGCAGCGCGTTGACCTCACCCAGGGCGGCGAAGTATTCGAAGGTGCCAACCCGGATGTGGCTGGAGGCAACACGGGTCAGGATCGCGCCGGGAAGAATTTGTTCGCGAAAGACCGGCTCGCCGGTCGTTGTCACCGCGAGGCTGCGGGTGGAGGGGATTCCGAGCGCCTGCATGGACTCGCTGATCAGGTATTCACGCAGCATGGGAGCCAGAGCGGCGCGGCCATCACCCCGGCGGGAATAGGGCGTGGGACCGGAACCCTTCAACTGAATGTCGAACCGCTCACCGGAGGGCGTCCGGTGTTCCCCCAACAGAATGGCTCGTCCGTCGCCGAGGCGGGCAAGATTCCCGAATTGGTGTCCGGCATAAGCCTGTGCGATCGGCTCGGCGCCGGGAAGAATCCTGTTTCCCGAGAAAAAAGTGGCTGCATCCGGGCCTTCAAGGGCGGCGGGGTCCAAGCCGAGGGATCGGGCAAGGGAGCGGTTGAGGATTACGAGACGCGGTTCAGCGACCGGAGTGGGGTTGACCCGGGCGTGGAAAATTTCCGGCAGGCGCGCGTAGGAGTTGTCAAAATTCCAACCCGAAAGTCGGGAAAAAGTCTCAGAAGGCATGGACATGAAATAGAAAGAGTCCTACCGGCACAAACTCCGGCTGGAAGGATAATGCATAGCGGTTGAACATCTGAACCGGAGCATGTCGGAAGACGACCGCAAGGCTGGAAAAAACGCCGTTACGGAGCATGTCCGCGTTGTTTGGTTTATCATATGGGCCTTCGTTGCGGAGGAGCTGGCGCGAGCGTCACGCCTCCCGTTTCAGCTCGATTCGGATCGGTTCCTTAACATGCAGTTCGCTCTGCGGGAACGGGATTTCGATGCCCGCCTGCTTGAACTTGTCCCAGATGGCAAAGTTCAACTGGCTGCGAAGGCGCTCGGGCGAATGAACCAAATCGGAGCTCCAGACGCGCAAAAGAAAATTGATTGCGCTGTTGCCAAACTCCTGCAGGTTCGCCGACGGTACCGGATCCTTCAGCACATGCGGATTGGCCGCCGCCGCCTCCAGCAACAACCTCTCCACCACCCGCACATCGCTTCCGTATGCCACGCCAATCGGTATGGAAAACCGCACCTTCGAGTCCACCAACGTCCAGTTCGTAACCCGGTTCGACACAAATTCCGCGTTGGGCACAATGATGATGATGTTGTCGTTGGTAAGCACGGAGGTGCTCCGGGCCCCAATCCGCGTGATCCGGCCAACAGCCGATCCCAAATCCACCCGGTCACCCATTTGAATGGGCCGCTCCGCCAGAATGATCAGGCCGCTGATGAAGTTGTTGACGATATTCTGCAACCCGAACCCGATCCCCAGGCTCAGCGCCCCGGCGACGACCTTGAACGAACTCAAGTCCACCCCCAGCGTCTCCAGCCCGATCACAAACCCGAAAACCAACACCACGTAGCCTACGATTCGCGCTATGGCATACTGCAATCCGGCTTCCAGTTTTGTGCGCGGCAACACCCGATAACGCAGCACCTGCCTCGTCACCCTAGAAGCCGCGAGCACAAGCGCGATGATGACAACAAACTCAATCAAGTTCGCCAGCGACACCGTCGCCTTCCCCAAGGTCACAAGGGGCTGCGTCAAAAATTGTCCACTCTCTCTCCAGTTCATCTTTCCACCCTAACAAACCGCCCGCCCCGCGTAAATCGCAACCGCCCTTGGCACCATCACCATGATCCGAAATGCGAGTCGGAAACATGTCACCGTTGCAAGGCCAAGCCCCGAACCGAGGCGATGCGGCAGCACAGACACCCGGGCAACTGAAAGCACGAATTGACAAGGTTTATGGCTCCTGCAACGCACGACCTCAGAAGTGCCAACCCCTCCGGTCTGAGCATCCATCATTGTCAGTGATGTCCGGCGCTGACCAACGGGATCCGGGCGAAGTTGTTGCCGCAGGCCGACAGAATCGCTACATTCCAAATTGCCATCCGTGGCCGGCCAAGACTGGCTTTGTCAATTTGTATCGCGTATGATTCCTCTTTCCCTGCCAGCCGGCTACACCCGCATCAAGCACGTGCAAAGCTTCGTTGAACTTGTCACCACCCCTTTCAGGGACGGCATCAATGCGCTCTGCTGGCAGCGCGCATTGACGGGAGATTTCCACGAAGTGGTGCGGCATCTGGGCAGCATCGAAGGAATCCATACACTCGAGGATTCGCAACTGCTCTCACTCCCCATGAATCATGCAGGCAAAGTGGCCATCGACATGATGCTCGCAGACCTACGGTTGCTGCGGGAACACGATCTCGCCCCCGTCCTGAACTGCATCCAAGGCTATCCTCGCGACGAAGAGCCGGGCCCAGTCCCGACCGATGTATTCTCCTTCCACGCGGATAGCGCCACGGTTGAAGCCGACACCTATCTTTGCACCTACCACGGAGCGGCAAGTGAAGGCCTGCGGAACGACGAGGCGCGACGGCGTGTGGATATTCCAGAGACCCGCGCCCAGCTTCTCAAGCTCTTTGGAGGTGAAGATGGCGAGGGCTTCCGGAACTACCTGAATGAAAACTGCTACGATCTCCATTACGCCCCTGTGACAGGAGCAAGGCCTTTTGCCTTCGGCTTGGGCAATCTGTGGCGCATCGCCGTGGACTATCCCGGAAGTCCAGTGCCTCCTTGCATCCACCGCGCTCCGGACACGCTGCCAAGCCAACCGCCGCGGCTGCTGTTAATCAGTTGAAAAACAAAAACTGCGAGGGCGATGTTTCCATGCCTCTCGAAAGGCGCAGGTGATGGCGGCCGGGAAACTCCTGTTTGTTTCAAGCAGCAGGGCGCCAGTCGAGAACCTTCAACTGAACCGAACTTCGGCCGTTGAATTCATTCACCACAGGAGCAAAGGCAAGATCGAATCTCCCCACCGGCAGGGATTTTTCGCCCCCATTCCACCAGACCGCCTCATGGGTGGCAACGCCATCGGTCACCCAGAGTTTCACATGCTGACGATCCGCCCCCATACGCTGGAGCGGACGCTGATGGGTGAGAGCCCGGGCGAAAAACTGAACTCCCGGATTCCCCTGCCCGGTCGGTTTGAGGCGGTCCAGTTCCTTCAGACTTTCCAGGCTGATTTCCTCCAAACCAACCTCGGCATCCAAACGCAGAGGGGGCAGCAGATCAGCAGTCTTGAGGGAGCGGCGGGCAATGTCATTGAGCCGTTTGCGCAAGGCGTCAATCTTCTCCGGCGCAACGCTCACGCCTGCGGCCATAGCATGACCTCCATGCCTTATGAGAAGATCATCACACTCACGAAGAGCTGCCGCGAGATCGAATCCAACAATGCTGCGGCCCGATCCGCGCATCTCGCCATTTTCACCGCCGATGATGAGGGTGGGCCGGTAGAACTCCTGAACAACGCGGGATGCCACAATCCCAACGACACCGACATGCCAGAGGAGCTGTCCCTCCACGATGACCCAATCCGCTGCCGGATCGAATTTGGCGCGGATGGCTCCAAGAACCTCATCGACAATGGTGCGTTCGATCTTCTGACGCTCGCGATTCCGGGCGTCGAGTTTTTGGGCAAGGGGCATGGCCTCGGCCTCACGGGTGGCCAGCAGCAACTGCAGCGATTCCTCGGCGGTCTCCAGACGACCGGCAGCATTGAGCCGGGGCCCGAGCTGGAATCCAACCTCATAGGTGCCTATGGGGGACTGAGTTTGAGCCACGTCCTTCAACGCCAACAGACCGGGCCGCTGAGTGGTATTCAATCGCTCCAGCCCGGCGGAAACGAGGATACGGTTTTCACCTGTGAGCGGCACGATATCGGCGATGGTGCCCAGCGCCACCAAATCGAGCCAGGGCCGGAGGTCGAACTCGGCCGCGCCGGGGAGCGCGGTTTGGCGACCGCGCTTGACCACGGCGTGAGCAAGTTTGAAAGCCAGACCGGCGGAACACAACTCGGTGAAAGCACCGGGCTTGCGCGCGTTGGAAAAATTGAGGAGTTGGGGGTTGACCAAGGCCGCAGCCGCCGGAGCGGGACTCGACACCTGATGGTGATCCAGAACAATCACGTCCACGCCCTGTTGCTTGAGCCAATCGATGGAGTCCACGGCCGTGGAACCGCAGTCCACCGCAAGGAGAAGTGTGGTGGGAAATTTCCTCAGACAATTCTCCACTCCATCTTGACTCAGTCCATATCCCTCATCGAGGCGATGCGGGAGATAGCTGTTAACAACCCACCCCAGTCTACCGAGGACCTCGGAAAGCAACGCGGTGGATGTTACGCCATCCACATCGTAATCCCCGAAGACAACCAAGGATTCGCCGCGTTCACGGGCCTGAAACAGGCGGTCAACGGCGGCCACCATGTTGGGCAGGGCAAAAGGATCAGCAAGCTGTTTGAGCCGCGGGGTGAGAAAGCCGGCTATGAGGTCGGGATCGCAATGCCCGCGGTTGATGAGGCACTGGGCGAGCAGCGGGGAAACCGCCAGTTTTCGGACCAGTTGACCTGCGGGTAGCGGTTGAGGAAGGGCTGGGGACCAACGGTATTTCATGAGCCGGAAAGCAATTTGAGAACAGACTGCCAGCCATGCGCAAGGAGATGGAGAACCAATCCGGCGATAAGTCCGAAGAAGACAAGGTTGGCGACGACGCAGGCGTAACCGACCCAGATCAAGACGCCGTCCTCCTCCATCATGCTGGCAGCGATGAGGATGATGGCGTAGCCAGGGAGGGAGTTGGAGAAAAAAAACGGAGGCGATGGCAGGGGCAAAGCCAAGAGACAGGCCAATGCGGCGATGAGGAGGGCGTTGAGGGTGCGGGCCGGAGTTGAACCCAGCCAGGCCGTGCGCCGCGGCTTGATAACCCTCTCGAGCACCCGCAGGAATCGAATGCTGCCACCAAGCAGCTTGGAGGCGCTGCCGGGTGAAATCACGCGCTCACCTAAAAAAGAGGGCAGCCGGGTCGACTGCCCCAAGGCAAGCTGGAGTGAGAGTATGCCTATGATACCGCCCATCAGCGTGCTCAAGCCCGGCAGAGCAACTGGAACCACAAAGGGCAGGCACAGGAGGATGATGAAGAGGTAGCTTCCACGAGCCTGAGTGCGCTGCAGCAGACGGTTGAGCGAGAGGCCGGGCGGCGCCACTTCCTCGCACAATATCGCGGAAAGCATTTCTGAAAGTGGTTGGTGCATACCTTGGGCGCAGGAGGACTCCCCTCCGGCAATTCATCCTCCCTCACCGAACGGAGGCTTGTCCACAGCAGTTTTTCTGGATTGAATCAAGGAAAGGGTGATCGAGACCAAAATAATACCGAGCACCACGGAAAGGGCGGCCCCATCCGGTATGTCGTACTGGAACCAAAGCGGTTGACGGGCATGCGGGTCAATTAGCATCTTCACGCCAACAAAGACCAGAACGAGGGAGAGTCCGTATTTGAGGAAACGGAACAAGCCGATGGCCCCGGCCAACACGAAATAAAGTGAGCGCAGGCCCAGAAGGGCAAACACATTGGAGGTGAAGACGATGAAAGGTTTCGTGGTGACAGCGAAAATGGCGGGAATGGAGTCGGCCGCAAATATCAAGTCGGTGGTTTCCACCAGCACCAATACCAAGGCAAGGGGTGTCAGGGCCTTTCGACCATTCCAAACGGTGGTGAACTTCTGTCCATCCAAGCCGGGGGAAACAGGATATAATTTCCGGGTAAGCCGAAGAATGGGATTTTTGGCGGGTTCAACCTCAGTCCCGGCGAAACACATTTTAGCCCCGCTATAAATGAGGAACGCCCCCAGCGCATATAGAATCCATTGAAGTCGCACAATGAGGGCCACCCCCAACCCGATGAGCGTCCCGCGCATCACCAAAGCGCCGAGGATACCCCAAAAAAGAACCCGGTGCTGGAGCCGGCCGGGAATTTTGAAGTAGGAGAAAATCAGTGAGATGACGAAGACGTTATCCATCGAGAGCGAAAGCTCGATGAAATATCCCGTTAGAAATTCAATCGATTCGCCCCCCCCGCGCAGAGGTTTGAGCGCTAAAGCAAAGAGCATCGCCAGGGTGAACCAAGCGATGCTCCAAGTCAGAGCCTCACGAAACCTTACAACATGGGCTTGGCGGTGAAGCACCCCCAAGTCTAAGGCCAGAAAGACAAGCACGCATGCGATGAAACCGACCCAATGCCAGAGACCGATTACAATGACCGCAGGCATGCTTGCCGGCTAGGGCTTGGCGGGGGAAGGTTGGCCTTCCACCGCCACTTGTCCGGTGCCAATCTTGGGCCGCTGGCCCTTGTGCCACCAGAGGACGATTGCGCTGGCAATATAGATGGATGAGTAAGTGCCGGTGATGATGCCCACCAGAAATGTGAAGGCGAAATCATTAATGGGTCCACCGCCGAAGATGTAAAGAGCAGCCGTGGCAAGAAGCACCGTGCCGGAGGTGATCAGGGTCCGGCTCAGCGTCTGGTTTAGCGCCTGGTTCATCAGTTCCCGGAACGATCCGCGCACGCCCAGCTTCAAATCCTCACGGATCCGGTCGAAGATCACGATGGTGTCATTGATAGAGAAGCCAATGATAGTCAAGATGGCGGCGACAGTGGTCGCGTTGAGTTCCCGACCTGCCAGGAAATAGCAGCCCAGGGTCATGAGCACGTCATGAATGATTGCCACCACCGCACCCACCGCGAAGGAGAACTCGTAGCGGAAGGCGACGTAGATCAATATGCCAAACATGGCCAGTAGCGATGCTAGAATCGCCGTCTCTTGAATCTCCTGACCCACGGTGGGACCGACGTGGTCGGTGCCGATGACCTTGAACTTGGATTCGGGGAAGACTTGCTTGAGCGAGGAAGCCACCTTGGAGCTCACGCCCTCCCCAGCCTTGGTGTCGGCGGTGTTGCGCACCGTGACCCGAAGGGTATCGGTGGAGGTGCCGATGTCGTGCTGATAAGAGACCAGCACATCGCCGGAGCTGACCTTGGTCGCCGCCTCGCGCACTTTGTCCACGCCGATCTTGTGTTGCTGGTCAAAGCTCATGGTGATGGTGTCACCGCCGGTGAGTTCCACTCCGAGAACGTTGTGGCCGCGGACAAACAGTCCATAGCTGTTGCCAGCGATGATTAGCAGCCAGGAAGCCATGAAGGCGGGGACAGCCAGCTTCATGAAGTCCAGCTTGGTGGACTTGATGAAATGAAGCATGGGTAAAGTCTTGAGAATGTTTTTTGCGATGAGATAGTCGAATATCAACCGGGTCACCACCAGGGCGGTGAACAGGCTCGCCGCCACACCGATGGTCAACGAAACGCCGAAGCCCTTGACGGAGCCCGTTCCCATATTGATGAGGATGATGGAGGAAATGAGTGTGGTGACGTGGGAATCGAAGATGGTTCCGAAGGCGCGGTCGTAACCGGCCTGTAATGCGCCGCGCAGAGACTTGCCCTTGGCAGCCTCCTCGCGAATGCGTTCGAAAATCAGCACGTTGGCGTCCACCGCCATGCCAATCGTAAGAACGACGCCGGCGATACCGGGCAGTGTAAGGGTGGTTCCGATGGAACACATGACTCCGAGGAGAATAATGATGTTGCAGATCAGGGCCACGTTAGCCACCAAGCCGGCCAGCAGATAATAAACCATCATGAACGCAGAAACAGCGATGACACCGTAGATCGATGCGCGGATACCGCTGGCGATGGAGTCCTTACCGAGGGTGGGATCAACGTCATTCTGGCTGATGATATGAACGGGAGTCTTCAGGGGGTTTTCCAAAACATTGGCCAAACCAAACGCCTGCAACTCGGTGTAGTCGCCTTGGATCACACCGCTGCCGCCCTCGATGGCAGTCCGGATGACAGGAGCGGTCTGCAGCTCGCCGTCGAGCACGATGGCCAGCTGGTGGCCGACATTGTCGCGGGTGATTTTGGCAAAGGTGTCTGCGGCCTTGGGATCCAAGGTGAAGGCGATTTCCGGACGGCCCACATTGTCGCGGGTTACTTGGGCCATCTTAATGCCGCCGACCATTTCGGGGCGGCGTTTCACGAGATATTTCTCGGCTTTTTTCACCCCGGTCTGGGATGTTTCAACATGGGTCAGGACTTCGCAGCCGGGGGCCATCAATCCTTGGGCCAGAAGCTCGGTGCTCTTTTCATGCACCATGCGAAACTCGAGGTAGGCCACTTTCTGGATGGTGTCCTTGGCATTGGCTTGAACCTCCTCGGAAAGCCCCGGCAGCTGGATCAAAATCCGGTTGTCACCCTCCGGCTGGATCACAGGCTCGGCCACGCCAAACTTATCAACGCGCTTGCGGAGAACCTCCATGGCTTGGGAAACGGCCAGCTTCGTGTCGACCGCACGCTCAAGACGGTTGGTGTCCAGTTCGACCAGAAAGGCTGTGCCGCCCTGAAGATCAAGGCCGAGCTTGATTTTGCCGGCAGCCTCGCGCTGCAGGCGGTTGAGAACATAGGTGGTGGGATGGGCCTCATTCTTGGCGTCGAAGAAGGGGAAATAACGGGCCAAATCGTTGGTGGCGATGGCGTCTTGGAGGTTGCCATAGGCTCGCTCAGGCAGCTTTTTCTGCATTTCCTGGGCGCGACCGACAATGCCTTTGAAGGCCTCATCCCGGTTCACGCCACGCTTGCTGAAATACTCCACCAGATCCCGCGCCTTGGGCGGATACATTTCAAAAGCCGACCATGCGAGGAGTCCAAGAATGACGACGAGTTTCCAGAAGTGATTTCTATTCATGGGGAAAAAGAGAATTAAGATTCAACGCCCTCACCGGATCGCTCAGTGATCTCGGTGATGGCGGCTTTGGTGATTTCAAACTTGGCGTCGGACGAACGAATAGAGACGGATTTTTCCTTGACGCTGATAACCACACCGATGATGCCGCTGGAGGTCAGGATTTTGTCACCCGCTTTGACCGAAGAGAGCATTTTAGCCTGCTCCTGCGCGCGTTTTTTCTGAGGACGGATCATCAGAAAATAGAACATGACGCCGAAGATAACGAACATGCCAATCGTCTGGACCAATTGTCCTTTGGGATCGGGTTGGGTTCCGGCTGGGGTGGGTGGTTGGCCCAAGGCCAAAAGGGCGGTGAATTTTATAAAATGCATACCTGTTTGCTCAAACGAAGGTCCAATCTAATGAACGATGCCCGGCCTTGGCAAGCCTTATGACGAGATTCAAGCGCCTATTACCACTCCCGTGGCGCGATTCTCTGCGGATTTTAATCCTTACAAAAGCCACCCCCAGCCGCCACAGTCAATCCTTCCTCCTGCCATGACCAATAAAACGCCGTCGAGCTGCCGGGAACCGGAGAGTCGGCGCCCATTTTACCCGCCGCAAAGCCGGGCTCCCATAGTCCGGTAGAAATCTTGGGAGTCCGAGTTGCCCGTAACATTCCGGACAGAAACAGATGTCCTTTGAACAAATCACCGCAACCAACCTGCTCAAAACCCCACAGTCCAATCAGGGATGTATATGAAAAAGCCACGCTTGCGCGTGGCTTTTTCGATTTGTCCTTAGGAAGGAGGCTTATGCCAGCCCCTCTTCAAACCCACCTCCCAAATGGAGGTATTCTTTGATTTTACGGCGTTCGTAGCGGTGTTTCAGGGCTTTTTTGGGTTGATCAATGGTTTTTCTAAACGAGAACTTAGGATCCCTTACGGCTTCAGTCATGGTTTCAGCAGTTTTTGGCATATGTTGATACCTTTCAGGAACTTATTAACAGCCAGAATGATGCCAACATCCCCCTATTCAAGCCCTCCAAGCACTCTTGAACCGATGTCGGAACATTTACGCTGTCTTTAATCAGACCAGAACGCGAATATTATCGTTCAATTTTTTTGAATCTCAACTTCCTCATTCGCTTTTATTCCGCCCAAACCCTTTTTGTTTCGTCTTCCCCTCCCCTGCTCAAGGGATTGAAATCTTAGTCTGCATAAAAAAAACGGCCTCCGCGAACGGAGGCCGTTTGGCGACAATGTCTTTAATCCCTTTGAGGATCAGGTGCGGGCGGCCGGTTTTTTGGCTGCCTGATCCAGTATCGTGGTCAGAACGCTGTTGGGGACCTGGGCAAAACTCAACGGTTCCATCGAGTAAGAGGCACGCCCCTTGGAAAGGGAGCGAATGGCCGTGGCATAACCGAACATCTCCGCCAGAGGAACATTCGCATTGAGCACGGTTTGACCATTCTTCGCCTCGATGCTGACAATCGTACCGCGACGACGATTGATGTCACCCAAGAGATCGCCCTGATATTCGTCGGGGGTGGTGCACTCCACTTTCATCAGCGGCTCCAGCAAAATCGGACCCGCCTTCTTAAAGGCGTCTTTCAAGGCGAAAATACCAGCCATGCGGAAGGCCAGCTCGTTGGAGTCGACTTCGTGGAAGGAACCATCCACAACCTCGACTTTAATATCGATGACCTGATATCCGGCATAAACGCCGCCTTTGATGGCCTCTTGGATCCCGTCAATGACAGCCGGAATGTATTCCTTTGGAATCGTGCCGCCGACGATTTCGTCGACCACTTCGACGCCCTTGCCCTTTTCGTTGGGGGTGACGGTGATACATGCGTGTCCGTATTGCCCCTTACCGCCGGACTGACGAATGAATTTACCCTCTCCTTCGGCATTCTTCGTGATGGTCTCACGATACGCAATCTGAGGAGCGCCGGTATTGGCCTCCACTTTGAACTCGCGCTTGAGCCGGTCTATGATGATTTCCAGATGCAACTCACCCATGCCGGCGATGATCAGCTGGCTGGTCTCCTCGTTCGTAAAGCAACGGAAAGTAGGATCCTCTTCAGCAAGACGCTGCAGTCCTTCGGACAGCTTGTCACGATCCTGCTTGGTCTTGGGCTCCACTGCCATGCTGATGACCGGTTCCGGGAACGTCGGCGGTTCGAGTGTGACGTCAAAATCCTCGTCGCACAAGGTGTCGCCCGTCGTGATGTTGCGCAACCCGACCAGCGCGGCGATGTCGCCGGCGTAGACCTCGTTAATATCCTTGCGCTCGCTGCCCTGAATGACCATGAGTCGGCTGACCCGCTCGCGTTTGCGGGTGCGCGGATTGTAAATGGTGTCCCCCTTCTTGAGATGGCCGGAATAGACGCGGAAGAAAACCAGCTTACCCGCATAGGGATCAGTCCAGAGCTTGAAAGCCAGGGAACAGAACTTGGCATGGTCGGTGGTGGGAACTTTCACGACCACCTCCGTGCCCAACTCATGTCCTTCAGCCCCGGGAATATCGATCGGGCTGGGGAGATAGTCGATGACCGCGTCGACGAGGATTTGCACGGCTTTCTTCTTGAACGCCGAACCGCACAGCACTGGAACAAGCTCGATCTTGCAGGTCAAGCGGCGGATGGCCGCCTTGAGGATAGGCGCCGTAATCGGCTTTTCTTCCAACACCAGATTTTCAATCTCCGGATCCTTGTTGGACACGGCATCGATCAATTCAGCGAGCGCCGCCTCGGCCCGCTCTTTTTGAACCGGGTCAAGATCTTTGACCTCATAAACCAAGCCTTCCGTGGTGAGATCGCCTTCGCCCCAAATGACCGCTTTCTGATTCACCACGTCGATCACGCCAGCGAACTGCTCCTCGGCCCCGATCGGCAGAAAGACGGGAAACGCATAAGCGCGCAGCTTGGTGCGCATGTCGTTGAGGGCATTGTCAAAGTTCGCCCCCATGCGGTCCATCTTGTTGACGAACGCAATGCGGGGAACGTTGTATTTCGTCGCCTGACGCCAGACGGTTTCAGATTGAGGCTGAACGCCCGCCACGCCGCAAAACACTGCAACAGCTCCGTCCAGCACGCGCATGGAACGCTCCACCTCGGCCGTGAAGTCCACGTGACCCGGGGTGTCGATAATGTTGATGCGGTGGGCAATGTTGTTGAAAGCCTTGTAAATCTGATCTTCCCCGGGCTTCACGGTCTTCTGTGTCCAGAAACAAGTGACCGCCGCGGAAGTGATCGTGATGCCGCGCTCTTTTTCCTGCTCCATCCAATCGGTCACCGTATTGCCGTCATCCACATCGCCGATCTTGTGAATCAGCCCGGTATAAAACAAGATCCGCTCGGTCGTGGTGGTCTTGCCGGCGTCAATGTGCGCGGCGATACCGATGTTGCGGGTGCGCTCCAAGGTGTATTCACGATTGGGCGAATTGGGGGAGGTGATTTCTGCGCTCATCTTACAATTTTCCGGTCAGGTTAAAGTGGTAAAAAAAACGCCCCGGCGTTTTACCGTCGGGGCGTCATGGGAAAGTTCTGCTACCAACGGAAGTGGGCAAAAGCTTTGTTGGCTTGAGCCATCTTGTGAACGTCGTCGCGTTTCCGGATCGCGTTGCCCTGCCCTTGGAAGGCTTCCATGATCTCAGCGGCCAGCGCCTCCTTCATTGGAATCCCCTTGCGTGCATCGGCAAAATCCACCAGCCAGCGGAGAGCAAGGGCGAACTGCCGGTCGCTGGTGACTTCCACGGGCACTTGGTAAGTGGCGCCGCCCACACGGCGGGGCTTGATCTCCAAACGCGGTTTCGCATTGTCCACGGCGCGCTGCAGGATTTCCAGCGGGTTGGAGGCGGGGTTTTTCTCGCTGAGCTGATCGAAGGCCCCGTAAACAATCCGCTGCGCTGTGCTCTTATTGCCGGAGCGCATGACGGTGTTGACTAGGCGATTGACCAGAGTGCTGCCGAATTTGGCATCACTGGTGACCGGGCGTTTGGAGGCTTGACGTCGTCGGGACATGGTTGATTAGTCGGTTAAAAGTTGAGTCGGTTTAGGCGGCCTTGGGTGCCTTGGGGCGCTTGACGCCATATTTGGAACGGCTGACGCGGCGCTTTTCCACACCGGCGGCATCCAGAGTGCCGCGAACAATGTGGTAACGAACACCCGGCAAATCCTTCACGCGCCCGCCACGCACCAGAACAATGGAGTGCTCCTGCAAATTATGGCCCTCGTCCGGGATATAAGCGATCACCTCATAGCCATTCGTAAGCCGCACTTTGGCCACTTTACGCATTGCCGAGTTGGGCTTTTTGGGAGTGCGCGTCATGACCTGGATGCAAACGCCCCGGCGAAAAGGGGAATTTTCCAGCGCCGGCGACTTGGACTTGTATCGGATTTTAGTGCGGCCCTGGCGGACCAATTGATTAATTGTCGGCATTCGCTTTTAAAATTATTTCGTTCTCTGCTGTCTTTTTGAGACAAACTGAATCCGGACTATAGCAAGCCGCCGCATCGGCGCAACCTTTTTTAAACACATTTTCTCCCGCACCCCTTTCACCCAGTCCGGAAGCGGCCGGTCTGGGTGAAACGCATGGCAATGCCCCGGCTAAATTTTACTTAACCCATGCCCCATTCCACCGATTACAGGTATGAAAACACGGCGACGGCTTGTACTGCAAGCTTCAGCCGCAAATATCACGGCGGGAATTGGAATGGGATTGTGCTTGCAGCGGGCTCCCTTAAAGTGGAGCTATGAACCGCCTGACCAAGCAGGAGCAACTGGTAATCTGCCTTGCGGCGCTCCTACTGCTCACCGGATGGGCGGTCAAAGTATGGCGCGCCGCGCACCCGCCCAAAATTCAGACCACCGCCCCGGCAAACCCCTGACATGCAGCAAATAACCTTCGAACAGGCTCTGGAGAACATCCAAGCCCGGGACCCGCGCTTCCACCGCGACTCCTATTACTTTGTGCGTGAGGCCCTTGACCACACCCAGAAGTGCATCGTGAAGGAAAACCGGGGCCAGCTCCGCCACGTCAGCGGCCAAGAGCTGCTCTCCGGCATCCGTGACTTTGCCTTGGCGCAATTCGGTCCCATGGCGCTCACGGTTTTTGATGAGTGGGGAATCCACACCTGCCGGGATTTCGGCGAAATCGTTTTCAACATGGTGGAAACAGGTTGGCTCGCCAAGACCGAGACGGACAGCCGGGAGGACTTTCAGGACGGCTATGATTTTAATCAAGCCTTCCGGAACCCCTTTTTACCCAAGAGCAAGTTGAAATCCACGCCCGACCCGCTGGCATGCTGATGCGCCATTCCGCGCAGGGCGACCGGCTCGCACACAGGCTCATCAGAGGAAATCCCGCGGTTTCCAACCCTCCGCCCTTTCCGCATCAACCCCGGCGCGGATGATCCACCTCGGAATTTCCACCCCGATACTTCCTGCTCTTTCAGGATGCCTTCAACCGCCCGCCTGGAAGGATCCGTGGCAGCCACACGCTCGCGCATTTCCCAGCGCGGACGGCTGGCGCACCAAATTAAATTGCCCTGAATGCATTTCTGAATACCTTTCCCATCCAATTTGAATTGAAAATGACCAACCCGCTCCCTCCCCACGAAATCCCCGCCTGCCCGCCCGGGGTAAGCCTCACCACACTCGAAAACGGCCTGACTGTGATAATCCGCGAGGATCACAGCGCCCCCGTTGTTTCCGTCCAGGCTTGGTGCGCGGCCGGCAGCATCCATGAAGGTCGATGGCTGGGGTCCGGCCTGTCCCATGTGCTGGAACACATGCTTTTCAAAGGCACCACCACCCGACCCGGCAGCCGGATCGACCAGGAAGTGCAGGAGGCTGGCGGATACATGAACGCCTACACCAGTTTCGACCGCACGGTCTACCACATCGATGTCCCCAACACCGGCACCCGCACTGCCATAGACATCCTCTGCGATATCATGCAGCACGCCAGTCTGCCACCAGAGGATCTCGCCAAGGAACTGGACGTCATCCGCCGTGAAATGGATATGGGACAGGACGACCCGGGCCGCCGTGCAAGCCGGCGCCTGTTCGAAACGGCCTACACCCGCAGTCCATACCGCTTCACCATTATTGGCTACCCCGATATTTTCAACGAGCTCAAGACGGAGGATATCCGGCATTATTACGAGGAGAAATATGCGCCGAACAATGTCTTTTATGTGGTGACCGGCGACGTGCAACCGGCGGAGGTAATGGCGCAGATCCGACAGGCCTATGCCAAGACCAAATCCCGGGCCCTGCCGCCCGTGGTGCTGCCCGCCGAGCCGAGGCAGACAGCCCCGCGCGAGATCATCGAAGAGTCGGCCGTTGAAATCGGCCACCTGCATTTCGCCTGGCACATCCCCGATGTGCGCCATCGGGACGTGCCGCTTCTCGACGTGCTGGCCACTCTGCTGGGCAGCGGGCGCAGCTCCCGGCTGTATCAGAAAGTGCGTGAGAAGCAGGGCGTGGTTCATCACGCCGAGGCTTGGACCTACAGCCCCGGAGCTCCGGGCCTCTTCGGCCTGAGCGCGATGGTGGATGCGGAACAATTCTCCGCCGCCTGCCCGGCGCTGCTGGCCGAGGTGGAGCGGATGAAAACCGCCCCAGTCACCGCCGGCGAACTCGACAAGGCTGTTAAACAGTTCATCTCCGCCACCCTGGCTTCGCGCAAAACAATGCAGGGACAGGCCCAGGATCTGGGCGGCAACTGGCTTTCCGCCGGCGACCTTAATTTTTCAGAACGCTATCTGGCAGCCGTCAAAACCATCACCCCGCTCGAGTTGCAGCGCGTTGCCCGCGAATATCTCACCCGGGAAAACCGCACACTCTACGCCCTGCTACCGACCGGCACGGCCCCCAAAATTGCGGCACCGGATCAATCCAGCCGGGACCAGGCGGTTGAGAAATTCGATCTTCCCAACGGCCTGCGCCTGCTGGTCAAAGAAAACCACCGCCTGCCCTTTGTCGAATTCCGCGCGGTGTTCCAAGGCGGCGTTCTGGCCGAAACCGCCCAGAATAACGGCATCACCCAACTCATGAGCCGACTGCTCCTCAAAGGCACCACCCGCCGCTCCGCCGAAGACCTCGCAATCGGCATCGAGTCCATCGGCGGACACCTTGACACCTACGGCGGGAACAATAGTTTCGGCGTGAATGCCGAGGTGCTGAGCGCTGATTTTGCCATCGGCCTCGATCTGGTGGCCGACGTCCTGTTAAATCCCACCTTTCCGGAGGCAGCGCTGGAACGGGAGCGGGAAGTGCATCTGGCCGGCATCCGGGCGCAGAAGGATCAATTGCTAAAAAGCGCCGGGAACGCCATGCGCCGGGCGCTCTTCGGCGACTCGGATTACGGCCTCGATTCCTTGGGCACTGACGAAACAGTTCGCGCATTGTCCACCGCCGGACTAAAGGCGCTGCATGACCGACTTGTCACCCCGGACAACTGCGTCCTGGCTATTTATGGGGATATCAACCCCGCCGAAGTGAGAGCGGCAGTCGAAAAAGTGCTGGGAAATTGGAACCCCTCCACCACCCGTCCCGCCCCCCGCCCCCACTCCACTCATACCCCGGTCAAACGCGTGACCACCGTCCGCGACAAGAAGCAGGCCGTCTTGGTCATCGGCTTCCCCGGCACAACCCTCCACGACGGAGACCGCTACGCGCTCGACCTCTTGCAGGAGGCCTGCAGCGATTTGGGATCGCGCTTGTTCCTGCGAATCCGTGAACAACTGGGCTTGGCCTATTATGTCGGCGCCCAACACATGGCCGGACTGGTGCCGGGATATTTCAGCTTTTATGTCGGCACAATGCCCGAACAGGTTGAGCTGGTCGAAAAAGAATTGCTCCATGAGGCGGAACTTCTCAGGACCGAAGGACTCACCGCCGACGAACTCAAACGCGCCAAAGCCAAAATCATTGGCCAGCGCAAAATATCCCGCCAGGATCTTGGAAATCTGGCCATGAGCACCGCTTTAGACGAACTCTATGGTCTGGGCTACCAGCACACAGAACTGGATGACGCGCGGATTGAGGCCGTCAGCCTGGAGCAAATCCGCATTGTGGCGGGCAAATATCTCCGCCCAGAAACCTGTGTGGTATCAATCATCCGCCCCTGATGGAAATGAGGCGGCTGAGAAACCAAACTCAACCGCCCCATTCGCACACCTACCATGAACCCGTGGCAGACCAACCCCGATCTGCAAAGCTACAATGGCAGATTCAGGGCAACCTGAACATCAGCAGTAATACCGATTTGGAACACTTGTTTTTGCCGGACGCCGCTCCTAAACCCGCCCGAAAAGCCCCCCCACCAGCTTCCACGCCTCGAAGAAACACGGCCAACTTCGCCATCCGCTCCGACCTACCCTCTTGCCCACCCCATCAGCATCGCCTACCGTCCCCGGACAAATGAACCTAGCCCAGGCATTCGCCGACGCCGTGCGGAGAAATCCGAACAAGACAGCCCTTTGCTGGGGTGACGCCGAGTATACATTCGAGCAACTCTTTGCCCTTACGCTGGCGGTGTCTGCGGCGTTGCGGCATTCATTCGGGATTCGACCGGGCGACCGCGTGGCGGTCTGGCTGAAAAACCGGCCGGAGTTCGTCCCGGCGTTGTTCGGTATTGCCCAAGCCGGGGCGGTGATCGTGCCGATCAGCCATTTCCTGAAACCGGAGGAAATCGCTTTCATACTTCGGGATTCAGGCGCAACAACGGTGATCAGCGAACGGAGCTTGGCAGAGGCTGCCAAGGGCGTCTCGACCCTGCTCCCCAGCCTGCGGTTCAGTCTAGCTGAGGATTTTGAAAGTCTTCCTGTGCCGCAGGAAACGGCCGTGGATCGGAATGAGAAAGATCTGGCGGCGCTGCTTTACACCTCAGGCACCACCGGACACCCCAAAGGGGCGATGCTCACGCACGGCAATTTTCTGCACAACGTCAACAGCTGCCTGCTGGCGCTGGATATTCGCGCCGAAGACCGGATTGTGGTGGCGCTACCGCAATTCCACAGTTTCATGTTCACGGTGGGGACCCTGACGCCGATGCTGGCCGGGGCGGGCATTTTGCTGCTTAAAACCCTGCACCCCTTCAAGCAGGTGCTTGAAGAAATCACCCGTCATCACGGCACGATCTTGCCGGCGGTGCCCTCCTTCTATCGAGCCCTGCTGGGCGTCGCGGACTTCGGCAAACTCCCCCTCAAACTCTGCGTCAGCGGCGGAGCACCGCTGCCGCTGGAGCTCTACCGCGCTTTCACCACTCAGTTCCCCTTCCCCTTGCGTGAGGGTTACGGCCCCACCGAAAGCAGTCCGGTCGCAACCGTCAACCCCATCCATGGCGAAAACCGCCCGGGATCCATCGGCAAACCCATCCCTGGCGTGGAATTGAGCATCCGCGACGAAACGGGCCTGGAACTGCCCACGGGCCAAACGGGGGAAATCTGCATTCGCGGCGGCAACGTGATGCTCGGCTATTGGAACCAGCCCGAAGAAACAGCCCGCGCCTTGCGTAAGGGCTGGCTCTACACCGGCGACATGGGCCACCGCGACGCCGATGGCTATTTCTTCATCACCGACCGCAAGAAAGACATGCTGCTGGTCAATGGTATCAACGTTTATCCAAGAGAGGTTGAAGAAATCATCCACCAGTTTCCCAATGTCAAGGAATCGGCGGTTGTCGGATGGCCCGACCCGCGGCGCGGCGAGCAGCCGGTGGCATTTGTGGTGCCGACGGAGGGAATTCATCTGGAAGAGATGGCTTTGTTGAAATTCATCCGGGAAAGGTTGGCGGATTACAAAGTGCCACGCCGCGTGTTTTTCGTTGTTTCCCTCCCCCGCAATGCCACAGGCAAGATCTTGAAAACCGAGCTGCGTCAGGCTCGCCCCGACGGATCAACGCCACCGGCCACGACCTGAGCCGAAAATTCCCTCGCACCTGTTTATAAACCTATGGCGTCAGGAGTCGGACCAACCCCCACCATCTGCGAACCGGGGCGCGGCGGCACCGGGTCGGCCTCATCCACTTTTCCACCCGGCCCGAGGCTGCCAAACTGCACGGTCCAACCCTCTTCGGCTTGACGGTTGAGGAGCAGCCTGCGACGGTCTTGGCGCTTGGCACCAACTCCCGTAACGGTCCCGGCAAGCACTTGGTTTGCCCCGGTCTTGCAAACTCCCGCCCTGCTTACCCTACTGCGGCGATTGGGGAGTGGCGGCACCGTGTCGCAATCCGGCATTCCCCGGGCGGCGCAACCCTATCTGGCCGCCCTCCTCCGGGAACTTTTACCCACCCGCCCCCTGGTCGTCGTCACCGACGGACTCAAAGCGCAAGAGAGCTTTCAGCAGGATTGGGACACTTGGCAGGCGGCCGGCCGGAAAGCGGAAAGCGGGGATTGCGGACTGCAGAAAGGCGCGCCCAGCGTTGCCTCTGCTGCCCTCCAACCCTCCGGGTCCGGACTGCTTTTTTACCCGGCCTGGGAAATCCTGCCCCATGAAGGCCGGCTGCCTCATGCCGATGTCATCAGCGAACGCTTGGAAACACTGGTGGAGCTGGGCAACACGCCATGCCGCGCCACACCGGCTCCGGGCATCGTCACCTCCGTGGTCGCGCTGCTGCAAAAAACATTTCCGCCGGAAACACTCCGCAACCGCACCCGGCAACTCCAGAGGGGCGACCGGATGGATCCTCTGGATCTGGTGGAGTGGTTGGAATTACAGGGCTATGAACCGGAGGCCCAAGTCACCCAAAAAGGCGATCTGGCGCTGCGCGGGGGCATCCTTGACGTGTTCCCCCTTACCAGCGCCTGGCCCGTGCGGCTGGAATTCTTCGGGGATGAACTGGAATCACTGCGGCATTTCGACCCGGCCACACAGATTTCACGAGAGTCGATCCCCTCAGTGACCTTGCCGCCGGCGGGGGAATTGGGTCTCTTCCGCAAGCCGCAAGCCGACAACTCCTCTGAGGCACCCACCCGCCTGACCACTTTGCTGGAGTATCTGCCACCCGAAACGATTTTCCTGCTCAGCAACCCTGCGCAACTGGAATGGCACGCGGAAGCCTACAAAAACCAGATTCCGCCCGGCGACCCTCTCTTCACGACTTGGGCGGCCATTAAGGCAGAGTTGACCGCGCGAGGCATGACCGTGCTGGAAGTGGGCGATGACGAACCGGCCGCGCCCGGACCGGAAGACGTCGACACCCCGCAGGCCGGGATGAAGAGTGAAGAACTTTTTTGCTCGTTGGAATCATTCCGGCCCCTGACCGGACGGGCACCTGAGCCGGCGGTGGCCGAAGCGCAGCGCCGCGAATTTTTCGCGCAACTCCATCGCTGGCTGCGCCAGGGCTGCCGCGTGCATGTTTTTTGCAACAACGATGGCGAACGGCAACGCTTCATCGAAGTCTGGGCGGAACACGGGCTCACCCCGTCAATACCGCAGATAACCGAAGCCGGCGCGTCAAACCCGCTCGCACCGGAACCCCACCTCGGAAGCCTCTCGCGCGGTTTTCTCTGCGAACAGGCCAGACTAGTGGTGGTGACCGATGCGGAGATTTTCGGCCGCTACAAAGTCCAGCGCCCGCGCCGGCTCAAATCGCCCCACGCCCAAGCGGCCCGGTCCGTACTGGACATTGATTTCACGGAACTGGAAGAAGGCGATCTGGTTGTCCACATTCAGCACGGCATCGGGCGTTATCTCGGACTCAAGCGCCTGCCCTCGGCACCTAGGCCGGCTCGCAGCCCCGTTCCTGACCCCGCAGTCCAGCCGCCAGAGGAGCTTGGAGCAGAATGTCTCGTGATCGAATACGCCGCCAGCGACCCGGCCCTGGAACGGCCCAAACTTTACGTGCCGGTGACTGAAGCGCATCTGGTCGGCAAATACGTCGGAGCCGGCAAGGCCACCCCCCCTTTGAACACCTTGGGCGGAACCCGCTGGATCAAGGCCAAGGAGCAGGCCGAGCGCGCCGTGCGGGACGTCGCCGCCGATCTGCTCACCATTCAGGCCGCGCGGGAATCGCAACCGGGCCATGCCTGCTCGGCCGATGTTCCTTGGCAACGGGAATTCGAAGGCTCTTTCCTATTTGAGGAAACACCCGACCAGTTGCGCGCCATCAACGAGACCAAGGCGGACATGGAGCGGGCCAAGCCAATGGACCGACTGATCTGCGGCGACGTCGGCTTTGGAAAGACTGAAGTGGCCATCCGCGCCGCCTTCAAAGCGGTGATGGACGGGCGGCAGGTGGCCATTCTAGTTCCCACAACGGTGCTGGCGCAGCAGCACTACAACAATTTCCGTGAGCGAATGGCCGATTATCCAATCCGGATTGAACTGCTGTCCCGGTTCCGAACCCGGCGCGAGCTGCAACGCGTGGTGCGCGATCTGCCTGCCGGCGCGGTGGACATCGTCATAGGCACCCATCGTCTGGTCCAAAGCGACATCGCCTTCAAGGACCTCGGACTGGTGGTGATCGACGAGGAACAACGCTTCGGGGTGCTGCACAAGGAGAAGTTCAAGAGGCTGCGCAAGCTGGTGGACGTGCTCACGCTGAGCGCAACCCCGATTCCGCGAACGCTCTACCTGGCGCTCACCGGAGCGCGGGACATGAGCACGATCCAAACCCCTCCGCACGACCGCCTGCCCGTCGAAACCATCGTCACCCAGTATGACGAACGGGTCATCCGCGATGCCATCCGGAGGGAACTCAACCGGGGCGGCCAGGTTTTTTTCCTACACAACCGCGTGATGACCATCCACGCCATGCACCAGAAGCTGCAGAGCCTCGTGCCGGACGCGCGCATCCTCGTCGGCCACGGCCAGCTCGGGAGCGACGAACTCGAGGATGTGATGACCAAATTTGTCAACGGTGAGGCCGACGTGCTCTTGTCCACCACCATCATCGAAAGCGGCCTGGACATCCCCAACGCGAACACCATCATCATCGACCGGGCGGACCGGTTCGGACTGAGCGAGCTCTACCAGTTGCGCGGCCGGGTCGGTCGCTACAAGCACCAAGCCTATGCCTACCTGCTGCTCCCGCGCCATGCCCGGTTGCTCACCGACGCCCGCAAACGGATCGGTGCCCTGAAGCAATACTCCACTCTGGGCAGCGGCTTTAAGATCGCCATGCGCGACCTGGAGATCCGCGGGGCGGGCAATCTGCTCGGCTCGGAGCAGAGCGGGCACATCACCGCGGTCGGTTTTGATCTTTACTGCCAGCTGCTCAAGCAGAGCGTGGCGGGGTTGAAGGGGGAGAAGTTGCCGCCACGAGTGGAGGTGCGGGTGGCGCTGGATTTCCTGCCCGAGGCCGGCAAACTCCCTGAAACCTACGCCCCGGAATCACAGCACCGGGTTGAAATCTATCGCAAACTGGCCCAAGCAACGGATAGAACATCCTTGGACTCATTGCACTCGGAGTTAAGAGACCGCTTCGGCCCGCCTCCACCCGCGGTGGAACTGCTCCTGCAAACCGCGGAACTCAAGATTCTCGCCTCCGAACGCGCCGTCGGCACCATAGAGGTCAAGGAGGACAAGCTGATGCTGACACGGCGGGGCGACTTGGTGATGGTGGGGGGGGAAGTTCCCACGTTTGACCAAGAAAGCCCCGCCGGCGCGATTGAAAGAGATCAAGCGCCTGCTGCTGGCGCTGTGAACCTCACTTCTTGGCGGAGCAAACCGTGCAATGGGCGCAGTCGGTGTGCTGCTCGATGCAGCACTTGTGACCGCAAGCAGGCTTACTGGAGCAGCAGGCTTTTTCACCGGCGCAACCCGTGACCAGAGCGGTGACACAGACGAACAGAGAAAAGAATTGGATGAGTTTCATGATGGACTTCGACGTATCGGGTTTTGATTGTGTTTCCTGGCTTCAACCCGGCCACAAGACCGGGGTGGGCCGATTTCATGCAACGGTGCAACCCAAAGACGCCGGTTGTCAAGCGCCATTGGCCCAATATTTTGGCTTTTTACCCGGCCCGCCCTCGTGTTCAATGATATCGATTATGAGCCAAACACATCCGCTGACAACCACGACCTTCGAGATCCCAGGCTACCGCGTGGTCCGCTCCTTCGGCGTGGTTCGCGGCATCATCGTGCGCTCCCGGTCCTTGATCGGCAATATCGGGGCCGGCATCCAGAGCCTGTTCGGCGGCAACATCTCCATCTACACCGAACTGTGCGAACGCGCCCGGGGTGACGCCTACAACCTCATGCTCCAACACGCCGGCCAACTGGGCGCCAACGCCGTCATCGGCATGCGCTACGATGCCACGGAAGTGGCCCAGGGCATCACCGAGGTGCTCTGTTACGGCACGGCGGTCTCCGTGGAACCGCTCCGCTAATTCCCCTTCCGACCCGACACTTTACAGCCTTTGCCCCGGTCCGGGGCTGCGACCATGAAACAATTGAGGGATGATTCGCTGGTGGGGCGGGTTCTGGCGTGGACCGCCCACACGGTGATCCACCACCGCAAGTGGGTCATCTGGTCGCAGGTGGTACTTTTCATTGCCAGTGTGGCCTACACCTGCCTGTTTTTGGAATTCGACTCGAACCGGGACAACTTGGTGGGGTCGAATGAAAAGTATCAGCACTTTTTCCTGGACCTGAAAAAGGAGTTCCCGCAGCAGGACGACCTGCTGGTGGTTGTCGACTGCGAGAGCCCCGGAAAAAGCGGACAGTTCATCGAACGGCTCGGGACCAAACTGGAATCGGAGACGAACCATTTCACCAACCTTTTCTACAAGAAGAACCCCAAGATGTACGGGTCCAAGGCGCTGCTCATGGCCTCGGAGAACGATCTGGTGGAGCTGCGCAAGATGCTGCGGGACTTCCGCCCCTTCATTGACGAGTTCTCCCACGCCACCAATCTGGTGTCGCTCTTTGACATGGTGAACCGCCAGTTCCGCACCGCCAAGCGCGAGGAGAACGAGCAAACCCAGTCGCTCGTCAAAGCCCTGCCCGCCCTGAAACGGATCGTCGACCAAGCCGATGCCTCGCTCCATTGGGGGGGCAAACCAGTCTCCCCGGGCATCGCCTCGCTTATCGACACGGGCAGCGGGGCTGAAAGCGACCTCTACATCACCATCGGCAAGGGCCGGGTCTTCCTGCTGACCCTGCAGCCGCGCACCCTGCCGCCCCAGGCCGAACGGAAGGATAACGACAAGCGGCAGGACGATTTCAACGCGGCCTGCGTCAGCCGCCTCCGTCAACTCGTAACCCAAACACAGCAGGAAATGCCCGGCCTCAACGTCGGAGTTACCGGCCAACCCGTCCTGGATAACGACGAGCTGGAGCAATCCCAGATCGACACCACCCTGGCCAGCATTGTGGCGCTAATCATCTGCGCTTTGATTTTCATCTACGGCTACAACGAAAGCGGCCGCCCGATCAAAGCCACCCTCTGCCTCGTCGTGGGCCTGGCCTATACTCTGGCCTTTGCCACACTGACCATCGGGCATTTGAACATTCTGACAATCACCTTCGTCCCAATGCTCGTCGGACTGGCCATCGATTTCGGGGTGCATTTGATCACGCGCTATGAGGAAGAATTGCGCCATGGCCGAAGCGAAGAGTCGGCGCTGACCAAGGCAATGGTCTACACGGGCCAGGGGATTTTCACCGGGGCCTTCACCACGGCGGGCGCTTTTCTGGCCATGGGCCTTACCAATTTCAAAGGCATCCAGGAAATGGGCGTCATCTGCGGCAGCGGCCTGCTGATCTGCCTCATCCCAATGATGACCCTTTTGCCCGTATTACTGCTGCGCGGCCGGCAAAACGTGCTCGACCATGCCGGCAAACACGTCGAGCGCCCGGACCGGCGCGCCCAGATCGAAGCCATCTGGCTCAATCACCCCATCATCGTCACCATCCTGATCGCCGGCACTTGCCTGCTCGCCCTGCCCCAGCTCAGAAAGGTCTATTTCGACTACAACCTGCTCCACATGCAGAGCCCAAACCTCTCCTCAGTCAAGACCACCGACAAACTGGTCAACTCCGGCCAATCCCTCCTCTTTGCTGCTGTCATCGCCGATTCAGCCCGGCAGGCCGTGAGCTTGGAGCAACAGATCACCAATTTGTCCGCCGTCGGATCCGTGGAATCGATGGCCGGGCACCTCAGCGAGGATCAAACCTCCAAACTCCGGCTGGTAGGCGAGATCAAACAAGACCTCGCCAGCCTGCGCTTCGATCCGCCCGATGCGCACCCGGTAAACATCCCAGAATTGAGCCTGACGCTCTATTCCCTCTATGGATATTGCGGCGCGGCACTCGCGGAAATCGGCACTAACGAACCGGCACTCAACCGGCAGTTGACCAGCCTGCGGGGATCCCTGGCGACCCTGCGCAAAGACATGCTGGCAGGAAACGGACCGCAGCAGGAAACAACCAGCCGGCAGCTCGGTCTCTATCAGCAGGCCCTCTTCAATGACCTGCGCGAAACATTCGAGGCCTTGAAAAACCAGGATGACAGCGGACCTCTGAGGGCCGAGGACCTACCACCGGCGCTCCGGCACATGTTCGTTGGCACCACAGGCAAATTCTTGCTCCAGATCTATCCCAAGGAAGACATCTGGCAGCGCGGCAACCAGGAGAAATTCCTCCAGCAGTTGCGGGCCGTCGATCCCAAAGTGACAGGCACCCCGGTTCAACTCTATGAATACACCGAGGTTCTAAAGAAAAGCTACGAGCAGGCAGCCTGGTATTCCTTGGCGGCCATCATCGTTCTCGTCCTTATCCATTTCCGAAACCTCTCCTCGGTCCTACTCTCGCTCCTTCCGGTCGGCATCGGCGTCGTCTGGCTCGGAGGCCTGATGGGATTTTTCGGCGTGCCCCTTAATCCCGCCAATATCATGACACTGCCCTTGGTCATCGGCATCGGCGTCACCAACGGAATCCACATCTTGAACCGCTTTGCCGAAGAGCAGCACGCCAGCATACTCACCCGCAGCACCGGCAAGGCCGTGCTCGTCTCCGGCCTGACCGCCATTGTGGGATTCGGCAGCCTGATCCTCGCCAAGGACCGGGGCATCTACAGCTTGGGCTGCGTGATGGCCACCGGCGTGGCGGCCTGCATGGTCGCCGGGTTGATCCTCCTGCCGGCACTGCTCAATCATGTGCTGCGCCGCCGAAGCACCCGGTCCGACTTGCCCAAGTAGGCCGGACCGAAATCCAAACGGAGTTCATCCCGCCACCCACGGATCACCCCTGCTTTTCAAAAGAGTCCCCATAGACCGGGCATTTGCAAAAAAGCGCCCTCACCCGCAAGGCGGGGCAACCCTTGAATTCCAACTCAATGTTCACCCGTGCTTTAGGCCCCCGCCACGCCTTGCTTCCAGATTCAATTTTATTCGGATATTGAACGCGGCGGGGTTGCCCCCTACTGTGCGTCATGGGAAAAACCAAAATACCGGCCACAGGCGAAGGCTTTCTTGGCGAAATCATGGTCCACAAAATCTCCCGCTCTCTGGGCGTCGTGGAAAATGTGGCTCAGGCCCAGTCCGGCTGGCCCCCGCAGATCACCCTCAAGCTCCAAGACGGCTCGGTTAAAAAAGGCCGCCTCAGCGATTTCCGCGAAGCCAGCGGCACCGAGCGGAAAAAACTCTCTCCAGCCTGAACACTCAAAAGTTCAGAACGGCTTGGTTGCCTCATTCGTGCGCACCAAAACCTTGCCGCGAACCCATCAACCTCCTTTCCCGAACCGCTCCAGCAATCCGGCCGGATTGCCCAAGACGTTGCTGCCAGCCCTTTCAAGCGGCGTTGGGTGTGGTGAACTCCGTTTAGGCCCAACCGCTCCAGTGCGACAATCCTCCTTGAATGAGAACCTCAATCAGGGATTGCTTTGCCACATGCCGCCAGGACGCCGGCTGCCGGCCGGAAACAGACGGAGGATCATCGAATAGGTCCTGACAACCCACCCGGCCGCAGTGAAGTCCACGCAACGGGATCGCCGACCGGAAAAGGCATTCGGATTGGCTTTGCCGGTCGCGGTTGAACGGGAAAAGCCCCCGGATTTTTCACTCCCTGAACCGGGATTCAACCGTTCCCATGACAACAGGTTTTTTCACCAGTATGTCCGCCGTTGTCATACCCGCCACCCCACAATCCATCCAGATAACGACATTCAACGACGATCCGCATGACCAAGCTCAACGACCTCCAGCTGCCGCCGGAAATGGAAACGGCTCTGGATCAATGTATTCAGGCCTTGCCGGACAAGACCCTGGCCGCTCTCGGAAAGCATCTGCCGGGAGGTTTCACCAAACCCAAGCTCATTCTGGAAAACATCCGGAAGCTGGCCAAACGTCCCGCAAACCTGCCCGTCTGGCTCATCGATACCGTCAAAGAGAAACTTCCGCTTCGCCTGGGAATCGAGGATATCGCCCCGGAGGTTTTGACCGAGCGCTTTGATGATTTTGCGGCAGTCACCGGCCCTGCCCTTTTTCTGCTGACCTTGATGACTAGTGACCGGGCCGGTCTGCGCAAGCTCGGGATCGACCGGCTTGCCCTGGCTTCAAAAGCCTTCACTGAGGAGGAAAAAAGGGCGGCTGCCGAGCGCTGCGCAGGCTGGTTCTTAAGCCGCTTCGGATCCATGGCCGGATCAGTCTCCAAAGGAACTCCGGTTCATCCAACCATTCCCGACCCACCACCCGCAGGGCAAAGGAGGGATTCAAAGCCTGAAGACTGCACGGACAAAACGCTCAAAGACCTGCGCGACAAGTTGCAAAAGGAACGCACTGCCAGGGCCGAGGATAACCGGAAGGCCACCGCCCAATGGCAGGCCGAGAAGCAACGCCATGCCGACCAGCTCGCCAAGTTGACCCAGGCACTCCACGAAGTTGAACTGCAAAAGCATTCACTGGATCAACAACTGGTCTCGGAGCGGGCTGAAAAAGCCGCCACGATACAGTCCGGTGTTAAAGAGGCACTCAACGCCTGCGAACGCAAGTGGTTGGCGAATGCGGTCGATCTGGAGCAGTTCCTGAGGTCCACCACTGCAGATCATTTGATCAGCCGGGTCACCCACGCGCTTGAGGCCCAGGGGCATCAGGACTTGCACACGGGCAATCGCCGCCACCTGCAAAAGCGCCTTGGCGAACTGCGTCAGGCCGCCCATCTTTTGGCCGATGCCAGCCTGAATGCCATCAACCCGCTGCGCGAACTGGCCCCGCTCCGCGAAGAAGTCGGGCATGAAATCGAGGCTATCGAAGCCAAACTGGGCCCGGCACCCAACATGGACGCATTCAGCCGGGGATTGATCGATAAAATCCAGAATTCCACCGACTTCACAGGACTCAGGGAAACCAGCGATCTGCTGGAGCGCCTGGGAACCCTGAAACTATTAGGCGCCCAGCAGCAGCAGCAGCTCCACGAAACGTTGCAAAGACGCAACTGCATCCTCAATTCAAAACACCCCGCCGCACCCCGTGAAGAAACCCTCCACTGGCTTTCGCTTCAAGGATTGATCGAGCGCAACGCCGAGTGCGAGCTGCTGATCGACGGCCACAATGTTCTGTTCAATCTGGAAGTCTTCGCCAGTCTGTTGGAGAACGGAAAACCGGGTGAAAAGACCCGTCAACATCTGCTATTGGTCGTTGGCCAGCTTCAAAGAAACCGGCCAAAACTCCATACCCGCATCGTTTTTGATGGCCCGGTGCGCTCATTGGAAAAAATCCATCCTAATCTCCAACTGGAATACAGCGGAGCCACCGGCACAAACCGGGCCGATGATGTCATCATTAACCGGCTGGCCTCAAAAACCCTGCAGAACCTCAACCTCCGCCGCTTTGTGGTGACCGACGACCGGGGGCTCCAGCAGCGGGTGCGGCAAAGCGACGCTTGTTACGTGCCGCTGGGCGGTTTTGAGGCCATTCTGCGGCATTTCAAGTGCCTAAGCTCAGTCACAGCCCCCTGATCAAACCCGCCATCCGCAAAATGAAAACGGATCACCACCTGATCCTCAGCATCAAGCGCAATCCTTTCGATGCCGACCGGGCACCCGTCCCGAAACTTTCACACTGACAACGAGGCCGGAGAAACACCCGCGGCAAGCCGAGGGAAGGTCATACCCAACAGCACACGCCAAGAAAAAACGGTCTGGATATTCGGATTAGAGTTTATATTGGGGAATTTTCAACCACTCCCCTCCCTTCAAAGCCGATTGATGGGCCACAATTCCCGCGGCAGTGAGATTAAGGGCCATGGAAATGTCCACAAGCGGTTGGCGGTTCTGAAGAATGGCATTGATGAACTCATTGGTCAGATGACCATGCGATCCCCCATGGGCACCTGGAGACATTCCCGGCGGCAGCGGCGGACGCCTGATGTCGGGCACTTGCTTTTCAAGCCCCTCGTATTTCCCGTCAAAGGAGCCGCGCTGACCGCGGACCCTCCCCTTTTCCCCGCCCAAGCCGGGAGTATCCCAACTCACGGCCATCCGCGCCATGCCCCCCTCGCTGGTCCGCAGAAACGCGATCTCACTGCCAAAGGCATTCTGGTAGGGATTGTTGGCGGGTTTCAAATGTTCCACCCTGCTGGGAACGCCCAGGCAGGAAACCTCCGTATAACTGCCGCCGGTGATGCAATTGTAATAGGCGTTGGAATGGGTTGGATACCACTGGGGCGGCAGGCCCACCCGCCATCCCTTGAAGGAATCGATGGGCGTCTCCATATAGTGAAAATATTCCCCCTCCGAATACAACAACTTGCCCAACCCGCCCGCCCGGTAGATCTGCCGCATGGCCGTCAGGTCCTCATGGAAGGCCGACGTCTCAAACATCATGTATTTGAGCCCGCTGCTTTTCACAGCCGCAAAAAGCTTTTCCCCATCCTCCAATGATCCGAACATTGCAGGCACCGCCGATGCAACATGCTTCCCGTGCCGCAGAACCTCGATGCAATGCCGGGCATGACTCGGGGCGTCTGTGGCCACAAACACGGCTTCGATGGAATCGTCCTTCACCAATTGTTCCAGCGAGGGATAGGTTTTGGCGCAGCGGCAGGCCCGGGCCATCTCCGAACAGCGGTCCGGCAGCAGGTCGCTCACGGCCACGACCTGCACATTGGGGTGATCCTGAAAACCGAACTGGGCCCCAAATTGGCAGACCCCGTAGCCCACCAGCCCGACCCGTATCTTGCGATCGGACACAGGTTGCCAGTCTTTGGAGCTGTTCGGATCGGCAGCCGCTCTCTCAAAGCCTTGAATCGGAGTCGGGGCGGCAAAAGCCCCGGCACCGGAAAACCCGAGGGTTGCCGCACCCGTGAGAGCACCGAATCGATGCAGAAAACCGCGGCGCGAATGGGGGGGAAACAAGCCATCCTTGAAACCAGCAGCTGAGCCGTGAAGAAGTTTGGTTGACATGAGTGGTCAGAAAACTGGCCTGCCAGCGCCGCGAAGTCAACGCCGACAAACGACGGACCGCGCTTTTTGCGGCCCGCAGTTATCCCCGTTCTGGGATCCGATTGAGATTGGTTTTTAGAGAGGGACTGGTTTAGACTCTGGGCTTGATGATGGAACCATTGAGCAGCTCGCAAATCAGCAAATTCAAGTCCACGGCCCAGCTTCTGGAGCCGATGCTTAAAATCGGTAAGGCCGGCTTAAGCGACGGGTTCATCCGGTCAGTGGACACGGCCTTGGCATTGCACCCGCTGGTGAAGATCAAGTTCTCCGAGTTCAAAGAGCAGAAAAAAGAACTTGCCCCCCAGCTGGCTGCGCAAACCTCCAGCCACCTGATAATGCGCGTGGGCAATGTCATGGTCTTGCACCGGCCCAGGCCGGCAGCAGCCAATCCCAGAAACCCCGAACCCTCGGGCGACTGACCTAGGGCTCAGGCGCAATCTTGATCAGCCAACCCTGCTATTGAAAAGAATAATCTAAACGGTTGATCCGGTGCCCTTCTCAATTATTATCAGATTTCTCTGGTGCCAACTGTCGCCATGATAAGCCCCCGAAAATTGTTTTTCCTAGTGTTGGCAGGCTCTCTGGCCCTGCCCTGGCCCTGCTCGGCCGCACCGGTTGAAAAGGAGCAGCAGCTCGGGCCGCTGATTCAGGATTTCGATCTGACACTCTCTCCGGGCCATCGCACCGAGATGGTCGGACCGCTTTTTTACAGTGAAACCAAGGAAACCGCCACCCTGCTGGCCTTCCCCCCCCTTTTTTCAATCACCCGGGACCCCGGAATGGATTCCACCGAGGTGGACTTTGCCTATCCGGTGATCACTTACCGCCGCTACGGGACGGAGCATCGCTGGCACTTCATGGAGGTGCTCAGCTATGCCGGCGGTGAGGATCAGGCACACACCAACACCACCCGGTCCACATTTTACCCGTTTTTTTTCCGGCAACGGTCTGGGGACACGAACGAGGATTACAGCGCGCTGGCCCCTTTTTACGGGCATGTCAAGCACAGGCTTTTCAAGGATGAAATCTTCTTCGCGATGTTTCCCCTCTACGCCCGGACCCGGAAGGGGGATGTGATCACGGAGAATTACCTCTACCCCTTCTACCATCAGCGGCACGGCAACGGACTGGAGGGCTGGCAGTTATGGCCATTTCTCGGCCATGAACACAAGGAACCGACAACCCGGACCAACCGTTTTGGAGACCCCGAACTGGTTCCCGGCCATGACCGCCGCTTCGCATTGTGGCCCGTCTATCTCAACACCCTGAGCGGGCTGGGGACAACCAACGCCCGGCAGGAAAAGGCCTTGATGCCCTTCTACAGCCTGGTCCGCTCCCCCCAGCGGGACTCCACCACCGTGGGTTGGCCGTTCATCACCCACGTGATCGACCGGGAAAACCACTATAATGAGTGGCAGACCCCCTGGCCGGTCATTGAGTTTGCGCGGGGCGAGGGCAAAACCACTTCCCGGATCTGGCCGTTTTACAGCCATGCCCAGACCACCAATCTGGAAAGCCGCTTCTGCCCTTGGCTGCTTTACAAATACAACCGGGTTAAAGTAGACACCTTGGAGCGAACCCGGACCCGGATCGCCCTCTACCTCTATTCGGACGTAACGGAGAAAAACACGCAGACCGGCACAGCCTTCAACCGCCGGGATCTGTGGCCGCTCTACACTTGGCGCCGGGAGCCGAACGGCAACCGCCGCCTGCAAATCCTGGCCCCGGTGGAACCGATCGTGCCCAACAACCGAAGCCTCGAGCGGGATTACTCACCGATGTGGTCCCTCTGGCGCTCGGAGTACAACGCCACCTCCAAGGCGTCCTGCCAGTCCCTGCTCTGGAACCTCTTCCGGCAGGAAACCGCGCCCGGCACGAAAAAAGACTCGCTCCTCTTCGGGCTTTTCCAGTATCACTCCACACCAGAGGGCGTGTCCCGTCGCTGGTTTTATTTTCCGGCACACCAAACCCGCCGCGCGCCCCAAACCGCCCCGAAATCAAAATAAAGCCACGGTATGTTTCAAAATATTGGAGAAATGGTTTTGCTTTTCTGGCGCACGCTCCTGGCCCTGCCTCTGGCTTGGCGCCAGCGCGAGAAAGTCTATGACCAGCTCTTTGAGATCGGCAACGCCAGCCTGCTCATGGTCTGCATCCTCTCATTTTTCATCGGCGGCGTCATCGCACTCCAGACCGGCCCCGTGCTCGTCGAACGCGGACTCACCAGCGCCGTCGGCGGACTGGTCGGCATCTCCATCGCCAAAGAACTGGCCCCCGTCATGATGTCCATTCTGATTGCCGGCCGCATCGGCTCGGCCATGGCCGCGGAAATCGGCTCCATGCGCGTCTATCAGGAAATCGACGCGCTGAGGACCATGAACATCAACCCGATCCATTACTTGGTGCTACCGAGAATAACAGCCATTGCCTTGGCGGTGCCGCTACTGGTGATTTTCTCCATCTTGGCCGGCTGGCTGGGCGGGGCCGCGGTATCGGCGGCCAACGGCCGAATTGACATTGCCTTCCAGGCCTTTTTCCAGAATCTGCGGGAGATCGTCGGACTGAGGGAGGTTGCCAACGGCGTGTTCAAAAGCTTTTGCTTCGCATTGGTGGTAGGCGTTGTCTCCTGCCACCAGGGACTCATCACCATCGGCGGCCCCCGCGGTATCGGACGCTCTGTGACCAAGGCGGTCGTGAACTCCATCGTGCTGATTGTCATCCTGGACTACGCGCTAACCCGCCTCCTGTTAAAGTGATGAGCCACTCCCAATCCAATTCAGCAGCCGTCAGTGTTCAAGTCCGCGGACTGCGCCGCAGCTACAACGGGCAGGAAGTCCTCAAGGGA
Organism: uncultured Verrucomicrobiota bacterium; assembly: GCA_903873415.1. Lineage (GTDB taxonomy): Bacteria > Verrucomicrobiota > Verrucomicrobiia > Limisphaerales > CAIQOK01 > CAIQOK01. The sequence goes on along the minus strand of CAIQOK010000034.1, from coordinate 38,446 downwards.
TTGGACTTCGAGGTGAAGCCCGGAGAAATCTTCGTCATCATGGGCCCCAGCGGCAGCGGCAAAAGCGTCCTGCTCAAACACATCATCGGCCTGGAAATACCTGATGCTGGGGAAATCCTCATCAACGACGAATCCATCCAGTCGCCCGGGGTGATGGAAAAACACCGCATGGCAATGGTGTTCCAGTCCGGAGCCCTGCTCAACTCCTTGACCGTAGGTGAGAACGTCGGGCTTTATCTCAGCGAGCACCAACTGCTTGCCCCAGCCGATATCGGCCGGGTGGTTTCGGAAAAGCTCGAGGTGGTCGGACTCAAGGGCACCGAGGACAAGATGCCCAACGAACTTTCCGGGGGCATGAAAAAACGGGTGGCCATCGCCCGCGCCCTGGTCGTGGAACCCCAGCTCATCCTTTACGATGAACCCACCAGCGAACTGGACCCTCTCTCCGCCGTCGTCATAGGCGAGGAAATCCTCAAACTCAAGGATCGCGTCCATGTCACCACCATCGTGGTTTCCCATGACCGGGATCTGGCCTTCGGCGTGGCAGACCGCATTGCGGTGATCAATGACGGCCGCATTGTCAGCATCGGCACCCCGGAGGAGATCAAACACATCAGCGACCCGCTGATCCGGAAATTTTTGACTGCTGATTTCAAACGACCCGATTCCCGTTAAGACAAGCTATGAAAAACTCCATCGAAACCCGGCTCGGCATCTTCGTGGCCGTCATCGCGCTCTCCGCTGTGTTCATCTTGGACATCGTCGGCGGACTGGAAAACTTCAAAAGCGGCTACCACATCTCCGCCCTGTTCAACAACGCCCAGGAACTCAAGGTGGGCGACCGCGTCAAAATGGCGGGCGTGGAGATCGGCCGCGTGGAGGAGATCAAGTTGCGCGACAACAAAGTGGTCGTAACCATGAAGATCCACAAGGACGCCGGGGTGAAAACCGACAGCACCGCCACGGTGAAATTCACCGGCCTGATGGGCCAGAATTTCGTCGCGATCGACTTCGGCTCTAAAACGGCCCCGGTCGCGGATGACACCACCGTCCTTGCCGCCAACGAGCAGGCCGATCTGAGCAGCCTCATGGCCAAGCTTGACAGCGTGGCCAGCGGCGTGGAAAACCTCACCAAAAGCTTTACCGGCGACAAGATCGACAACCTGCTCGGACCATTCACCGATTTCCTCAAGGCCAACCGCGAACCCTTGACCGCCACCATCGCCCATCTCCAGTCCATTTCCTCCCAGATTTCCGAGGGCAAAGGCACCGTGGGCAGGCTCATCTTCGACGACGCACTCTACAGCACCGCCCTGAACACGGTCTCAAACCTTCAGAGTGCGGGTGAGGAAATCAAAGCGACCGTGACCGATGCCCGCAAAGTGATCGGGCAGATCAATTCCGGCCAGGGCACCATCGGCAAGCTGGTGAAGGAGGAGAAACTCTACAACGAAACCACCGAGTCAATGACCAACCTGAAAGAAATCCTTCAGAAAATCAACCAAGGCCAGGGCACCGTGGGCAAGCTGATCAACGACCAGGATTTCCTCCGTGATGCGAAATTAACCCTGCAGAAACTCGACAAGGCCACCGAGGGGCTGGAGGATCAGGGACCAATGAGCGTGCTGGGCATCATGATCAACAGTCTGCTCTGACTCCGGTCGGGACTACCCCATGGGTGCCAGCCAGGCATTTTTCAAGCCGTGGCAAACTCGTGAAACCTCCGGGAGAGGAGACGTGAATTGTCGGTTGTAAGCGCTCCAGCAGCTCCTTGATGCGTTTCTATCAACTGCAATCCCTCCTTCGGCCCCAGAATGAGCGCCGTGGTTGTGAGCAGCCCGGCAATCGTGCAGGAGGGCGCCACAACCGATACCGCCCGGCAGCCGTTGTCCACCGGATAACCGGTGCGCGGATCGATGATGTGCCCGTAGCGCCTGCCATTGATCTGGAAGCAGCGGAAATAATCCCCTGAAGTGGCCACGGCATGGTCGGTCACCGCGACACTTGTCCAGCATTTCCCCGGTTGCGAGGGATCTTCCAATCCGATCAACCAGAATTTTTTGTCCGGTGCCGCTCCCTTTACCCGCACATCCTGACCGAAATCAACCAGCACATTGGCGATCCCGCGCGACACAGCCAGATTAATCACACAATCCACGGCATACTCCTTGCCGATTCCACCCAAGTCCAAGCACATGCCGGCACGGGGCAGGAAAACCGCGCCGGGCCGGCGTTGGACCTTGCTCCATCCCACCAATTCACGAGCCGCGCGAATGACCACCTCCTCAGGAAGCACCGGGGGCTGCGCCTTCCAGTTCCACAACCGGATCAAGGGCAGCGCCGTCGGATCGAAAGCGCCCCGGGTGAAAAAAAACAAATCCTGGCACAACGCAAGCAGCCGGTCCGTTTCAGGATCCGTCTCCACCCATTGCCGGCCCGCCGCCTCATTGATCCGGCCAATGAGGCTCTCGGGCAGGTATCGGGAATATCGCGCCTCGAACGACGCCACCCAGGCGACCACCTCACGCTGGAAATCCCGAATTGCCGCCGCCGGCGCTCCATGGCAGTTAACGGCACAGCGGGTGCCCATCGCATGAAATGAAAGCTTCTCCAATCCGCGTTCCGAACTGGTTTGCACGCTGCCGGTGATGCGGGTCAAAACGTCGCGCGCGGAAGCGGCGCCCCCCGGAGACTGCTGGAGATTACTCATTGTGTTGATGCCATTGTTCGCAATTCCTCCTGTGATAGCCGAAGAGGGCTGCCAACTCCACTCCGTTTATTCCCAAATCCGGCAGGTCAAACGCCCCGCCCGCACAAAGCGGTTGGCAGCGCTCAAACTCCGGCTGCGATGCCGCCCCCCTTCGAAGGCCGAATTTCAATTTCCCAAATTCTTGAGAATGAATGACTAAAACTTCCCCCTTGTGTTCAGCCACCCGGTCCGGTTTTGTTCCGACTCGGGCTTTGAACGGCTGCCGGCACCGGAGCCCTGTTCGGCCATTGCAAAACCAAGAACCGGATTTCCGAATCCCTCCGCGCCCATCATTTTGACCGGAGCAGGCAATGCCGCCATCACTGCCGTGCATTCTGGCGAATTGGTTTTGACTCGGTGCCAGACTGCTATACCTTAGTGGCCGGTTTTTTTAGGACATCAATTTTTATGGCAAAGCTGACAATTCGGGATCTGAACGTGCGAGGCAAGCGTGTTTTTCTGCGCGTGGATTACAACGTGCCGCTGGTGGAAAAAGACGGACAGATGGTCATCACCGATGACACCCGGATCCGGGAAACCTTGCCCACACTCCGGTTTCTGATTGAACAGGGCGGACGTCTGATTCTCACCGCCCATCTGGGTCGGCCCAAGGGACAGCGCGAATCCTCAATGTCGCTGCGCCCGGTTGCCGGACGTTTGGCCGACCTGCTGGGCTGCCCGGTGAATTTTGCGGATGACTGCGTCGGTGAAAAGGTGGAGTCTCTGGCCGGCGAACTGCCTCCCGGGGGCGTGCTGCTGCTCGAAAACGTCCGCTACCACCAGGCCGAAGAAAAAAACGACCCCGCCTTTGCCGGACAACTTGCCCGTCTGGCCGATGTCTACGTCAACGACGCTTTCGGCGCCGCCCATCGCGCCCATGCCTCCACCGAGGGGGTGGCCCGCATCGTCGCCGCCCGCGGCGGCCAGTGCGCGGCAGGCCTTCTGATGGAACGGGAATTGAAATTCCTCGGCGATGAACTCGAAAACCCCGCTCGCCCCTTCGTCGTCATCCTCGGCGGCGCAAAAGTCTCCGACAAAATCAAGGTCATCGATCGACTTCTGGAGAAAGCCGACACGATTTTGATCGGCGGCGCCATGGCTTACACGTTCCGGTTGGCGCATGGCGAGAAGGTGGGCAAATCCCTGGTGGAGCCGGATCACACAGGAACCGCCCTGGCCGCCGAAGAGAAAGCCAAAAAACTCGGCGTCAATTTCCAACTCCCCACCGACACCGTCATCGCCACTCCCGTGGACACCGGCAAGGTGAACAAAAAGGGCCGGCCGGTGTTTGAGTTTGTCGATGTGCGCACCACCAAAACAGGCATCCCCGACGACGCCGAGGGCTTCAGCATCGGCGAGGAGACCGCCGCGAATTATGCCCGGATCATCCACGGAGCCAAAACCATTCTCTGGAACGGACCGATGGGCATGTTCGAAGATGCCCGCTTCGCGCCCGGCACCAATGCCGTGGCCCAAGCCGTAGCCGAGGCGACGCAGAAAAACGGAGCCAAAAGCATCATCGGCGGCGGCGACAGTGTCAAAGCCATCAACAACATCAATCTTGGCGATCAAGTGACCTTCATGAGCACGGGCGGCGGTGCGAGCCTGGAGTTTCTGGAAGGCGCCGTGCTGCCGGGGGTGGCCGCGCTCTCTGACAAATAAACCGCCCCCTCCCGGACGGACAGACCAGAGCCGGATCGCTCAGTCTCCCGTCCTCTGAACACTTTGACCGCGTCCCAACACCATTCAAATGAATAAAGAACGCAAACTGATCATTGCAGGCAATTGGAAGATGAACAAAACCGTCGCCGAGGGTCTGGACCTGGTGCACGGTTTGAAATTGGAACTGGCCAGCGTGAAGGAAGTGGACATCGTTGTCTGCCCTCCCTTCACGGCCCTGAGCGAGGTTTCCAAAGCCATCCTGGATTCCAACCTCCGGCTCGGAGCGCAGAACATGAGCGAAAACGGCCTGGGTGCCTACACCGGCGAGATCGCCGCCGGCATGCTCAAGGAATTTTCCGTCCGCTACGTCATTCTCGGCCACAGCGAACGCCGCCAATATCAGAAGGAATCCGACGCGCTGATTGCCAAAAAGGCGGCCTCAGTCCATGCCGCGGCGCTCAAGCCGATTGTCTGTGTGGGTGAGACCCTGGCCGAGCGCGAGTCCAACCAGACCGAACAGGTGCTCGACACCCAGGTGCGCGGCAGCCTGTGCGGACTGACCCGGGAACAAATGGTGGAAACGGTCGTGGCCTATGAACCAGTCTGGGCCATAGGCACGGGCAAAACGGCCACCACCCAGCAAGCCCAGGACGCCCACGCCTTCATCCGCAGCCTGCTGGCCAAGATGTTTGACGAAAGCATTGCCAAAAAGGTGAGGATTCAGTATGGTGGCAGCGTCAAGCCGTCCAACTCGCGTGAGCTGATGAGCCAACCCGACGTGGACGGTGCCCTTGTGGGCGGCGCGGCGCTGGAAGTCCGGAGCTTTGCCGATATTATTAAAAACTCAATTTAGAGGCGTATTTATGGCTTTTTTCATCGGTTTTCTGACTCTTGTTCTGATCCTGGCCTGTGCGGGATTGGTTTTGTTGGTCCTCATGCAACTGCCCAAAAAAGACGCCGGCGCGGGGCTGGCCTTTGGCGCGGGTGCCACCGACGCCCTGTTTGGTGCCGGGTCGGGAAATTTCCTGACCAAGGCCACCAAATACTGCGCCGGCACATTCTTCGTGCTCGCCGTGGTCATCGGAATGCTCGAGAACCGTTACGCCCAGCGCAGCAGTTCCGAATTCCGCGAGAACCTGCAGCAGCAGATGAAACAGCCCCTCTCCTCCCCGGCACCGGCCAGTCCGAAGTCTGCCTCCGCACCGGCCAGCAATACGGCCCCCGCCGCCGCCCGCTGAACAATGTTTCCAACCGCCCCCTCCTCACCCCGCCTCGAACCTTCGAAGCGCAGCGAGGCGGGTGCTCCGGGCCGAAACCTGTGTTGCGGCCTTTTTCTTTTCCTCCCTCTCCTCTGCCTGCTGGCAACCGCCTGCCACCCCGAACCGCCCCCGGACCTCACCATTATCAACGGCCTCGAACCCGAATCACTCGACCCGGCCATCATCACCGGCCAAGCCGAGATGCGGATTGTCCAAGGCCTCTTTGAGGGTCTGACCCGGCTGGATCCAAAAACAGCAGACCCCATTCCCGGGCTCGCAGAACACTGGGAAATCTCCCCGGACCAATGCACTTACACCTTCCACCTCCGCACCAATCTGCTCTGGTCTACCGGCGAACCTATCACCGCTGCGGACGTGCTCTATTCTTGGATCCGCGTGCTGGATCCGGCCACAGCATCGGACTATGCCGGCCAGCTTTTTCACCTCAAGAACGGCGAGGCTTTCTACGCCGGTAAAATCAAAAACCCCGACCTCCTCGGAATCCACGCCCCGGATCCCTTCACAGTCCGCGTGGAACTGGAGGAGCCGACAGCCTTCTTCCTTGACCTGTGCGCCTTTTCGACCTTGTCCGTGGTGCCGCGCCAGACCATTGACCGGCATGGCGATGCTTGGCTCAAAACCCGCCCCCTGCCCAGCAGCGGCCCTTACGAACTGACAGCCTGGCGGATCAACGACAAAATCCGGCTCAAAAAAAACCCCCGCTACTGGGACGCCGCACAGACCCGCTCCGCAATCATCGACTTCCTGCCCGTCGGCTCCCCCAACGCCGCATTAAACCTCTATGAACGCGGCCAGGCAGACATCGTCTGGGACAAGGAACTGGTCCCCACCGAACTGCTGGATGTCCTGCTAAAACGGCCCGATTTCCACCCGTTCAACTACTTGGGCACCTATTTCTTCCGCTTCAACGTCACCCGCCCCCCCTACACCGACCCCCGCGTCCGACAGGCCTTGGCCTTGGCGATAGACAAACAGCGTCTGGTCCAGCGTATCACCCGCAACGGCGAGCCGATCGCCTCCCACTTTGTGCCGGATGGCACCGCCCGCTACACCCCGCCGGCGGGACTGGGCCATGATCCAGCCCGGGCCCGAAAACTTCTGGCCGAGGCGGGGTTTCCCGGCGGCAAGGGGTTCCCACGCGGCGAATACATGTTCAATGCCGCCGCCGGAGGTTCGGCCAAAATGCACGAGAAAATCGCCGTGGAACTCCAACAGATGTGGCGTGACGAGCTGGGCATTGAGATCGAATTGCGCCAGTTGGAATGGAAGGTCTACCTCAGCGCCCAGTCTCAACTCGATTACGACCTGACCCGCTCCAGTTGGGTGGGGGATTACAACGACCCCAACACCTTTCTGGAAATGTTCACCAGCGACAACGGGAACAACCGCACCGGGTGGAAAAACGCACGCTACGACGGACTGATCCGCAGCGCCAACCGCCAGACCGATCCGGCCGCCCGTGAAAAAAAGTTTCAAGAAGCCGAGCTCTTGCTGGTGCGCGACGAACTGCCGATCGTCCCCCTGTTCTTCAATGTCGGGCTCAACTACTACGACCCGGAAAAAATCCAAGGCATCTGGCCCAACATGATCGACCAACATCCGTTGCAGTTCATCCGGCGCAAACCCGAAGCCGGCACCCGCCGGCAACACTAGCCATGTATTTTCTGCGCCGCATCGCCTTCACCCTGCCGCTCCTGCTAATCATCAGCGCTTTGGCCTTCGCCATGGTCCACGCCGCCCCCGGCGGCCCCTTTGACCGGGAACGGGTGCCGGCCTCGCCCGAAATCGAGCGGAATCTCAAGGCCAAATACCATCTCGACGAGCCGCTCTGGCGGCAATACCTGCGCTATCTGGGTGATCTGGCGCACGGCGACTTCGGGCCTTCCTTGAAATATCGCAACCACACCGTCAATGACGTCATCGCCCAGGCGCTCCCGGTGTCCCTGCTGCTGGGATCCTTGGCGCTGGGATTCGCCCTGGGCATCGGCCTGCCAGCCGGTTATCTGGGTGCGGCGCGACAGGGACAATGGCAGGATTTCACCAGCGGCTTCTTCTCCCTGCTGGCCGTGTGCGTCCCGGGATTTGTCATCGCGCCACTGCTCGTCACCCTCTTCGCTCTCAAATGGCGTCTGCTGCCTGTCGCACTCTGGGAATCCCCGTTCCACGCGATTCTACCGACTGTGGCACTGGGGCTTTTTTATGCAGGAAAGGTGGCGCGCCTGCTCCGCGAAGGCATGCTCAACACGATGCAAAGCGAGTTCATCACCGCCGCCCGCGCCAAGGGCCTGGGTGAAAACGCGATCCTCCTCAAACACGCCTTCCGCCTGGCCATCCTGCCCGTCGTGTCCTATTCAGGCCCCATGCTCGCCGACCTGCTGACCGGGTCCTTTGTGATCGAAAACTTCTTCCAGATCCCCGGCTTGGGCGTGTATTTCATCAACAGCTCCATCAATCTTGATTACCCGATGACAGTGGGCCTGGCGCTGCTCTATGCCGGGCTACTCATCGCCTTAAACCTCGCCGTCGACTTCGCCTACCAACTGCTGGATCCACGCGTGAAATATGAATGAAACGGCCCGGAGCACGCACTCACACAACAATGGCCTGCCCGGCGTAGCCCGATCCGCCCCGGCAACAGATGCGCCAGCAACCACCCCCGACTCACTCCAAAGTCCGGGCCGGCGCGCTTGGCGGCGCTTCAAAAAAAACCGGCCCGCCCTAACCTCGGCAGGGATCCTTATTGTCCTGCTCCTGAGCGTTGCGCTCTGGCCGGTCATACTCCAACTCGCCGCCCGCCTCGGCCCCGCCGGCGCCGCCTTCGCCCATATCCATAATCCAGATCAGCTCTCGGACGCCCAATTCGCCCCGCCAGGGCCCGGACACTGGTGCGGCACCGACGGACACGGACGCGATGTGTTCTCGCGGATTCTTTACGGCGCGCAGATATCCCTCCTGGTGGGCGGAGTGGGTGCCAGTGTCAGCCTGGTCATTGGCGTGCTCTGGGGCGCCATCGCCGGCCTGGCCGGCGGCCGCCTCGACAGCGTCCTGATGCGGATTGTCGACATACTGTATTCCCTGCCGTCGATTATCTTCGTGATTGTGCTGCTGACCACCACGGGACAGATGCTCAAGGCTGCGAGCTGGGTGCAAGAGTCCCCCGGGCTGGCAAAAGAGCTGCGCCTGATGCTCTTATTTATCGGGCTGGGCGCTGTTTCCTGGCTAACTATGGCGCGCATCGTCCGCGGCCAGGTCCTCTCGCTGCGAACCCGCGGATTTGTCGATGCAGCCCGGGTGCTCGGTGCCGGCCCGTGGCACATCCTCACCCGCCACATCATTCCCAATGTTTTCAGCGTCGTAATCGTTTATCTCACACTGACCGTGCCGGGCATCATTCTCTATGAATCGTTCCTGAGCTATTTGGGTCTGGGCGTGCAACCCCCCATGGCCAGCTGGGGTTCCCTCATCGCCGAGGGCGTGGACCAGATCAACCCCATCCGGATCTACTGGTGGCTCATCGCCTTTCCGGGGGGCGTGCTGGTGATCACGCTCCTGGCGCTGAATTTTCTCGGGGACGGCCTGCGCGACGCTTGGAATGTGAAAGGATCGGCATGAGCGGCCAGGTGCCCGCAAAATTGTCTCGCCAAACGCCGGCCCACCGGCAAACACTCCCAGCCTGTTTTGAACCATGACTGAGCAAATTGTCATTTTGGATTTCGGGTCGCAATACACCCAAGTCATCGCGCGCCGCATCCGCGAGTGCAACGTCTATTCCGTCATCCTGCGTTACGACACGCCGGCGGCGCAAATCGCCGCCTTGGCCCCCAAGGGAATCATCCTCTCCGGAGGTCCCTCCTCGGTCTATGCCAAGGATGCGCCCCTGCCCGACCGGGCGGTTTTCAAGCTGGGCGTGCCGGTTCTTGGCATCTGCTACGGCGTGCAGTTGCTGGCCAAATTCCTTGGAGGCCATGTCGAAAAAGGACTCAAGCGGGAATACGGCAAGGGCACACTCAGCGTCCAGGACGGCGACTGCGCCCTCTTCAACAACCTGCCCAAGGAACTTCAGGTCTGGAACTCGCACGGCGACAAGCTCACCAAGCTCCCCAAGGATTTCGTCGCCGTGGCCACCACCGAGAACTCCCATTACGCCGCCATCGAGCTGCCGTCCAAAAAATTCTTCGGCCTTCAGTTCCATCCCGAAGTCGCCCATACACCCCGCGGCAAGGATATCCTGGCCAACTTCGTTCAGGGCGTTTGCGCCTGCGGTAAAAACTGGACCATGCGCAATTACGTCGACCAGGCCGTGGATGAAATCCGCGCCCAGGTCGGTAAGGAAAAGGTCATCCTCGGCCTGAGTGGCGGCGTCGACTCGAGCGTCGCGGCGGCCCTCTTGCACAAGGCCATCGGCAGCCAACTCACCTGCATTTTCGTCAACAACGGCCTCCTGCGCGGACGTGAGGCCGACGTGGTGCGCGAGGTCTTCGGCCGCCATTTCAAACTCAAGCTCCAATACGAGGAATCCTCCAAACTCTTCCTCTCCCGCCTCAAAGGCGTGACGGATCCGGAACGCAAACGCAAAATCATCGGCAAGGCTTTCATCGAGGTCTTCCAAGCCGCCACCCGGCGCGCCGGCAAAGCCAAGTTCCTCGCCCAAGGCACCCTTTACCCCGACATCATCGAGTCAGTCCCCATCGCCGGCAATCCGGCGGCAATGATCAAGAGCCATCACAACGTGGGTGGACTGCCCAAGAAAATGAAGTTCGCGCTGGTCGAACCCCTCAAGTGCCTCTTCAAGGACGAAGTCCGCCAGCTCGGCATCGAACTAGGCCTACCCAAGGAAATTGTCTATCGCCAGCCATTCCCCGGCCCCGGCTTGGCGGTGCGCATCCTGGGCGAAGTCACCCCTGCCCGTTGTTCAATCCTGCGCAATGCCGACTCCATCGTCGTGGAGGAGATGAAGGCCAGCGGCTTGTATTACGAGATCTGGCAAAGCTTCGCCGTCCTGCTCCCCGTGCGCAGTGTCGGCGTCATGGGCGACGAACGCACCTACGAATACACCATCGCCATCCGCGCCGTGGAGTCTCAGGACGGCATGACGGCCGACTGGGTGAAACTCCCCTACCCGCTGCTGGAGAAACTTTCCAGCCGGATCATCAACGAGGTCAAGGGCGTCAACCGCTGCGTGTTTGACGTCACCAGCAAGCCTCCAGGCACCATCGAGTGGGAATAGGTCCGTTGCCACAACCGCCCAGACGCTCCGAACCGGCCTTATAAACCCGTTGCTGCCCCCATGCTCCGCAATGAGATGACCCCGGCAAGCCCCGTTTAATAGCGCGCTCCGCATTGCAGGGAAAGCGCGGCTGAATGGATCGTGGAGCAGTACTCACCCTGATGACATGCGGACCATCATGTCAGCCGATAATCCAATCCGTGTCCGATGAGAAAACGCCAACCAACCGCCACCCGTAATGGCAAGTGACTCTTGATGATTGAATCCCCCTCCCCGGTGAAAATCGAATGTTGCGGACGGACGCTCTGCAAACACACTTAGATTGGCGTCACTACAATGACTGAAGCAGGGAATCTGCCAGCGTGGATGCCTTGGGTCCGAGACAACTCGTGGAGTTCCGTTCCGCACCCGACCCCAGGCATCAGAAGATGCCGGTGCCGGCGCGCTCGCAAACCGGCACCTCACTTTCCGAGTCTGCCATGACCATCCAAAAAGCACAAACAGTCAGCGCTTTTGTTGGCCGCACCCAGACACGGCCGGGGCCCTTCGGTTTGAGGCGGGATATGACGTGATGGCTGGCGAATTGCGATTTCGGTGCACAAAAGCCCACTTTCAGGTTTGACCGAAGTGGGAGGACGATTCCGAAACATCCGTCCGCAGGCTCCGATTCCACCCCCGTCGTGCGCGTGGCGAGCACGCCTGGGTAGCGCGCTTGGTTCGATGCCCAACTCGAGAAATGCCACGATCTGGGCGCGTCGCCCTCGGCGGGCGACTTCCTGCGGCAGATCGTCGAGATCGACTCCCGGCCCGTCGCCTTGGCGGCGTGGGGACCCGCCTGCCACGCGCTCAAGGATCGCGACCGGTGGATGAGTTGGAGCGCACCCCAGCGCACTGCGCGGCTCAAGTTGATCGCCCAAAACCGTCGCCTCCTCATGCTGGTTCCCAAGGGCTCCTCGCCCAATCGGGCCTCCATAGCCATGGGCACCGCGTTGCGAGCCTTGCCGGTGGAAGTCCCTTGATGATTCGGTGGAAGTCGGACTCAAACAGTCGATCTTGCAGGATTCGGTATTTCTCAAACTCACTTTCGGCGTGGGCTTGGGCGATTTCGGCGGTGACCTTGCCAGCATCCCGCAAAATCTCCCCGCGTCGCTGCGATGAAGCGGTTGAGGCGGGTTTCCCAGTCCTGCATGGTCATGGCAATGTGCCGCAGCGCCATGTCTTCGGCCACATCGAGATAGGCGGAGACGAGGCGTTGCAGTTGCGCCATGTCGTTTTCCGTGAGGTAGCTCCTCGCCACCGCGACATCGAACTTCTGGATTCTGCCTTGGGGCGCGTCTTTCCAGGTGTTGATGGGTTTATCCTCATCGCAAACCGAACTAGTAAGTAACGCTTAGTCGTCTCCAGCGCCTCCTTAGGAACGGCCGGGTTCAGCCGCAGGATGGCCTCGCGCAAGCACCCCGCCGGCAGCACCTCGCCGTCTTCCTCCTGCTCCCCCTGGAAAAAGGCCGGGATGAGGGCGCGAGCGCGGCAAGTCTGCTCCGGGCTGGCCAGTTTGATCTTTCCGGCATCCACCGCGTCTCGGATGGCCCGTGAGACCGACCGCGTCTTCTTTTGCGAAAGCCGGAACCGCTCTCGCAGGCTTTGGTTCGCCATCTTCTCGTTCATCACATACCGCAGGCAGCGGTGCCGGTAAGTGGCGCGGATGCGGTCGGTCCCATGCGGCAAGCAACGCGATCCACACAACACAGTGTCAAGTTTGCCTGCCGGGTTCGGCGGTCTCGGGATTGCCAGTCTGCAGAACGCCGGTGCGTCGCTCCGGCTCAAGCTGTTTCATGGCGGTTTAGAGGTTTATTCTTGCCGCGCCCTTGGTGCTTGGCCTAATACTTGATCGTTAGTGGATGGAAGGGCGCTTGGCGCAGTGGTAGCGCATCTCGCTTACACCGAGTAGGTCGGGGGTTCGAATCCCTCAGCGCCCACCATTTCCCCCACTCATAACTAACCACAACCAGTGGGCACCAAAGGAAACTTGAACTCGGCAGACCGTGATCTATCCTGAGGGCCACATGGACTCAGGCCCCAAGAAACGAGGCCGGCATCCAAAGGAAACCAACTGAAACGATGATCCGTCGCACATGGTCGACAGTGGATGAAGTTCGCCAGGCCGCCACCGAGGGCGATGCCGAGGCGCAGCGCTATTTGGCTGTTTGCTACTTCAACGGGCAGGGCCTCCCGCACGACGAGCAGCAGGCGGCCCAGTGGTTCCGCAAGGCGGCTGATCAGAACGATTCCATCGCCCAATGTTATTTGGGCTTCTGCTACCAAAACGGACTGGGTGTGCCACAAGAGTCCGGCGTGGCGGCTCGGTGGTATCGTGAGGCCGCCGAACAAGGGGATCCGGCGGCGCAGTTCAATCTGGGGGTTCTCTACGAAAAAGGGGACGGCGTGGAGGAAAACCAAGCCGAAGCGCTCAAATGGTATCGGGCGGCCGCTGAAAAAAAGGAGCCTCAAGCCCAGTTCAATCTGGGCACGTTTTACGAGCATGGCCGGGTCGTCGCGCAAGACTTTGAGGAGGCGGTGAAATGGTATAGACTTGCCGCCGATCAAGAAATAGCCCCAGCCCAATGCAATCTGGGCCTGTGCTATCAAAGCGGCCGGGGTGTTCCTCAAGACACGCGGGAGGCCGTGAAATGGTTTCTGCGCGCCGCGCGTCAGGGCGACAAAACCGCCCAACACAATTTGGGCATCCACTACGCCATTATGGAAGCGGCCAGCGATCTGACCGGGGATGCGGCGGCTGAGACGGCACCCCAAACCGAGGATTGAGCGGGGTGACACGGTTATCCCCTCTCGAGGAATGCCTCATTCCAATAGCGGCCCCCCAAGGAGCGCTCTGAAAACACGGTGTGCCGGATGCTTTGAGCCTTTGCCTGGGGCCTCCTTTCCGTTAAAACCTTCCCGCAATGTTTGAACTGCTCAAAACGGATCCCCATACCAAAGCGCGTCTGGGTAGGCTGACCACCCCGCACGGCGTCATCGAAACGCCCGTGTTCATGCCCGTCGGCACCCAGGCCAGCGTCAAGGCGCTGGACCCGCGCGAACTGCTGGAGATGGGCACCCAGATCATTCTGGGCAACACCTACCACCTGAACATCCGCCCCGGTCTGGAAATCATCCGCGCCGCAGGCGGCCTGCACCGCTTCATGAATTGGGACAAACCCATCCTCACCGACAGCGGAGGGTTCCAAGTGTTCAGTCTGGCCAAAATCCGGAAGATCAAAGCACACGGCGTGGAGTTCCGTTCACACTTGGACGGGTCACCGCTCTTTCTCGGCCCCAAAGAGGCGATGGAAATCCAGCGCACCCTCGGCTCGGACATTGCCATGGTCTTTGACGAATGCCCGCCACACGATGCTCCCGCGAAGGAACAGCGCATGGCCGTCGAACGCACCATCCGCTGGGCTCGGGAATGTCGAACCCAACCGCGCGGCGAGGGCCAGCTCGTCTTCGGCATCGTCCAAGGCGGGAGCGACCCGGCCCTGCGCGAGGAATGCGCCCGGGCCTTGGTGTCGATGGACTTTGACGGTTACGCCATCGGCGGGGTGAGCGTGGGCGAACCGGAGCCGGAGATGATGAAGGCGGTGGAACTGGCCGAAGCATGGCTTCCCGCAAACAAGGCACGCTACGCCATGGGCCTGGGGACCCCGGCACAACTAGTGGAACTGATCGCCCGCGGCGTGGACATGTTCGACTGCGTCCTGCCGACGCGGATTGCGCGCAACGGCACGGCGATGACGCGGCGCGGTTCCTACAGCCTGAAAGGTGGCGCCTGCAAAATGGATTTCTCGCCGATTGAGGAGGGGTGCTCGTGCTTTGCCTGCCGGCATTTCACGCGGGCCTATCTGCGGCACCTGCTCAACGTCAATGAAATCCTGGGCCTGCGCATGCTCAGCGTGCACAATTCCCATCTGGTTTTAAGAGTGATGGCGGATGCGCGGGCCGCCATCGCGGAAGGATGTTTTGCCGAATACCACCGGGATTTCATCGCCAATTACCGCCCCAGCCAGCGGATCCTTGCCGCCCGGGCCGAAGCGGCAACCCAACAATGAAAGCGGCGCAGGCGGAGCGGACGGATTGAAGAAACACAGGGCCGATAACCAACTCACTCGGCCTGTTCTGCTGGAACGGCGGCGGCAATCAGAATGCCTTGGGGTGTATAGAGCGAGGATGGGGGCGGACGCCGATTTATGAAAGGAGACTCCTCCTAAAACCGCGCGGCCAAATGGCATGCGACCTGGTGATCAGAAGGAGAGCCTTGCGGCAAAGGAATGTCCGACTGACATTGCACCTCAGCAACCGGACAGCGGGGATGAAAGGGACAACCCGCCGGCGGATGAATCGGCGATGGAACGTCGCCGGACAGAAGAATACGCCGACGGCGCATGTCCGGGTCCACCTGCGGAACGGCGGAGATCAAAGCCTGAGTGTAGGGATGGCGCGGCTGGCTCAACAATGTTCTGGCCTCTGCGGTTTCCACGATTCTTCCCAAATACATCACCATGACGCGCCGGCTGATGTGCTCCACCACGGCGAGGTCATGCGCAATGAAGAGATAGGCCAAACCGCGGGCCTGTTGCAGGTCCTGCAGCAGATTGATGATCTGGGCCTGCACCGAGACATCCAAGGCGCTGACCGGCTCGTCGCAGATGATCAGATCAGGTTCCACCGCCAGAGCCCGGGCGATTCCCAGGCGCTGGCGCTGGCCGCCGGAGAATTCGTGCGGATAACGCTGGGAATAAGCGGGATCCAATCCGACCGCTGAGAGCAGCTCGGCAATGCGTTTGCGCCGCGCCGACGGGCTGTCGCTTAACGGATGCAGGTCCAGCCCTTCGCCCACAATGCCCTCCACCGTCAGGCGCGGGTTGAGCGAGCCGTAGGGATCCTGAAAAACCATCTGCAAGCGGCGCCGCTGCGACCTCAGCTTGGCCCCGCGCAACCGGGTGAGCTCCTCACCCTCCAGCAGAATCCTGCCCGCTGTCGGCTCAATCAACCGGACAATGGCGCGACCCAGAGTGGTCTTGCCGCAACCGCTCTCCCCCACCAAGCCGAGAGTTTCGCCCGGGGCAATCTGGAAGCTCACGCCATCCACGGCCTTCACCCATTCCTGGGCGCCACTCCAGAGCCCCCGCCGCACGGGTAAATGCACCTTTAAATTCTCGACCTCAAGCAGCGGCACGCAAAGATTCGGTCTGGGTTAGAAACGGGGAATCAGAGCGGCTCGGCGATCAGATCGTAATCGGTGTGCCCGACGATTTTGACCCGTGCAAACTCGCCGACGGGCAGTTTGCCGCGCACATAAATCCGGCCGTCGATGTCCGGGGCGTCGGCCTCGCCGCGAGCAACCAGGAAATTGCGGCCCTTGAGTTTTGGGCTGGGCTGCTCTCCCTCGCGCATGAGTCCATGCTCCCAGGAGCTGATGTTTGCGGCCTGAATCTGCTTGGAGGTGGCCAACCCCTCCACGAGCACTTTGAGTTCACGTCCGACAAAGGCCTCGGAAATCTGAACGGCGATTTCGTGCTGGGCGGCCATCGCGCGTTGACGCCGCTTCTGTTTCACCGCGTCGGAGATCTGTCCAGCCATCTGTCCGGCCCGGGTGCCATCCTCCTTGGAATAGGCAAACACACCAAGCCGCTCGAAGCGTGTTTCGCGAATGAAATCCAGCAGCGTCTGAAAGCTCGCCTCAGTCTCACCCGGAAACCCGACAATAAAAGTGGTCCGCAGGCTGATGCCAGGAATCCCCGCCCGGATTTTCCGCACCAGATCCACGATGTATTGCTGGGAGGTTTCGCGCCGCATCCGTTCCAGCATGTTTTCGTGGATGTGCTGCAAAGGGATGTCCACATAGCGGGCGACCTTTTTGCACGCGGCGATGGTGGAAATCAGTTCGTCGGTCCAGTGCGCCGGGTGGGTGTAGAGCAGCCGGATCCAGAAATCGCCCTTCAACCCGTTGAGTTCGCGCAACAAGGTGCAGATGGTGGTCGCATCGGCCGAAAGCGCCTTGGCCGCCGCGTAAAACTTGTCCGGCGAGGAAATCGCCCGGCTGTGATTAGGCCTCAGATCCAGCCCGTAATAGGTTGAGTCCTGAGAGATCAGATTGATCTCCTTCACCCCGTCGGCGATCAACGCCTTGGCCTCAGCCACAATGTCGGCCTGCGTCCGGCTGCGATGGGCGCCGCGCATCCGGGGGATGATGCAGAAACTGCAGGGATGATTGCAGCCCTCGGCGATTTTCAAATAGGCGAAATGCCTGGGGGTGAGCCGGAACCGCGGGGTCTCGTAGTCGGGGATGAACGTGGGGCGCGCGGTGACGTCGAGCAGCGGGGCGGCGGGGGCGGGGGCGAGCAGGGTTTTGGTGCGGCCGAATTTTTGCGTGCCGCGGAGGGATTCTTCGTTTTCGTGCGTCGGGAGTCCGCGGGTTTTCTCCAGTTCGTGGAGGCGTGAGACCACCTTGGATTTGTTTCCCTTGGTCTTGGGTTGGCTGGCCGTTTTTTGAGCCCGGCTGGCCAAAGCCCTATCCACAATCTCAGACACCTGCGCCACCTGATCGATTCCCATGAAGGCGTCCACCTCGGGCAGGAGCTTGGGTAACTCGTCGCGGAACCGTTGGGGCAGGCAGCCCGACACGATGACAGCCTGACCGCGGTGCCCGGCCTCGCGCAGCGCCACCGATTCCAGAATGGTGTCCACGCTCTCCTCCTGGGCCGAATCGATGAACGAACAGGTGTTCACGATCACCGCATCGGCTTGGGCGGCATCGTTGGTGATTTCCAAGCCGTGTTTCAGGAGGGAACCGAGCATAATCTCGGCGTCAACCAGGTTTTTGGCGCAACCCAGAGAGATCAATCCGACCCGCACGGGCTGTTTGGCAGAGCTTTCTTTCTTCATCAAGAGCCCTCAGCCTAAGGGATGGCGGAGGCGGAGGCAACCGTGGCGGGGAGAGTTTCGTCATTTCCCACATGCACAGGCTTGCCCGGAGCCTGAGGGCTCATTATTCTCTGACCCATAGTTCAAATAATTCGCCAACCATCATTCGCATGAGTGTTTTAATAGTCGGTTCCACCGCGCTGGATTCCATCAAAACCCCGCATCGGGAAAACCCGCGCCTGCTGGGCGGCTCGGCCAGCCACGCGGCGGTCGCCGCCAGTTTCTTTAGCCCGGTCAAGCTCGTGGGCGTGGTGGGCGACGATTTCCCAAAGAAATACCTCTCCCTCTACCGCCGCCATAAAATCGACCTCGAAGGCCTCCAGCAGCTCGAAGGCAAAACCTTCCACTGGTCCGGCGAATATGAGGTGAACATGAACAACCGGCGCACTCTGCTCACCGAGCTGGGCGTGTTCGAAACCTTCACCCCGGCGCTGCCCAAAGCCTACCAGGCCTCGGAATTCGTTCTGCTGGCCAACATCGCCCCCGCCCTCCAGCACCACGTCCTCAACCAAATGCGCCGCCCCAAATTTGTCGTGGCGGACACCATGGACCTCTGGCTGAACATCGCGCTCAACGACCTGCTTAAGCTGCTCAAACGCCTCGATGGCTTCGTGCTCAACGATAGCGAGGCCCATCAGCTCACCAAGGAGGACAACGTCTTCGCCGCGATCAAAAAAATCCACAAAATGGGACCCAAATACGTCATCGTGAAAAAAGGTTCCCACGGCTCCATCCTCTCCGGCCCGCGCGGCTTCTTTGTCTGTCCTGCCTACCCGTTATCCAAAGTGGTGGATCCCACCGGGGCGGGGGATTCGTTTGTGGGCGGAATGATGGGCTGTCTGGCAACGGCCCGCGGCCCGATCGAAAACCATCTCCGGCGCGCCATGGTCTACGGCAGCGTGACAGCCTCATTCTGCTGCGAAGGGTTCGGACTGAACCGCACCACCAAGATCAAGCGCAGCCAGATCGATCAGCGGGTGAAAGAACTGGAGAAACTGACGGACTTTTGAGCGCGCGAAACCCCTTCCCGAACTGCGAATCCAACCGCTTTGAGGCGGGGATTGATTTGGATGCCCTCATTGACCGGGATGCGTGCCAGCCAACGCAACCATCCATTGCCAGCCGCCAGGCTCAGAGGGCATTGGCCCGGCAGATTTTGGAATACGCCTCGCCCAAGGGCTTCATTTTGCGGGGAAGGCGGGGGTCCTTGAAGTCCACGCTCAAAAGTCCGAATTTTTTCGAATACCCGAACTGCCATTCGAAATTGTCCAGCAGCGACCAATAGTAAAACCCCCGCACGTCCACCCCCTGCGCGATGGCCCGCTGCAAGGCGCCGAGATTGTTGAGCAGATCCCGCTCGCGGAAAGTTTCATCTTCCGAGGCCGCTCCGTGCTCGGTGATGTAGATGGGCAGGCGGAATTTGCGCTGAAGGTAGGTTAGAATTTCACCTAATCCTTCGGGATAGCGCTCCACCATGTCGTCGCAGACGAAACCAAAATCCTTCAGGCGCTTCACTGGCGCACCGCTGGCGGGAATCATCGCGCTGAAATGATGAAAGCGAACCCTTCCGTAATAATTCAACCCGATAAAAGTCGACGCATGGCGACGGGATTCTCCCATGAACGCGTCCAACACAAACTTGTTGAAGGTGTAGTGGCAGGCTGCCGCGGTCAACCGGTCCCACGGGGAGAACCGCTTGTAGGCGTGGAAAAAAGTCCAGTTCTTGGCGATACCCACTTGAGCTCTCTCTCCGCCCACACTCTCAGTGCGGATGATCCGGCTGGCTTGTTGGTGCGCCCGGGCCATGTGACCGATCACCTTGCGGAACCGGTGCAACTTCCATTTGTTACAGGGAGGAAATCCGCCCAGAAGATAAGCCAGACAAGCGTAGGTGTCCGGTTCGTTGAACGTGTTCCACAACTCAATCCGCCCCTCCAGAGCTTTTACGAGCTTCCGGACATAATCCAGAAACGCCGCGATGGTTTTGGAATTAGTCCATCCCCCCACGGCGTTGACCCAGTGTGGATTGGAGAAGTGATGCAGCACCAACATCGGCTTTATTCCGGCGGCACGGAGCCGGTCGATCTGATCGATGTAGCGCTCCAGCTCATTCCGATTGAGCGGTGCGAAGGGAGCGTGCTGAAGCCTTGACCACTCGATACCAAAACGATAGGAGTTGACTCCCAGCCGCCCCATCCAATCGATGTCTTCACTGTAGCGATGGTAACTGTCGCAGGCGATCCGGCAGGTGCCGCCGTCTGTGGCAACAAAGTCCGTCCACTCGTTCTGGATATGGCCTTCAATCTGGGTGGTTGCTGTGGCGGTTCCCCAAAGGAAGGATTCAGGAAATTTCCGTGGGTTCCCGGGTTGACTTGGGGTCGCTATGGTCTCCATGAAGTGGGTTCGCAGGACAGGCTCCGGAGTGGATGCGGTTTGGCTGCCAGGAGGGGGGGGGGGGGCGCTCGGCTGCTCAGGCTGTTTTGGCGACCCCTTCCTGCAATGGCGGCGTGGCTTTTTTGGCTCCACCGCACTGTCGCACGGTGTCTTCCAGGGTCCTTATAAGAATCTTATCCGCCCGGTGCAGCCAATCCCTGAACCGTGTGTTTTCCAGCCGGTCCGGCAGCTCCCTGAGTCGATCAAGCTTGAAGCTGGTATCATGGATTCCCAATCCAATGGCGGTGGCGTCCAAGGCGTTTATTTTTTGTTCGACGTGGTTCTCAACCGGCATCAGAAAGAGCGGTTTTCCCAGATAAGCCGCCTCGGAGACGGACTCGAACCCGGCGGTGCAGGCGACATATTTGCAATCGGCCATCATACGGAGAAACTTTTCACCGTCCAGTCGATGAAAGGTCAGCGTTTCGTCGTATCGGAATTCCGCCGGCGCATCGGGCTTGTCGTAGAAGCAATGCAGCACGGTCTCCGGGTTGCTCCGATGCCATTGGATGATCTGCTCGGCATAGCCGTGGTTAAGCAGGTAGGCCAGGACGAATTTCCCGTCCGGATTGGAATGCAGTTCGAAAATCTGGCGTCGCAGGATCGGAGGGCAGACAGTGGTTTTTTTATCCGGAAGATCCTTGGCTTCGTAGAAGGAGAGCGCCAGTCGGGTCGAGGCACTTCCGACGAGTGCCACGAAGCATTTCATCACCCACTGCTGAAGCCGCATGTCGGGAACCCGGATGTAGTCCGGGTGACCGGTCATGAACTGATGGGCGATAGCCACCACTGGCGGGCGCTTTCGGTGAAGAAAGGCGTAAAGGCCTGTGAGCGGCTCGAAAAAATTGATGATTACGTCGGGCCGGGTCTCCTCCACCACCGCCTTGAGGGTGCGCACTCCTCGCCAGTAGGCCGGGATGTTCCGAATCAATCCCGTCAGAGTCGCGGCAATATTGACTCCTTTGCTGTTTTTGAATGCGAAATCAACCGTGGGGATGCGGGTAACCGGCATCCTCATGGCCGATGCAAAGAAGGGTGGAACCTGACGATGCGGTCCCGCGGCGAAAACCACGCTCGTGATCTGGTGCCCCGCCTTCTCCACCATCTCCTTCACCGCCATCGCCTGAGTCAGGTGCCCCCGCCCTTCGCCGAGTATGCTGAGCATTATCTTCATGAAAGTGTAGCAGCCGAATGTTACCGTCGAAATCCTCCACCAGAGCCGTGCAGCTTTCCACCCAGTCGCCGCAGTTGAGATATTCCACACCGGCGATGGTCTTGGTCTCGGCACGGTGAATGTGTCCGCAGATGACGCCCTGCACGTTGTGCTTGCGGGCCATCTGGACAATGGTTTCCTCGTATTCGGTCACGTATTTCACCGCCGACTTGGCCTTGAACTTGAGATAGGCCGCCAGAGACCAGTAGCCAAAGCCCAGGCTTCGCCGGACGCGGTTGAAGTGCAGGTTGAAATCCAGGATCCAGTCGTAGAGCCGGGTGCCCAGCTTTTCCAGCACACGGTTGAATTTGGTGAGGCCGTCAAACTGGTGCCCATGCAAGACCAGATACCGCTTTCCGTTGGCCGCAGTATGGATGACCTCACGGGTAAGCCGGACACTGCCAAAATTCATGTTGAGGAACTGCTCCAGAAACTCGTCATGGTTTCCAGTCAGATAGATCACTTCCGTTTCCTTACGGCTTTTGCGAAGTAGTTTCTGAATCAAAACGTTGTAGCTGTCCTTCCAGTGCCACTTCGAGCGCAGCTGCCAGCCATCGATGAAATCCCCCACCAGATAGAGGTAGCGGCATTCATGGTCGCGCAGAAATTCCAGCAACGGCTCCACCTGAGAGTGCTTTGTTCCCAAGTGCACATCTGAGATCCAGATCGTCCGATAGCGTGTGACAGCCGGTGCGGATGCTTTTGAATTGGTGGTCATGCAATCAACAATCGATGACAGCTAATCTTCAGCTCTTCGGCCGCCGACCCGCAACTCAAAACATCAGCGGGCCGCGAATTGTCACCCTTTCGTAACAAAGACCGGATTTGTTCCAATACCCATCCGCAGAAAACGAAACCTGGCAGGCATCCCCTGAAAACAGGCGCCCGATGGTGCTTATATGCGGGAAGCCGCCGGCTTTTTGATGAAAAAACCGCGGCCGTGTTGCCGCGGACGCGGGTTGATTCAATCTGATATTGTGCCTATTACTGCCGGGGCACTGCGCGATAGAGGCGCCGGGGTTGGTTCGCCGGAACGAGTTTGAAACACAACATTGAACGGCTTGGTCAGCTTCAGGGATCCCAACGTGGTCCAAATCGGCGTGCCGGAGAGGCTGATGGTGTATTGCACCATGTAAGTCGATCCTATGGGGCCATTGACCATGATGCCTGAGTAGAGCGACAGGGAAGTCGCGCTCAATGTGGCACTGCCGGATACTACGGAGCCGCTGCTATTGCCGATGACGGCATAACAGGTGCCAACTCCGCTGGCTATATGGCTTGAGACATTTCTGAAAAGGGCACCAGGCTTGCTGGAAGGGTTCGGCAGTATCAGATCGGAGCGGGAGGAAGGAGTTTTCCGGAATGCCGCCGGTTTGCAACCAGCGCGCCATACTTTTGTAACAAGCAGTTGTTGTTTGACTAACGCTCCAGCAGCTCAAGATTCTGGTAATATGCTGTGACCTGCGTGCCGGTGTTTTCGGAGTCTGTGATCACGCCCAAAGCCACGATGTCGGGCATGGCTTTCTCTCCGAAGAGCCGATGCCAGTCCGAGGTGACATCTCGCTCTTCGGGGATCCATTTTTCCGCGAGCAGGTTTCCGGACTGAACGACTACCATCTTGGCCCGCCCTGACAGGGGGTGCCGCATGTCAGTGCCGATTTTCTCCTGGTTGGCCCAGACATAATTGATCGTTCGCGGCGGGCCTATGAGGGTATCGAACGCAATGATTATTCGCGCCGTATGATCGAAGGTCCGGGAGACATTATCCGAAGCGTTTTGGGGGACATGGTCGATTTTCCACCGCCAGCGTGCGACGAGTCGGTGTTGGGGTTTTACCCTCACCTTTGTCATGAATGCCGAGCAGGTCTTGTCAGCAACCGCCTTAAGGCACTGGTTGGTGCCGTCCATGCAGAGGAAATAGTCGGTTGGCTTTCCAAACTTCAGTTGCTCCCAGTGCCTTGTCAGAGGGCTGTCAAACCGCTCTGAAAAAACCAGCTCTTCCGGCAAAGGGGCTGCCGCTGCGGATTGATGGGTGGGGAGGTCGAGTATCCCTGCCATGCAGACCGCAAAGAGGATTCTTAAAACAACGGCGAACATCGCGGAAACCTAGCAGCCCCCGGCTTCAGGCAGAAAGCAAATAGTGACAGCCAATCACTTTTAAAAACCACCCGGGCCAATGGGACCTGCGTCCGCCAAACTTGCGGGCTTGAGAGCGTATAACATGGTGTTTTCCGGCCTCTCCCATATGATTTTGGCGAACCCGCCGCTTTTTAAAATGAAATTTACCATTCGCATCCGCGCCTTCACGCCGATCGAGCTTCTGGTGGTGGTTGCCATCATTGCCATTCTGGCCGCGCTGCTCCTGCCCGCACTTGCCAGATCCAAGGCCAAGTCGCAACAAACCTTTTGCCTCAACAATCTCAGGCAGATCGGACTCGGGGTGGCAATGTATGGGGCCGATTACCACGAACGCTTGCCCTATTGCCTGAGCTGGGGAAAAGCCTGGGGAACGGATCACGCCCTGGGCACAGCCTATCTTCCTGAGCTGCTCGAACCTTATCTCGGCAGAAACGTCGGCAGCAATCCTGCCCCCGCAAAAACAATCGGACCCGCCCTTTATATTTGCCCCGCTGGCAGCCAATCCAAGGATCCGCTTGTGCCCGCCTTCGCCACTTTGCTCAAGGATAATGATTCCCTGACCTACGTCTGGAACCATATCTATCTGACAGCCGACCAATCTGCTTATGAAGTTCAGAGCCCGGTGAGCGGGCGCAAGAACACCACCATTGCCAACTCGTCCGCGGCGGTGCTGCTCTGGGAAATGCCCTACTGGACCCCTTCGGCCGCCCCCCATTTTCAGCGCCAGAATTTCGTTTTTGCCGACACCCACGCGGCGCAGGAAAAACGCGATCCAAAGGAGGTGGACTGGTGGTCCTTCCACAGCCGCCGGGGCTGGGATGACAACACAACCGGTCTTTGAGGGCGGAGCTCAACCAGTGTTTCCAAGCGGTTCCCATGCCGGCGCGATTCTCATCGACAAGGGATGAGATTGTGCCTGATCATGGAATCCGGCTAAATTTGAGCATGAAAACCGGTAAAGATCTGATTCTGGCAACCAAGCCCTACGCCGTCGATTGCACAGCGAAGAGCTGGCTTCATGTCTTGTCAACCGGGATGCTTCTGGCAGTCTGCTTAATAGGAACGCTCTGGAATTTCCATCCCGCCGCCAAAATCATTTGCAGCGTTCTGGCCGGACTGCTGGTGTTGCGTTCCTTCGTCATTTACCACGACCAACAGCATCAGGCCATTCTCCCCCATTCGCGGCTGGCGGAAATCCTGATGCGCATCTTTGGCATTCTCGCCTTGAGCCCGACGAGCATCTGGCGCAGCTCGCACAACCACCATCACAACCACAATTCCAAGCTGCGCGGCTCGCACATCGGCTCCTTTCCCATCATGACCCGCGCCAATTATCTCAAATGTTCCCGGGGCAAGCGGTGGCACTACCTCTTCATGCGCCATCCCCTGACCATCCTCTTTGGCTACCTCTTCGCCTTTCTGTATGGAATGTGCCTGCAGCCGTTCTTAAACAACCCGCGGGAACACTTCGACTGCCTGATAGCATTACTCATCCACGTCGCCATCTCCATCGCCCTGGTTTTCAACTTCGGCTGGACCGCGCTGGTGCTCTCCCAGGTGATCCCGCATTTCATTGCGCACGGAATCGGCAGCTATTTGTTTTATGCCCAGCATAATTTCCCGGGCGTGATTTTCGGCGACAGCGCCGGATGGACCTATGAAAAAGCCGCCTTGGAATCCTCCAGCCACATGAAGACAGGTCCCCTCTGGGCCTGGTTCACCGCCAACATCGGCTACCACCACATCCACCATCTCAACGCCCGCATCCCCTTCTACCGGCTGCCCGAGGTATTGCTCGCAATGCCCGAACTGCAGAAACCCAAGACAACCTCGCTGCATCCGCGGGAAATCCTCCGCTGCCTGCGCTTGAAGGTGTGGGATAGCGAGGCTCAGCAAATGGTCGGCGTCCGCAACCTGCCCCCCGCCTCTCTCCAAGCGACCTCTCACGCCTGACCTGAACCGGCACCCCACCCTGCCCCGACTGTTGTCCTTCGCGATTCATTTCCCGATTTGCGCCGATCGCATCCTGCCCGATCCGCCGCATAACCCCTCGGCTAAAGCGACCCAAAACCGGCTCCATAAAACCTCAGTCCGAAGAGTCGAAGATGGACATCTTCGGGTTGATCAGCCAAAATGCCCCGCCGTTGGTCCCTTGTTGCCGGCCAAATTAATGGGCAACGGGCCGGTGAAAAGAGTCCGAAGGGCGGAAGGACGGCTGGCCAAAAGTGACATGCGCGCGTGGTGGAATGGCAGACACGCCAGACTTAGGATCTGGTACCGAAAGGTGTGGAGGTTCAAGTCCTCTCGTGCGCACCAACTTGCTGAATTCGTTGGCAGTAACTGAGTTGACCGGTTTTTTACAAGGCGCCGGCAAGCGCTCCCCCGACAAGTCAAAATCCGTTCAGAGGTCTGCATGAGCCTTCAAGATCCCTCCCATCACGATTGCTGATGCGATTCCCCGGCGCTTCCCGATCTCGCAGGTAAATTCAAAGGCCTCATGGACCTCTCGCTTCGGCGCGTGGATTGGGTCTCGGGGTGGTTTTTCCGCCCACTGCCCGGTGTTTCCCTTCGACCGGACGCCGCTCGACGGGGCAGACACTGATATGTCTTCTCCGCACCGGACGCCATTAACGACGTTCAGGAAGCCGTCGCAATAGACTCCGTTAAAGCTCTGGACACGGTAAAAAAACGGGTTCCCCGCTTTAAACTGCACAGAGGCAAGTGGCCGGAAAGGGGCCAATAAACCATGAACCAAACAAGGAGGGGCTTGCCACCGGCTAAATCCCGTCCCACCCCTAGATTGGCGGACAGACCGCCGGCTCCCGGCAACCACGGTACCCCCCCAAACACGGGTTTCCTGCTCTTCGCATCCCCTCCCGACTCACCTTCGATTCGCAAACCAAACACCCAATCCGACGACAAGAACTGCCAGAGCAGCAAAAAAAATCGTAAACACCAGCATCCGCTTCTGGTGTCTCGATGAATCAACAGTGGTTCGCACGTTTTTTTTACTTCTCATAAACCTGCTCAAGCCGCAAAAGTCGCCCAAGTGCGGAAAAATATTATATGAACTTTCACTGAGGAATAGGACTTTCTGCGTCATTGCCTGCAAAAGTGCGCGCGCCAATTTTGAGATTCACATCCATGGCAACGCAGACCAGCGAAAAACAGGGAACAAACCCGAATTTCTCCCACCCACTTTTCCCCTATGACGAGCCACCCCGCCCCGCCGAGCAGGGTGATGGACTGGCATTATTCGCGCCTGAATCCGGCTGCTTCGGAAATCCCCTTGCAAGTGCCAAACCGCGCTTTCACAAGCGCTTGAAAATGAACGGATCACGCTTCAGATTTCGCCGCGTCCACCGCCTGATTCCCGATACTCAAACAACCCGCACACCGTCGGCACCGGGAATTGGTTTTGGCATAACCCCAAAGGCTCACTCGACGAAATGAGTATCGCTAAAAAAGCGACCCGAACCGCGCAGTGAGCCGGTATTACGCTTGTCATTTTTGGCGGGCGCGAACAAGGGAATGCGCTTCACGGCACATGAAGATGACATCCCCGCCTCGAACCTCCGTTTCCTCAAGATAACCAGACCCCTTCTGCAGCCCGATGCCCGCCACCGCTCCACCAAGACTCGGCGGGAAGTCCTCCCATCAACCGCGAAGGCCGTGCGCCAGCCAAAATCAGCATCCTCGTTCACCCGGATTTTCAGGCCCGCTGCCAGTCTGCCTGCACCCGGCAACAACCATTGGAAATCTGGGCTCCCAGAAACCGGACACTCGGTGAATGAAATCACGCCGCCGCCCAACCTCGGTTCAGATAGCGGGGAAAAACTCGCGCCATTTGCCAGCAAGCTTGAAGGCAACTCAATAATGTGGAAATCCCTTGGCGGGCCGATAGATTCCCATCAATTGATCGTGGAGGTTGGCCGAGAAGGGAACTGACACAGATGTGACTAAGGTCCGGGTTTTGTTGCAGGCGGATGGAATTCCGCCTGCTACCTCAATAAGAGTGGTGCCCGCGACAGGACTTGAACCTGTACGATGTTACTCACTAGAACCTGAATCTAGCGCGTCTGCCAATTCCGCCACGCGGGCACTCAGCGAACGCTATCATGCGCGCTCCAGCCACGCTTGTCCAGAGAGAAAACCCGTGCGTTTTTCCGACCGTCCCGCTAGAACCCCCCCATGCAATTTGCAATTGAACATCTGGGGCTCCCATCCCTCAATCCAAAGGCCCTGCAGCAGTGGTATGTGAACACACTGGGAGCCCAACTCCTCTTCGATAACGGCCAGACCCCGCCGGCCTATTTTGTCGCTTTGCCAGGCGGCGTGATGATCGAGATCTACGAGGCCGGGGCTGCGCTCGGCAGGACGGCTGACAACGGCTTGGCTGGATGGCGGCATGTCGCGCTGCGCGTGGATTCCATCGAAACCGCCAAAGCCCTGCTGGAGGCTCGCGGAGTGATCTTTAGTCAACCCATCAAACCGGCGGGTGGCGGCGGGCGGGTTCTGTTCTTTGCCGATGCCGACGGGAACCTGCTGCATCTGGTCGAACGTCCGGCCGGATCTGTTTTCGGATCGCACTCGGAACCTGCCTGAAAGCCGGGCGTCAATCCGGTCACCCATGAGGCTTTGGCAGCCTTCTCCAATCGCACCCGGGACGCAATCTCAGCACTATGCGGTTCAACCTAACCTCCGCAGTTGATGATTGAATAAAATTCAGGCCGACGATCACTTGTGCATCGCCGGTTTCGGTTCCCTGAACGGGTGAAGGAAAGGATGAGATTTCCTCGGACGCCTTGCCGGTGAAATTCTCGGTCACACGAACAGAGGATGCCGCCTGAACTCCAACTGCAGGTGTTAGGTTCATTCATTCAGTGTCCTTCATAATGCAACCTGGTTGAAAAAACCGGTAGGGCAGGCAGTCCGCTGCACGCTGCTGCTGCCAACCCGCATTTTCTGCCGCACCGCGACGGCGCGCACGGAGTGAGGCGCCCTGCCTATTTACTTCATCTCCCATAGACGCCCGGTTGCGCCACTGAAAAATCGTCCCCCTTCATGCCCTCCATGCGCTTCATGGTAAACCTTCCGTTCCAAGCCAAATCCACCATGAATCTTATGAAGAGAATGGAGACAGAAGAGGGCTTCCTCGGCCTCATCCAGCGCTTCATGGTTACTTGAGTTTTATCTCAAAGGCGCTTTCGAGTGCTCGGAGTCCGCGATCGATCCCAAGTGCCGTTTTCAGGTTGATGGTAATGCCCGCCGTGAGAGGCGGGCATGGATCCGGGTTGCGTAGGCGCAAACACCGGCGGACAAGGTCAGGGACGGCTCTTTTGCTGAGCGGGCGGCTTTGCTGCCGCCTTGCGGCCTGCCGCAGGGCCCTGTGCAGGGTCGGGCGGATTGGACTTCGTCACCGGTTGATTGATGCGGTGGGGTTTGAGTTCGGCGTAGATGGACTGGGCCAATCCTGATTTGGCGAAGCCCACGACTTTGGCGCCGCGCACGCCAAAGTGTTTTTCAAGATCCGCCGAAACAAAGCACTGAACGACAGGATAGTGCCTGAAATCAGCCAACACCTCGGTGCGACTGTTTTCGGAAACATCCTCGGTTATGAGGATGAAGTGCAGCTTACCCTTGCTGCGGCGCAGTGTGTCGCGCCCAACCAGCAGGTTGCGCGACTTAAGGACGAACGGGAACAGGCGCTCGACTGATTTAGGTGGGACCAGCTCGCTCACGCAGTCTTGACCTTTACCTTATGGCCTTTGATCTCGGCGCGGTTGAGCTTGGCAATGATGCTGTTGGCCTGCTCGGAATCCACGTCCACAAACAGATGCCGTTCCCGGATGTCCACGGTGCCAACGGTCTTGCCCGGCAACCCGGTTTCGCCGGCGATG
This sequence comes from uncultured Verrucomicrobiota bacterium, assembly GCA_903873415.1. Taxonomy (GTDB): domain Bacteria; phylum Verrucomicrobiota; class Verrucomicrobiia; order Limisphaerales; family CAIQOK01; genus CAIQOK01. The sequence goes on along the minus strand of CAIQOK010000034.1, from coordinate 8,862 downwards.
GCGTTGACGACGTCGATGGGTTTGATGTCCATCTCTTCGCCCAGATTGATCCAGAGCCGGGTTTGGTGGGCGGGGGTGGCGCGGCTAACCTTGGGCTTAGTGACGCCGGCCGGAAAGGCTTTGGCTTTGCCGCCGGGTTTGGGTTGCGCTTGGGGTTCGGGGTTGCCGACGGACGCGAGAATCTCCTCGTCAGAAAACGTCTTAGGCTGAGCGGCTTGGGATTGGGCCGAGGCGGCGCTTGCGGGCGCAACAACCGCCGCATCCTTGGCCACCGCCGGCGTTGATGACCGGGTGGAGATCCCCTCGGAAGCTTTCACCGCAGGCTTGGATTCCGCGCGCTCCTTTCTTTCAATGCCTCCGCCGGGGGCGGTCGACGCGACCGGGGACAAAGGCTTGCTGGCGTAGGGTTTGGCGGGGATTTGGGGTTTTGAGATCAAAGGGCGCTCGACGGGGCGCAGCCGTGCCGGCTCGGGGGCGCGGTATGCGGGGCGCGGGGCGCGGTCCTCAAATTGCGGGCGGCGATCGTCGCGATAGTCCTGACGGCGCTCGCCCCGGTCGTCGCGCTGGGGACGTTCGTATTCCTCCTCGCGCTGCGGGGGTTTGGATGCGGCACCATCACCGCTTTGCAGGCGATGAATGAGGGCGGAACAGATGTCGGTCGAGGCAAACCCCTCTTCCAAAAGTCGCTCGACCAAGCGGTCGTGGCGTTTGAATTCCCCCCCGGCGAGAGTGGCCCGCAACTTCTCGAGAAAAACGCTGGCGCGGGCCTCATCGACCTCGTTGGCTGTGGGCGGCTTGCCGCGCTGGATGCGCATGTTGGTGAAGCGCTCGATATTCCGGATTTGGAACACCTCGCGGCCTGAGGCGAAAGAGATGGCCCGGCCACTGCGTCCCTTGCGCCCGGTCCGGCCGATACGGTGCACGTAATCCTCACCGTCGTAAGGCAGGTCGTAATTAAACACAACCTCGATATCATCCACATCGATGCCCCGCGCCGCCACGTCGGTGGCGACGAGGAATTCCAAGCCGGATTTGCGGAACTTGTTCATCACGCGATCGCGCTGGGCTTGAGTCATGTCGCCGTGCAAACGGTCGGCGGAATACCCTGGGGCGTTGAGATGATCCACCAGATCATCGACCATGCGCTTGGTGTTGCAGAAAATGATGCCCAGCTTCAGATCATGAATGTCAATCAGGCGGGTGAGCAGTTCGATTTTATAACGGCGGTCCACTTCAAAATAAACCTGCTCCACCGTCGGCACGGTCATGGCCTTCTGCTCGATACGGACGTTCTGGGGTTCGCGCGAGTATTTCTCAATCAGCTCGCGGATGGGCCGGGGCATGGTGGCCGAGAAGAACACCGTCTGCCGCTCCTTGGGCGTCGCCTGCAGAATCAACTCAATGTCCTCGCGGAAGCCCATGTTCAGCATCACGTCGGCCTCGTCCAAAATGACCATCTTGAGCGAGTCGAACTTGAGGGTGCCGCGGCGCATGTGGTCCATGACCCGACCGGGGGTTCCGATGACAATGTGGGCGCCCTGGCGCAAGCCGAAGAGCTGGCGGTCGTAGGATTGGCCGCCGTAAATGGGAAGAGCGTGCAGGCCACGCTTGAAGGCGGCCAGCTTGTGGATCTCCTCCGAGACCTGCACGGCCAGTTCGCGCGTGGGGCACAAGATGAGTATCTGAACGGCGCGCTTGTCGACATCGACTTTGTCCACCGCCGGCGCGCCGAAGGCGGCCGTCTTGCCCGAGCCGGTCTGGGACTGGCCGACAATATCCTTGCCCGTCAGCATTGCGGGAATGGCTTCGGCTTGGATGGGCGAAGCTTGTTCAAAACCCATCTTGTCAATGGCCTTCAGCACGTCGGCGGACAGACCCAACTCGGAGAATAATTTTGGTGTCATGAAATTAAGACGACTCCACTATGACAGAAAACCCGGGGAATGGAGAGCTAAATCTTCTTGCTGGAAATCAGCGCGGGTTCCGCGCCAACTTGGAACACGGCCAGACAGGCCTGAGCCAGCGCCGGATCGTTCAGGCAAACCGCCCCGCTCCGGAGCCTCGATTGAGGTTGCCCCTCCAACCGCAAGGGGAACTGCTCCACCAACCGGCAGGCATAGTCTGAAAAAGTCCCCAAGCCTGCCTGCTTGAGAACCGCCCCATTGACCAGCCGCAGAGACCCAAAACTGCCCGGACAGGAGTGCCTCATCAATTCCACCAGCAGTCGCCCCATGGTGAAACGGGGGTTGATCTCCACCACCGGCTTCAATCGCACCCCGCCGGCCGTATCGCGGTAAACAAAGGCGTCGATGCCGACCGGGCCGGCGAAATTCAGGTTGCGCAACTCCTTCTCAAGACGGGCTATCAACCGCTCGTAAAAAAACAGGATCCGGCCGGTGATGTCGGGCCGGCCGATAAAAAGCGACGGGATGCCCTCTGGCAGGCGCTTGTGGTGATGCGACTCGGCAAAGTTGGACTGGAACTGACCGCGGGCGTCGGTCACCAGGCCGGTGTAGCCGCAGAGCTTCAAACCCGCCCCGGACATTTCCAGTTGCACGGAAAAGTCCTGCAGGCGCTCCAGCCAGGGTTCAACAACCAACTCGCGGCCTTGGGCGAAAGCCTTGGACATCCAGCGCGTCTGTGTCTCCAGCACTTCCGGTTCAAAGAGCCTCAGCGCGTTGCTTCCCGCCAAGCCCAGAGCCTCCTTGACCACCACTGGGTGATGGCCGCGACCGCGGATCCGGGCGATCGCGTCCCTCACCCCGGGCATCGAGTTGACCGCCACCCCGACTTCATTTTCGGTGCACAGCCAGTTTTGCGCGTCGGTCGTTTTCAAGCCGCGAGCCCCGTCGCCGCAGTATCCATCCGAAATGATATCCCGGAGGAATCCCGCGCTCCAAGCCTTGGAATAGAGCCGAGCCAAACCCGGATTGAAGCGCTGATCATCGCCGCGAACCTCGCCGGTGACGCTGCCAAACAGAGGCTTGAGCAATTTGAAGCTGTCCGTTCCCCAAGCCCATGGACAGAGGCGGCCCAGCTTTCGTGAGGCCAAGCCGCGGAATGCCGATCCTCGACCCGCAGGGCTGAGGGCCGGCAACTCGACAAACTCCGGGAGCGGGAATCCCGCCTCCTTGATACCGCTGAGGAACTCCACCGAGGGTTTGCGCTGCAGCAACACAATATCGTCCTGCCGGCAAAGGAACTGGGGAAGGTTTTCCAAGTCGCGCGCCAATTGCAACTGCACCCGGGTGGGATTAAACGCGCCGCCTTCTGCAATAAAGCCCTCCGCAAAAGGATTGAAGACAAAAACACTCGGGGTGCGGCCTTTGGACTGGGAATAGACGTTCAACTCGGCGATGAATTGCGGATCGAATCCGGCGGCACGGCGTCCGGCCATGTTCAGAGTGAACCCCTTGGCGCGCTGGGGGGAGAGCGGAAATTTCAACGCCTGACAGAATGCCGCCCAATCCGTTTGCGAGGGGTTTTTCCAGCGGCGAAACCATTTCAACCCCACTGCGACATGACCAATCTCGTCCCGATAGATTTTCTCAAGCAGTCTTGCGGAAGAGGCATCGCCCACCGCCGCCAGACATCGACCGTAGTGGCCGGCAAAATCCAGGTTCGCTTGTTCAAACGTCAAACTCAGTCCAGCCACGTAATCAATGGGGTTTTCCATCGGAGCCACGCAGCGCCAGAAATAGCCGCTGACAGGAAAGTCGCCCAGCCCAACGCCGCAGGACTTCATCTGCCCAATATAAAGACGGGTGTGTTCCTGTTCGTCCTGAAGGGTCTGCAACACGCCGCGCCGGAAGGCTGGAGGCGCGTCTGGAAAGCGGAGCAGCACCAACGCCATCAACTCCGTGGCCAGCAGCTCGTGGTTCGCGAAAAAATGCAGCAGCTTGCCCCGCTCCTCAGTCTGTTCGAGCCGGTGCAGCCCGGGAAAATCACTTTTCTCACCGGTCCCATAAGGCTTGAAAACCAAGTTGGCTGGCCGGCCGGGGGCCGTCGGCAAGGCCAAAGCAGAGCCGGGAAAGTAGTCGGTGATTTCATCCGGAGTCCGCAGTTTTTCTTCCAGCGTTGTCGCGAATAAGATCCGTTCGGCAAAATCACGCAATTCCATTGTCTGCACCAATAATCAACAAAAAGGGATTCAATGCCGAGCCCAAAGAATGGGTTTATGCCGGGCTTGGAGATGGCAGCCGCACTGTGAAGGCGGCCCCGGCCCCCGCCTGACTGAGAACCTCGATGGTCCCACCATGGCTTGCCACGATGGACTTGCAGATGGCCAAGCCCAAACCGACCCGTCCCTCCACACTGGTCCGGGCGGTATCCACCCGATAAAACCGCTCGAAAATGTGGGGCAGATGCTCCGCCGCAATCCCCGGCCCATTGTCTGACACAGTCAGCACCGCAACCCCCTTCTCCAGCCGGGTGTTGACCTGCACCTCCCCGCCGGCATGGTTGTGGTGGATGGCGTTGGTGAGCAGATTGTTGATCACTAGTCCGATGCGATCCTCATCCCCCAGGCAGGACACGGGATTCAAAGCGCCAAACATCCTGATTCCACGCTCTTGCGACAGAGGCTTGACGAGCTCCATGCAGTCCTGAACGGAGGCCGCCAGGTCAAAGGGGGATTCGGAAGGGCTTTCCAGCCCGGCATCCAAACGGGCAATTGCCAGAAGGGACTCGATGAGCCGCCGCATCCGCTGGGCGGCACGCTGACAGGACTGAAGGGCTTGACGGTATTCTTCCGGGCTGCGCTCACGGTTGAGCGTGGTCTGGGTTTGGGTGAGAATCACCGCGACCGGCGTGCGCAGTTCATGGGCTGCATCCGAAGTGAACTGCCGCTGCTGAGAAAAGACAGACTCCAGCCGGGCAAAGGTGGAATTGAGCACCATAGCCATCTGGCCCAGCTCGCTTTCCGTATCCGCGGCATCAATCCGCCGCGAGAGGTCGCCTGCGGAGATTTTAAGCGCCGTGGCGCTGATTTCTTGGATGGGCCGAATCGCCCGGGTGGCAATCCAACTGCCACCGGCCAGACCAAGAAGCAAGATTCCACCGCCCACCGCAGAAAGCATAAGGGCCACACGATGCAGCAGGTCCAACTCGACAGCAATGGAGCGGCCGACCAGAACAACAATCTCGCCATCAACCCTTCCGGAGGGAGAAGGGAAAAAGAGCATCTCCCGCCATGCTCCGCGCGAGACAGGCGGGTTGGGCGGGCGGGAAAGAGCCCCCGAAAAAACCAGACCGGCTGGAATATTCTTCGAAGACAGAACCACTTTTCCATCCCGGCTCAAGGCAAAGTAAAACCCGTTGGTATCCGCCTCCTCGAACAATCCCGCCAACTGGCGCGGAAGCAGGAAGGGGCGGCCTGCAAACTCGGGCAGCCTCGTCGCAAGCCCATGTCCGGGTGCGGGATCGTCCGACGGCCGGTCGTCCCTGTGCCAGGGCCCGCGAGGCTCCTCTCCTGGAGGCTCCCCCTCGCGACCCCGATTGGGAGGGGGGCGAAGCATGTTGGCGAGCGCATTGGCCCGATGCTGAAGCCCCTCGTCGATCGGCCGCAAGACACGCCCCCGCTCCAGTTGGAAGGCGGTAAATCCGAACCCTGCGAGCAACACCGTCAGAATCAGGGCATACCACAACTGCAACCGCCATTTGATGGATTTGAAAATCATGGTCTGCAGAACCCGCAAAGCCCCGGCCAGATGCGGGCGGTTCCCTCTGAGGAAGGCCTTCCGAAATTCGAAGCGCGGCGTTTGATGGGTTCTTTGTTCACGGCCTATTCAATGCAGTATCCATGCCCGCGCCGGGTGGCAATGAATTCGGCGCCGAGTTTTTTCCGGATGTTGGAAACATGCACGTCCAAGAGATTCGAGAGCGTGCTGTCATCTTCATCGAAGAGGTGCTCGTAGAGTTCGGTCCGGGTGACCACCTTGCCTCGATGCAGGACCAAAAACTCCGCCAGGGCATATTCGCGGGCCGTCAACTCAACAGGTTGGCCCCGGAAAAAAACCCGGCGCGCGGCGGTGTCCAGTTTGACCGCGCCGACCTCGATGATGGTGGTGGTCTGATTGGAACTGCGACGGATCAACGCGCGAAGCCTGGCGAAGAGCTCGTCGAGATCAAATGGTTTGACCACATAATCATCAGCCCCCGAATCAAGGCCCCTCACGCGGTCACGGCCGGCATCCCGGGCGGTAAGCATAAGAACGGGCGTCTTCTTGGTTTGGCGCAGGCGCCGCAAAACGCTCCATCCATCCAGCTTGGGCAGCATGACATCCAGAACGATGGTGTCGTAATCGTAGCTTTCGGCCTTGAACAGGGCCTCTTCACCGTTCTCGGCGGTATCAACCGCATAGCCCTCTTCGCGCAAGGCTCTGGCTAGGCTCGCCAAAAGGTCCGGCTCGTCCTCTACAACTAGAATTCTCATCGCATTCTGATGGGTTTAGCATGGACTCGGCGAAACCGCCAGTCCCGCACATTGTCGCCAAACGGACCTTAAGCCGGGATGAAGCGAGCTTGCATCCGGAAACAGCGCTTCGCACACTCCTCAAAAATCATGAAGTCCATAATTCCAAGCCAATCCAGTGCCGGGCTGACTGTTTCGCGCCGCAGATTCCTGCGAGGAACCAGCTGGGCGGCGCTTTTCCTGACCGTGCCGGGCGCTTTTGCGGAGGAACTGACCCGGCCGTCGGCCAAAACGGCCCGCGTGAGCGAAGGCCCATTCTACCCGCCAAAACTGCCCTTGGACACCGACAATGACCTGATCCTGATCAATGATTCGTTAACGCCGGCCATTGGCGAGATCGTTCATCTCAGCGGCCGGCTGCTCGATGCCAAGGGCGATCCGATCCGCAACGCCGCGATTGAAATCTGGGAGGCGGATCACTCGGGAGTGTATCTGGCCGACCAGTCCAAGCAGAGCAAGTATGACGCGAATTTCCAAGGATTCGGCCGTTTTCTGACCGGATCGACCGGGGAATATTATTTTCGCGCTCTTAAGCCCGCGTGCTATCCCGGCCGCCAGGCCCCACACATTCATTTCAAAGTCAAAGTGAAAGGACGCGATCCTTGGACCACCCAGCTTTTCATCAAAGGCCATCCCGGAAACCAAAAGGATTCCCTGTGGCGCAGCATCGGAGATCAAGCCGCACGCGATTCGGTGACGGTGGATTTCAAGCCCCTCCCCGGCTCGCGGGCCGGGGAACTTTCAGCCCGGTTCGATCTGATGCCCGGCATCACTCCCGAAGGTTGAAGGTTCTTGCGCGACCCGGCGGACTAAGGCTTTTGAATTTCATGATTCTTGGATGAAAGCCGGATTTCCACCGGGGTTTCCCCTCACCCCACTGGACCTTTTGAGTCGGGCATAAAGACTGTTATCCACACAAAACGAATCTGTTAAGGTGTGTCCCGGAGATCTATGGCAAAGTCATTTCGTTCCAGCCTGCTCGTTTTACTGGCACTGATGGGTCTGGCTTCCAAAGTCTGGGCACATCCCGATCTTCAAAACCCCATGTGGGTGCAGCTCTCCCCCTCCCTGGTAAGAGTGGCCATCAATGTCTCGCTCAAGGAACTCTCGGTTGCCCAGGGGTGCAACCTTACAAACACAGGAATCCTGAATCATGCGGCGGAGAAACATCGCGATTATGTCCTGAAACATCTGAGCATCTCCGCCGGAACCAACGCACTGACAGGACGTGTCGTCTCCCTCTCACCCCCAAGCCGGATCGGCGAACCGGAACAGACGGTGTATCAGTATGAACTGGAATACCCTCTGCCCAGCCCGCCTCCGACCGAGCTGCGCTTCTCCCACGACATGCTCAGAGAATGGCCCTACGCCGCCGCCACTCCGTGGGACATCAGCTATGTGGTAAGGACGAAATGGAGTGATAGCGAAGGCGTCACCACTTGGTTGCTGGGCAGTCGCCAAACCGAAGTGGTCCCCACCGGCTGGAGCGCCGCTGAAACGCCCCCGGCCAATCCCCTCACCCCAAAGAAACAAGAGAACACTTTCCGCGACTATCTGCGGCATGGCGTGCTGCACATACTCGGCGGCTATGACCACCTGTTATTCGTGGCCGCACTGGTTGTCGCCACCGTGAGCTTTTGGGAAATGCTCAAGGTTGTTGCCGTCTTCACCCTGGCCCACACGCTGACCCTGGGGCTGTGCGTGTTCGGCCTGATACGTCTGCCTCCGTTCATCGTGGAGCCGGTGATTGCCCTGAGCATTGTGATGGTGGCCTTGGAAAACGTGCTCCGCCCCGAACGGGCCCGGTCACGGATCCGGCTGGCGGTGGCATTTGGCTTTGGATTGATCCATGGACTGGGATTTGCCGGCGGGCTGCTCGACGCCATGCAGGGACTCCCGACCTCGGGAATCTGGCTGGCGCTCTGCTCCTTCAGCCTGGGTGTGGAAATCGGTCATCAGTTGGTTGTGTTGCCGTTGTTTGGGCTTCTGCGGTTGGGCCGACAAAAATGGCTTCACGCCCAACACCACCCCTCCCTGGTGCGTTGGAGCTCCGCACTCATCAGTGCCTGCGGCGCCTACTATCTGGTCATCGCTCTGCGCCAGCAGGTCTTCACACGCTGAATGCCAGATGCGGTCGAACAATGTCATTCTGCGCATGCGGCACTGAGGAAGCGGGGGAAAAATTGCCGGTGTAAATTGCTTTCTTTCCCTGCTGCTTCGCCCCTTTGGGGTGAGGCGGAGCGATGGTGAGCGTAGCGAACCGAGCGCACGCTGGGACAACCATTGTGATCCATTCATTTGTCACCGAACCAGCGAGAAGGAATTCCGTTGAGCAAGAAAGTCGAATACCATCCGATGGTAGGGATTGAACTCGGGATCAGGGATCCCAC
>CAIQOK010000033.1 GCA_903873415.1 uncultured Verrucomicrobiota bacterium | reverse complement strand
GTCCATTTTCCAGACTGCCGCGCCCCAGACGATGCCGGTGAGGGTATGGGCCCAGTGCTGACGGAGAGCGGTGATCCAGCCAATGCCGTCGGAGGTGCGTTTTTGGGAGCCCCAATTGACGCCGATGCCGCCGAGGATGGTGATGACAAACTGGGAATGCCAGAGCATCTGCAAGGGGGCGTGAAGCGCGGAGAAGAGCGTTTCTGCGAGCGCGCTCTGGATGGCGCGGCGTAGTCCGCCAAAAGCCGCGCTGCGTTTCCTGTCGAGTGCCAGGTCGACCAAGGCCAAGGCTTTGGGCAGGAAGAGCACCATCATGCAGAGAAGGAAGAGTAGAAAGGCGTGGGCGGTGCCGCTGAGTTGTTTGAGCCAAGGGGTGAAGGCCCGCACGGTGATGGTCGACAGGCCGGTGTTTTCCCGGTCCCAAAGGGCCCAGTTGAAAGCCAGGAGGAAGATGGCCCAGAGGGGGCTGGCGAGGTAGCCGAAAATCCCCATGACCAAGTGGATGCGGCTCAGGCCACGCAGGCCGCGGGCAAAGAGAACCAAGGCATGCTGGAGGTTGCCTTGGCACCAGCGCCGGTCGCGTTGGGCGTTGCCGATGATGTCTTGGGGCATTTCCTCGTAGCTGCCCTCCAGGTCATAGGCGAACCAGACCTGCCAGTTTTCCTTAAGCAGGAGCGCGGCTTCGACGAAATCGTGGCTGAGGATGTGGCCGCCAAAGGGTTTTCGGCCGGGCAGGGAGGGGAGGTCGCAATACTGCATGAAAGGCTCGGTGCGGATGATGGCGTTGTGGCCCCAGTAATTGGCGAATCCCTGCGCCCAGAAGTTCAGGCCGGTGATGAAGATGGGGGCGTAGAGGCGGTTGGCAAACTGCTGGATGCGGCCGAAGAGCGACTCGGCATTGACCAGTGCCGGCAGGGTCTGGATGAGGCCGGTCTGGGGATGGGTTTCCATGAGGCGGACCAGGTTGACCAGGGTTTCGCCGCGCATGATGCTGTCGGCGTCCAGGACGATAAAGTAGCGGTAGCGCCGGCCCCAAGCGTTGAGGAAGTTGCGGATGTTGCCGCTTTTTTTGCCTTCATTGGATGCGCGGCGGTGGTAGAAGATCCGGCCCAAGGCATCGAGTTCGCAGATCAGTTCACACCAGCGCTGTTCCTCTTCGACCCACTTTTCGGGGTTGGTGGAATCGCTCAGGATGAAGAAATCGAAGCGCTGCAGCTCTCCGGTTTGCTCCAAGGAGAGATAGGTGGCCCGCAGGCCCTCGAAAACCCGGGACACCTCCTCGTTATAGATGGGAAAGACGATCGCCGAGCTGACGCCTGCGATGCTGGTGGTTTGGTAATCGGCCGCGCACGTCAGGCGTTGCGGGTCGCCCAGCCGGCGCAAAATGAAACCGTGGATGGCGTGGACGCAGCCTACGGCGGTGAGAAAGAAAAGAATGATGAACAGGCTTAAAAGGACGGTGCTGGTGCCTGTCCAACCGCTGCGCCAGAGCAGGTCGGCAAAGATCATGGAGACCAAGGCGGTGAGGAGCACGGCACCGGAGAAAAAGGCGAAGAGGCGGGCGGCTCGTTGGACCTGGGGTGTGGAGGCTGGAGCCGGTGTGGGTTGTGCCATCGGCGAGGGTTGAGGGTCGGAGGGACGGCCGGAGTGGGTCACGGTGCGGAGCGGTAGTGGGTGAGGACAAACAGGGCTGAGAGGAGCAGAGCGAGAAGCAGCCAGACGGTCAGCATTTTGAGGAAGGGCAGGCGGGTCAGGTTGTTGAGGGTGGTGATGGGGCCAAGGTCGAGGGGGCGGGGAACCATTTTTGAGAGTTGGAAGTCGGGGCCGGCCCGCAGGTAGGCGTCGCGCATGGCTTTGACGAAAGCCTCGGGCCACGGGCCGGTGCGAAGGAATTGGTCCTGCCATTTGCCGGGCATGTCGGCCAGCAGCAGGGCCAAGCGTCCGCGTGTTGAGAGCATCTGATCCCGGTTGGTGGGGGATTCCTCAAGGATCTGGGCGAACCACTCGGTGACGACGGCGTCCATTTCCTGGGCGGCCAGTTCGGTGGCGTGGCGTTGGGGTTCCCGAGGAGCGCGGTGCATGGCGCGTTTGAGGACATGGGAGACGAGGCGGCCGAGGAGCAACTTGTTGCGGATGCGCAGGGCGTGGAAGTAGCTTTCCACCTTTCTGTAGGCGGCGTTCCAGTCCTCCAGAGGTCGTCCGGCCAGAAGTCCAGGCTCGGTGTCGGTGTGGGGCAGGTTCAGGGCGGACTCCAGAGATAGGTCCATGTTTCGGTGAGCGGTTCTTCGCCCTTGAGCAGTGTGCAGCGCAGGTCCACCGGGGTCTTGTTGCCCGGTTTGGGTTCCAGTTTGAGAATCACCCGCCAGCTGTCGTTGTAGGCGTTGTGGAAGACCTGGTTTTCGACAATGGTGGCATTGGGGCTGCAACTGGCGATGGAAGAGGGGGGCAGGTTTTCGGGTAGGGCGCTCAACTTGGGGCCGGCGAAATCGACGGCAAACTGCCGACACGCCGGATCCCGGGGATCCAGTCCCAGGCGTGTGGCCACGACGCGGTTGGGAGAGAGTTTGTGATTGGCCTCGCGTGTCCAATTCAGGGTGTAGGCGCAGCGGAAGGGTTGCAGTGGGGCGGGTTTCTCTTTGGGATCCCAGAAAGCGACGATATTATCCAGTCCCTCGTATTGGGTGGGGAGTTCGACGAGGTTGATCTCGCCTTCGCCCCAGTGTCCTTGGGGTTTGACCCAGACGCTGGGCACGCGGTGATATTCGTTGAAGAGGTCCTGATAGCCGTTGAAATCCCGTTCGCGCTGGACGAGTCCGAAACCCTGAGGGTCCTTGGCGGCATAGCGTTGGTGTCGCATTTCGTGGGGGTTGCTCAGCGGGCGCCAGAGCATCTCGCCGTTGCCCAGATGCATGAGCAGTCCATCGCTGTCATGAACTTCGGTGCGATAATCATTGAAGCGGCGCTCGGAGCTTTTGCCGAACCAGAACATGCTGGTCAGGGGGGCGATGCCCAAGGTTTTAAGGGGCTTGCGCTCGGAGTTCACCGCTTTGATCTTGTCCGGTTCGCGGCAGTAAAGAACGGCCTCAACATCCACCTCGGTGGTTTCACCGGGCACGATGACGAACTTGTAGGCGCCGACGCAACTGACACTGTCGAGCAGGGCGTAAAACTTCACGCGGTCGGCTCCGCGATCCGGTTTGCCCAGCCACCAGTCGGTGAAGATCGGGAATTCCTCGGGTCGATCCGTTTCGCCGCAATCCAGCGCCAGTCCGCGTGCCGACAACCCATAGCGCTGGTCTTTGCCCAGCAGCCGGAAATAGCTGGCCCCCAAAAAGGATCCCAGCTCGTCCCATTTGTTGGGATCGTTCAGTTTGCTAAGCAGCCGGAAGCCGGCATAACCCGTTTCCACGGGGATCTGTTTTTCGATGTGCAGTCCGCGGTAGTTGAAGAAATCCTGGACGAAGCGGATGGGTTGGGCGGCGGTGAGGGTGAACTCGTTGACATGGACCGGCTCTTCGTAAAGGTAGCCGGGGTGGAAAAACTCGATGCGGAAAGGGAGCTCTTCGGCGGCCCAAAGGGCGCGGTCGTGGCGGAATTCTATCTCGCGGTATTTATCGTAATCCAGCTTGTCCGCCCGCAGCATCGACGGCAGGTCGGCCCTGGGCGAGTGGAAAGGTTTGGCGGCACGCAGCAGGGCGCGCTGAGCCACATAATCGAGCGTTACCTCCGCCGTCTCCCGTCCGCCAAAGCCCCGAAACGGCAGCGCGAGGCTAGCCCACAATATGCCGCAGACCAATCGTTTCATAGTTCCATCTTGGGACAGCATGGTCAGAAACGGAGCATTCTGGCAAGATTGCTCGGACTAGAAGCCGCAATTCTCATATTGACTTCAGGCAATTGATAGTCGTGAGAATACTTGCACGGCAGCCCCGCCCGAGTCGTGCAGCCGTTGCAATCGTCGCACGGTTGCAGCACTTGTGCTTTTGTCGTCGCAATGGCTATCTCAAACGATAACCATCATAATCAAATCTGTTTTCTGGACAGTGAATCGGTCTGGCTTGTTCGTGATGAAGCTGGTCATTCAAAAGCACTCTTTGTCTCTACAGCCTTCGCTCCTTCGGCATCGGGGGGGGTGTGTGCGGAGGAATTTGGCCGCGCCGGAAGGGAAACGCGGATGGTGGTGCCGTTTGCGGGAAAAGCTTTCAATTCTGCTCTCCAACTGCAATGCCACAAAAAACCACCCCTCTTCCAACGCCAACCCCGAATGATTATTTGATTCCTGCTAAATGCATTTGACCAAACCGGCTCAATGTTCAACCCGCCGGCCGTCTCGCGTCGTTGGATAATTCACTCAGCCGCGCACGAAAAGTGGACGCGATTTCGGGCCGGCGATGGAGTCGGCCTGCACCGTCTGCCGCGAGTTCAAGATTCCCTGCCAAGTTCGCGTGGTTTCTGCGCACCGCACGCCGGACGACATGGCGCGCTGCGCCAAGTCGGCGCACAAGCGCGGACTGAGCGTTATCATCGCCGGCGCGGGCGGCGCGGCGCATCCGCCGGGCATGGTGGCGAGCCTTACGCCCTCGCCCTTATCGGCGTGCCGGTGCGTGTTGAGCTGATTGGCTCGCTTGCTTTGTTTCGTCCTGCCTTTTACGCTCGGCTGTATTATGACTGATCCGCGTTATGGGAAGTTGGCAAAACAGTTGGTGTCCTATTCCACCCAACTAAAAAAGGGCGAGCATATCCTGCTCGATATGGTCGATGTCCCCGGCGAGTTCACCGTGGAGATGATCCGTGCGGTGCGGCAGGTTGGTGCCATCCCCCTTGTGGAAACACGCAGCACCCGTGTGGGGCGGGAGCAGATGCTCGGGATCACCGAAGAGCAGGCCTCGGTTATTCGTGACATCGAGATGTTCCGGATGAAGAAGATGCAGGCTTACATTGCAGTCCGAGGCAGTGACAACATGAACGAGAATTCCGACGTGCCCAGCGGCCGGATCCAGCTTTATTCCAAGGTCATCCGGCCTGTGCTGGATTATGGGTCAACAAGACCCGCTGGTGCGTGCTGCGCTGGCCGACGCCGAGCATGGCCCAGGCGGCGGGCATGAGCACCGAGGCGTTTGAGAACCTCTACTTCGACGTGTGCACGATGGACTATGCCAAAATGGCCCGGGCCATGGTGCCTCTGGAGGCGCGCATGAAAAAAGCGGATCAGGTCCGGTTGGTCGCACCCGGCACCGACCTGACATTTAGCATCAAGGGGATTGGAGCCAAGATGTGCAAAGGCGACCGCAACATACCGGACGGGGAGGTGTTCTCCTGTCCCGTGAGGAATTCCGTCAACGGGGTGATTCAGTTCAACACCCCGACGCTTTATTCCGGAACGAAATTCGAGAACGTCCGGCTTGAGTTCAAGGCCGGCAAGGTGACCGGCGCCACTTCCAACAACACAAAACGTCTCAACGAGATTTTGGACACCGACGCCGGTGCCCGATACATAGGCGAGTTTGCCATCGGGTTTAATCCGCACATCCTAAATCCGATGTGCGACATCCTGTTTGACGAGAAGATCGCCGGCTCCTTGCATTTCACCCCGGGGAATGCCTATGAGGATTGCGGGAATGGCAACAAGAGCGCCATCCACTGGGACATGGTCCTCATCCAGCGCCCGGAATGGGGTGGGGGCGAGATTTGGTTTGACGGGGAACTGATCCGCAAGGACGGGGAGTTTGTGCCGAAGGACTTGAAGGCGCTCAATGCGGAGAAGCTCAAATAGCCTTCTCCCGGCAGGGAGCTGAATGAAAAACGCGCGCGGCTTTTCCTACCGCGCGCCTTTTTTCCGGCCATGGCTCAGAGGCTTTCTTTGAGCACGGCGATAAACTGTTTCATCGCGGGGGAGAGCACTTTGTTCTTCTTGTAAATTGCCGCGATCGGCCGGAAGAGGTCGACGTTTTCCAGCGGGACCGAGGTGAGAGTTTGCTTGGAGATTTCCTGGGCGATGGTGCCCAGCGGGACGATGGCGATGCCGGCATCAATCTCCACCGCGCGCTTGACCGTTTCGATGTTGTCAAACTCCATGGCCGTCTGGACGGTGACATTGTGTTCCTTGAGGATTTTGTCCAGAGCCTTGCGGGTGGGGATGTCGGGCTCGAAACTGACGAATTTCTGCCCGGAAAGCGCCTTGAGTTTGACGGATTTGAATCTGGCCAGCGGATGTTGGGGGTGGCAAATGAGAACCAAAGGATCCTTGCGCAGGGGCACTACCTCCAGCTTGGCTTCGCGCTGGGGATAGGCCACCAATCCCAGATCCACCACGTTGCCGAGGACCTCCTCATAAACCTGGTTTGAGCGGCGATATTCCACATGGACATTCACCGTGGGATAGTCCTTAAGAAAACGCTTGATGTAGGGCGGCAGCTCGTGAAGGCCGATGCTGTAAATCGTTGAGAGCCGGATGGTCCCAGAGATGATATCCTTGATCTCCTGAATCCGGCTGTGGAGGCAGTCGTAGGTCTGGATGATTTGCTTGCTGTAATCGTAAAGGACTTGGCCCTCGCGGGTGAGGCGGAATTTCTTCTTGCTCCGCTCAATAAGCAGCGATTTAAAGAGCCGCTCCATCGAGCTGATCTGCTGGCTGACCGCGGACTGGGTGACATTGTTGATCTGTGCGGCACGGGTGAAACTCTCTGTTTCGGCCAGATCACAGAAAACTTTTAGTGTTTCGATTTGCATAAGGAAATTGAATAGTCGAACCGGAATGCCAAGTCAACTAATCTTGGAGTGTTGTGCGGCCCCTCGACAATCCGGTGCGGGAGGGTTGGTTTTGCGGGGCATCCCGGCCGTTCGCGCTGGTTTGCACTTTCCGCTTTGGCCCGGCAGGCTATTTGGGCTTGACCGCCAGCTCCAGAATCCGCCCTGGCAGGGCGTAGGAGCCCGAGGTGTTTGTCGGCCGGGAATATTCGCAGATGAAGATCTTCCCCTTGCCGCTGACATGCACGTCGATCGGCCGGCCCAGCGGGGCGAGCACGGTATGGATCCGGGCTTCATAGCGGCCTTGCGCGTTGCGGCGCAGCTTTATCTGCAGCACGTCAAACCCGCACTCTTGCTTCACGGAACGGATGAAGTTGCCAAAGCGGGCCACCAGAAAAGTCCCCCGATAGCCTTCCGGAAAGTCATTTCCCAGATAAGCAATGCCGGCCGGGCACGAATGAGGATCGAAAGAGAAGATTGGTTTCCCCTCAAAACCGCCATCGGGACCGAGGTTGGCGATGGGCGGGGTGAATTCCAAGCCGACGGGGGCGTCGGGAGTGTGCGGATAGGCCTTTTGTTTCCAATCGGAAAAAGTGTAGGGGAAACCGTAGTGATGGCCCCGCTCAATGAAGTTCAGTTCGTCCGGCGGGTCGGCGTCCGGCCCGTTCTCTGTGGCGATCATTTCGCCTTGGTCGTTCCAGCAGAAGCCGTAGGCGTTGCGCACGCCGCGGGCAAAAACGTCGATGGGCGGCTGATCCAACGCGGAATCCAGACGCCAGATACAGGCGGTGATGGGCGTCTCGCCCCCGCCATACCAGGTGGGATCCGAGCCGGTCTGGCCGGCGTCGGTGCGGGCACCGTTGCCGACATAGAGGAAACCGTCCGGTCCAAAGGCGATGTTTTCGGCGGCGTGGATATAGGCCGCGCTGCCCGGATAATTGGTGGTAAACCAAGGCTTGGGGTCCACCGGGTCGCCGTCGCTAAACGCCGTGGTCCGATAAATCGTCACATGGTTTTTCACCGGCGGCTTGGAAATATCCTGCTGGTTGCCGGCTATATAAAGGCGTCCTTGTTTGTCCATGGTCATGCCCACGGTGTTGAACGTGAGGCCTCCAACGTCCTTGCCCCGGGTCAGGAGGTAGGAGCTGGCGGAAAGCAGTTGGCGGGTCGCGCCGGTCCCCGTTTCAACCCGGTAGACATCGCCCTCGGCGGTAAGGACATACAGAACGCGTCCCTGCCCGTCGCTGGTCAGGCGGACCCCGCGCTGCGGCAGGCGCACCACTTCGCGCAAGGTGAAGCCCTCAGGCGGGGGGGGCAGCGGGGGATAGGCGCTGGCCTGTTGCAGTTTCTCAAAGGTGCGAAAGGCGCTGCGCGAGCGCACCTCGGCCACCGTTGCCGCGGAGACGCCGCCCCCGGCGTTGCCCCAGCTGTTGAGCACGTAAGTGAAAACATCCGACACCTCGGCATCGTTCAGTGCAATGGCCGGCATGGACCCGTTGTATTTCCGGCCAAGTACCACCAACTCGCCGGACAGTCCCTCGCACAGTGCTTTAATGCAAAGCTCCAGATTGGTGGCGATGAGATCCGATTTGGCCAGAGGCGGGAAGACGCCGGGGATGCCTTGGCCGTTGTATTGATGGCAGACAAAACAATTGCGGATATAAAGTCCGCGCCCACGTTCCAGCCCTGCCTCCAGTTCTGCGGCCGGGACCGGTTGTGCTGCGACGGAGGATTTTACCCGGTGCGAACCGGTCGAGGAACGGCTGGGAATTTTTCCGGACGGCTCGGCGGCACCTGCGGCCAGAACGAAGCACAATAGCATCATCAACCAGCACAGTCCGCGGTGGTTTGGAGGGGGATTTATCATTTCAAGGAGCATTTCAAGAATTGGATAAAGTTGCCTTGGGTGATCCCGTCCACCTCAGCGGGCTTGTAACCGCGGGCGCTCAACAATCCGGCAACCCGGGCAAGATCAGCGATCGTGTTCAGGTCGCACGGGGTTTGTTCAAATCCGAACGCCCCGTCCAGATCGGAGCCGATTCCCGCATGGCGGCTGTTCCCGGCCAGCTGGCAAACGTGATCGATGTGGTCGACGTAATTTTCCAGAATCAGCCCGGCTGACCCGGGGGTGGTTTTGCCTCGGATCCAGCCCGGCACCAGCATCCAGGCGTCCAGCGCGGCCCCGATCACCGCTCCCCGGGCGATGAGGGCCTTGAGCTGTTCATCGCTGAACTGGCGCATGTGGGGCACCAAGGCACGGCAGTTTTGGTGGCTGGCCCAGAGCGGTCCTTGAAAAAGCTCCAGCGCTTCCCAGAAACACTCATCGCACAGATGCGTCACATCCAAAATGAACCCCAGCCGGTCCATTTCCTTGAGAAGCTCTCGGCCTTTGGCGTTGAACCCGCCGCTGGAATCGGTTCCGTTGGCGTAAACGCCCGGCCCATAGTGCGCCGGTCCAATGGCGCGCAAGCCCTGCGACCAAGCCCTTTCCAAATGGGCCGGGGAGCGGATGGAATCCGCGCCTTCCAAACTGAGGAGGAAACCGACCGGAGTGGATTCGGGCGCAGAGGTCGAATGCCAGAGGGCCAGATGACTTTCAAGTCCGGCCAGATCCCGGATCTGAACCATTTCGCCCGCCTCCTCCATGGCCTTGTACCAAGCCAGCTGGCCCTGGGTCTGGGCCCAGGCCTGGTGTTGGGAGCGCCACCCCTCCACGGGGCTGTAGGCGTTGTGCTCGACCCGGGCGATGAGCGTGGCCACACAGAGTCCCACACCTCCCCGGCGCATCTCCGGCAGCGAGACTGTTCCCTTGGAGCGATCGGGTTTGTCATTTTTGCCCGCCTCGCTGCTCCGCAAATCTATCAAGGGCCGTGTCAGGTCGCGGTTCCATTCCAGGGCGTTCATTGCCAGATCCAGATGGGCGTCGAAAATAAGCGGCGTATTCTTCATCTCACACGAATCGGGACAGGATTAAAATCAGGCCCAAGCCCACCAGACCGATGCAGGTTTCCAGCACCGTCCATGTCTTGAAAGTCTGGGCGACGGTCAGGTGGAAGCTCTCCTTGACGAACCAGAATCCGCCGTCATTGACGTGGGACAGAAAGAGTGAGCCGGCGCCCATGGCCAGCACAAGGAGTTCGCGGCTCACTTCAGGAGTGTGCGCCGCCACGGGGGCCAGAATGGCCGAGGCCATGGCGATGGAGACGGTAGCCGAGCCCACGGCAACTCGGATGGCCGCGGCCACGGCCCAGCCCAGCAGCAGCGGAGACACATGGGCGTGCTCGACGATGTCGGCGATGGCCGCGCCGACTCCGCCGCGTTCGAGCATTTTGCTCAGGCCGCCACCGGCCCCCACCACGAGCAGGATTCCCGCCGCCGGCCCGAGACAGTCCTCGAGAAACTTAAGGATTTGGCGTCCGTTGAACCCGCGGGCGTAGCCGAAGGAATAAATCGCCAGCAGCACCGCCAGGAGCATGGCGATGATGGGGCTGCCTATGAAATTGGCGGAGTCGCGCCACGTGGTGTTTTCTTTCCTCAACACCAGATCCGCCAGAGCCGAGAGCAGCATCAGTAGCACCGGCAGCAGGATCGTCACCAAGGTCAGGGCGATGCCGGGCGGCCGGTGCGAGGGCGTTGCTTTGCCGGCACTTTCCCCAAAATGTCCCGGGTCGACGCTCACCCGGGATCCGATCAGGGAGGCGAACACCGGTCCGGCGATGATGGCCGTGGGGATGCCGACCAGAGCGCCGTAGAGGAGGGTTTTGCCCACATTGGCACCCATTTGTTCAATGGCGAGCATGGGGCCGGGATGGGGAGGGAGGAACCCCTGCGAGACGGAGAGTCCGGCGACGACGGGGATGCCCACGCGCAGCAGCGGGGTTTTGGTTTCGCGCGCGATGGCGTAGATGATGGGGACCAGCAGGACCAGGCCGACGGAGAAGAGGACGGGGACACCCACGACGAAGGCCACGCCCAGCATGGCCCACGGAAGTCGCCGTTCGCCCATCAGGCGGGTGAAGGTCAGGGCAACGACCTGTGCGCCGCCGGATTCCGAAAGCATTTTGCCCAGCATCATTCCCAAACCAACGACCACGCCGAGGAATCCGAGGGTGTTGCCGACGCCTTCCTGAAAGGTTTTGGCGATGGCGGGCAGTTTCATGCCCGAATGCAAACCGATGGCCAGTGATACCAAGGTCAGGCCGATAAAGGGATGCAGCTTGAAGCGGGCGATGAGCACGACGAGCCCCATCACTGCGCAAAGGGCGAACAACATCAGGCTGGCATCGTGTGTCATCATGGGCACGGCTTAGATCGTCAGGCGTCGCTCCCGGGCGGCAACCCTCCAGCGCTCCATCGCGCGGCCGTTGGAGACGACCACCGCTTCGGAGTGGAGCGCCACCGTGGGGCAGATATGACGCGGCACGCCATAGAGGCAGTCGCCCACAGCCAAAGCGCCTGCTCCTGCGCTTTCAATGACCAGGTGTTCCTCGCTGTGAGAAATGGCGCTCGCTCCGGGCAGGTTGAGGAACTCCACCCGGGGCGGAGGGTTTTCCGCCGCGATGGCCTTGTGGCCCAGATCCAGACAAAGCCGGTTCGGGCCGGGGCGGCTTACCACCCGCGTCAGCACCACGGCGGCGACGAGAAAATCCAGGTCGGCGAACTTGCCGGCATAGCCGAAGTCCCACAGCACACAGGTTCCGGGGCTGCATTCGTAGTTCGGATTTCGGGCGTGAATGGGGAAAGTCGGAGTGCCTCCCGCCACAACCCGCGGCACCGGCAGCCCGGCGTTGAGCAGCGCGTGGCGCAACTCTTCCACCGGGCCGAAAGCCTCAGCACACTGCCCGGCTCGTTTGGCCGGATCGGACTGGTGGATGTGGCCATCGTAAACGTGCAATCCGCCGGCATGCAGCCCCGGGGACCGGGCGATGAGCCGGTAGAGCTCCACGGCTTGCGCCCCGGGTTCAACCCCGGTGCGGTGCTGGCCGCAATCCACATCCAGCAGAAGCTCGAGTGTGTGGCCCGAACCGGCAAAGGTTGTGGAAAGGTGCCCGATGGCGGAGGCGTCGTCGGCGACACAGGCGAAGCTTGTTCCTGCATAGGCTTTTGCCAATTGCAGCATTCGGGCGGCATTGGGGCCCACCATCGGATAGGCGATGAGAACGTCCTTG
This sequence comes from uncultured Verrucomicrobiota bacterium, assembly GCA_903873415.1. Lineage (GTDB taxonomy): Bacteria > Verrucomicrobiota > Verrucomicrobiia > Limisphaerales > CAIQOK01 > CAIQOK01. The sequence goes on along the minus strand of CAIQOK010000033.1, from coordinate 7,432 downwards.
GCACCCGCCCCGGCGGCCAGCTCGGCTTCGGCGATGGTGGCGCATTTGCACCGGGGGATGCCTTCCTCAAGCTGCATCCGGACCACTTCGGCCAGCTTGTGGGTCTTGAGATGCGGCCGCAGGCGGCTGGTCCCGCCCGCCATCCGAATCATGCGCCGTATGTTTTCCCGGATCCGCTCCGGATAAAGGAGCAGGGCAGGGGAGGGAATGTCCGCCGCATTCTCGACTTTGAACCAGCCGCTCATTCGATTTCGAAAATGGCCTCGATCTCCACGGCGATGTTGCCGGGCAGCGAGCCCATGCCCACAGCGCTACGGGCCCCGATGCCTGCGTCGGCCCCGAACACTTCGACGAACAGTTCGCTGCAGCCGTTGATGACTTTGGGGTGGTCGGGGAAGTCGGGCGTGGCGTTGACCATGCCCAGCACCTTGATGAGGCGCTTGACCCTGTTCAGGCTGCCCAGTTCGCTGCGCAGGGTGGCTAAAATGGCCAGCCCGACCTGACGGGCCGCCGCTTTGCCCGCTGACAGATCCAGATCGGCGCCCACTCGGCCGGTGATGAGTGTGCGGTCCGTTTTCAGCGGGCCGTGGCCGGACACGTAGGCGTAGTTGCCGGCGATGACCAAGGGCTTGTATACGGCCACCGGCTTGGGGGCGGGTGGCAACTCGAGTCCCAATTCCACGACTCTTGATTCAGCGTTCATAGAGGTTTTCAGATTTATTCAGTTTCCGGTGCACCGATTAAGAACAATTCCGCCCCGATCGTCCAGCAATACCTTTCCGATCGGAACACAAGTTTGCCGGTTTACCGGGGAGGGGTTGCGGTTGGAAGTGGGAGGGTTCCGGTTAAAAAACTAGGTTGCGTTTCTGCAAGGGCAGAAGGCCGGAAATCCAACCGCTCAAACCAGCCTACGCGCCGCGGCGCACTTGGGGCATCTGTTGAAATCGGGCAAAGACAAGGTGATGGATTCCTTAGCTTGCTTCAATACGGTGGAGATAGAACGATTTCACGGGATGATGGGAAAGGCTGGGTTTTGAAAGTGGGTTTTATCCACGCCTGCTGTTGTTTTAAGGATGGTGGAGCCGAGGGGATTCGAACCCCTGACCCCCACAATGCCATTGTGGTGCTCTACCAACTGAGCTACGACCCCATCCGCAGGGCCACTAAATTAGCCAGCCGGGCTGGATTGTCAAAGAAGTTTTGGATTTTTTTCGCAGCCTTTTGCTTGGACAAGGTCCTGCTTGACTTGCCGGCGCGTTGGTTAAACATCCAAGCGTGGCTCTGTTCACTGTTCAAAACGAGCTCCGTTATGAGATCGTTCGCAAGATTTTCGAGGGCGGCATGGGCGTTGTGTATGAGGCCGAGCAGCACGGCACCCGCAACTTCATCAAGCGTGTCGCCATCAAGGTCGTCCGTCCCAATTACGCCAGCCAGGGCCAGTTCATCGACAACTTCGTCGGAGAGGCCAGGCTGGTCGCCGACTTGATCCATTCCAACATTGTCCAGACCTACCATCTGGGAGAGGCAAACGGCATCTATTACATCGCCATGGAACTCATCCGTGGGGTGAATCTGGAGCAGTTCGCCCGGCAGTTGGAGGATAAGCGGCGGCAACTGCCGCTGGAGTTGGGTGTTTTTATCGTCAGCCGTGTCGCCCGCGGCTTGGCTTATGCCCACGGCAAGTCCGACCGCGACGGTCGTCCCTTGGGCATCGTGCATCGCGATGTGAGTTTCAAAAACATCATGATCGCCTTTGAGGGCGACGTGAAGCTCACGGATTTCGGCATCGCCAAAGCCCGCGGTTTTTTGGTTGATCAGGAAGGGGATGTGGTGGCGGGCAAGGCGGATTACATGAGCCCCGAGCAGGCGGATTTCAAGGTCACCGACCACCGGTCCGATCTTTTTTCGGCCGGGGTGGTTCTCTCCCATCTTCTGCTGGGGCGCAATGTTTTCAAAGCCGAGACGGTGGAGGAATCCCGGGAGCGGATCATGCACATGCCGCTGCCTGATTTCCGGGAGTTGGACGCGCGGATTGACAGCCGGTTGAATGAGATTCTGCAGCGCACTCTGGCCCGCGATCTCTCGGGGCGCTATGCCGATGCCGCCCAACTGCTTTTCGACCTGGAGCATTACATTTATCATTCCGGCTACGGGCCCACCAACGAAACCCTTGGCCGGTATATCCGGGAATTGTTCGGGCAGAAAACCCCGGATTCCGGTGAAAAAACCGATCAGATCAGTCCAACCCAGCTGCTTGAAAATGCCGCCCGGCTTCGCGCCGAGCTATGACCTGATGAAACCCTCCTCTTCTTTGGTGAATGTCGCGCTGATCCAGCGGGCCTGCTCCAGCAACACGGCCCTCAACATCAAGGCCACCCTTGCCGCCGCCGATCGCGCCGCCAAGGCGGGGGCGCAGATCATTTGCACCCAAGAACTCTTCACTTCCCAATACTTCTGCCAGAGTGAAGACCACGATAATTTCAGACTCGCAGAATCCATTCCCGGCCCCACCACCGAGGCCTTCCAGAAATTGGCCCGCCGCCGCTCGGTCGTCATCGTCGCATCCCTCTTCGAAAAACGCGCCGCGGGCGTCTACCACAACACCGCCGTCATCATTGATGCCGACGGATCAATCCTCGGGATCTATCGCAAGATGCATATCCCGGACGACCCGCTCTTTTACGAGAAGTTTTATTTCACGCCCGGAGATCTCGGGTTCCGGAGCTGGCGGACGCGCTATGCGAAGATCGGCGTTCTCATCTGCTGGGATCAATGGTATCCCGAGGCTGCACGGCTGACCGCCATGCAAGGAGCCGAAATCCTTTTTTACCCGACAGCTATCGGCTGGCATCCCGGTGAGAAGCAGAAGTATGGAGCGCTGCAGCATTCGGCCTGGGAAACCATCCAGCGCGGCCACGCTGTTGCCAATGGCTGCTTTGTTGCCGTCCCCAACCGCATCGGTCACGAAGTTCTCAAGGGCGTGGGCGGGGATGGGTTGGAATTTTGGGGCCAGAGTTTTGTGGCCGGCACTTCGGGTGAAATCCTTGCCAAAGCCACCACCGATCGCGAGGAGACTCTCATCGTGCCTCTGGATCTGGGCAAGGTGGACACCACGCGCACCCACTGGCCTTTTCTGCGAGACCGCCGCATCGACGCCTACGGAGGGCTGACCCGACGCCTGATTGACTGAGCTTCCCACAAAACCAACGGTCTGGGTTACTGGTGCGGGCGGATTGATCGGCAGCTGCCTTCTCCGCCAGGCTCCCCATTCAGCTCCTGCCTGGCGGGTTCGAGGCTTAACTCGTTCCGACCTGGATCTTGCCGACTTTGATCAAGTGCGCGCCGCCTATCGACGGGAGAGGCCTTCTTTGGTGATTCACTGCGCTGCGCTCAGCCAGAGTCCGGCGTGTCAGGAAACCCCTCTTTTGGCCCGTCTGCTGAACGTGGAGGTGACGGCGCTGCTGGCAGATTTGGCTTCCGAGATCCCCTTTTTTTTCTTTTCGACTGATCTGGTCTTTGACGGATTGCAGGGGGATTATCTGGAAACGGATGAGGTCAACCCGCGCGGGGTTTACGCCGAAACCAAAGTGGCCGCGGAATCCCTGGTCCTCCTTAATCCCAGGCACACGGTCATCCGCACCTCCTTGAACGGAGGTGTTTCGGTGCGTGGCGACCGGGCTTTCAACGAGCAGTTGCGCCGCGCGTTCCTCAAAGGGCAGAAGGTGGGATTGTTTACAGACGAATACCGCAACCCGCTTCCGGCCATCGTCACTGCCCGCGCTGTTTGGGAAATCGCTTGCAAGGGCCTGACAGGGATCTATCACGTGGCCGGTCGGGAAAGGTTGTCCCGTTTTCAGATCGGCCAAATACTGGCGGCAAGATGGCCTGATGTGAACCCGACAATCAGTCCCGAATCGCTTTCCAGTTATCGGGGCGCGCCCCGCTCGCCTGACACCACGTTGAACTGCTCAAAGGCGCAGGCTGCAATTTCCTTCTCCCTCCCGGGCCTTGGAGAATGGCTGGAACAAAATCCCCACGAACCGTTTTAGCGTGTGCTGGTTGTGCTGGTGGGGTGCGCACCGGCCGGCCTTCAGGAGCCTCACGGCTGAGTCAATAGCCCCTTTAGAACATGTAGCTCACACTGAACTTGAACAGGGCAGGGGCTACAAGTTGGTTTCCTGTGATGTTTTGATACACTGGAAATTCCACATCCCCATAGACCTTTAGCGGATGCATGTTCAGCTCCAGTCCGGGTGAGAGGAGAATGCGCTGGTATCCGGTATTGTCAGGACTGGCCGCCGACCCGCTGTCGCTTGTGCGTTCGGATCCGATGATCTGCGCGACAGGAGCGAGCTTAAGGCTTCCAATAGACCATCCCGTGTAATAAACACCGGCCGCCGCATCCGCTTCAACGCCGGGACGATAGCTCCCCTGAGTCAGGGCTGGAACATCCAGCTCCACCTGGGCGAACCACTTGAAATCCGGGTTGATATTCAGTGACCCACGATGAAAACCTCCCAGCAAAACATCCGTGCTGCCTGATCCTATCTGCGAATCGCGATCCACGACGTCGGTGTCAAAACTGAAACTGCCGGTGGGCAGTTTCAGTCCGAAGCTTACACCGCTGGACAGGTCGGGGGAGAATCCCGTGTAAATCCCCTTCAGGCGGATATCGCCCAGATCATTCCAGTTCCGCGAGACGAGCTGCTGAGTGTCGTCCAGCTTCTGAAAGTAGCGGCTCGCAAAGGGGACTTCCACCTGGAGACCCCAGCTTCGGTTGAAGAAATACTGGCCGCCAAGGGTGACAAAGTGGGTGCTGAGCTTCTGGTCGTCGTTGTTTGCCGCCGGAGCCTTGGAATCGCCGCTCCAGTTCTGATTTTGATTCTGGTAATCGTAATCCACGAACAGCGTTGCTCCAGGGCCGGTGGGGAACATGGAGCTGGTGCCCACGTCAAACACTCCGCAGCCGCAGGCGCAGGCAAAGGCAGCCCCCGGCAACATGACGGATGCCAGAGCCCCAAATCTTAAAATGTTGGTTTTCATTTTTAATGCGTCTTACTCTGACAGGGATTTCCGGCCAATTCACAGGTTCTCTAAACCCGACAGCGATGTGCTATCGCTATTATGAGCCGGGCAAAGGATCGGAACAAGATGAAATCCTCGAGTTGCGCAAGGTGCGGCACAAAAACTACAGCCCGCGCGGCTTGGTGTCGGGGCCGCCGGCCCCACCGCCTCGATCGGGATTCAGCCACGGCGTCCAGTGCCAATACCACTGCGCCGGCTTCATTCCCTCACTATGTCCATCCAGAAACCCCACGCCACTCCGGCCCCCGTGCCGCACGCTCGGTCCGCCCCAGTTCTCGTTCGCCGAGACGACCATGGATCCGCCAAACCCCGCGACATCGTCCAGGCACCAGACCTCCGTCTTTTCAACCGAATTGACCGTGACACATTTGCTCGGATCGGTCGTGTCTGAGGCAAATGTTCCCGCATCGGAGATGTAAACCGTGGCGGAGGGGCGCCTGACCGACCCGTCTTTCACCGGCTCGACAAACCACCCGCCCGCCTTGAAATCACAGCCCCCGATCTGGAAGTTGGCCGCGTAGCCGGAAACCATTTTGGACGGGTCATAGACGTAGGTGTAGGTGACATTCGGCTGGCGCTGCTTGCCAGGGCACAGGAAAGCATTCGTGTTCGGCACATAGGGCCGGAGAAATGAATACCAGCCGCTACCCGATCCGCCGCTGGTCACATCCAGAAATGTCAATGGATACTTCTGCTGGTTGTCACCCGCATACATACTGGCTCCCAGACCCATTTGGCGAACATTGCTCAGGCAATTTATCGCCACGGCTTTCTGTTTGGCCTTGGCTAAGGCCGGCAACAGCATGGCGGCGAGAATGGCGATGATGGCGATTACCACCAGCAGCTCGATCAATGTGAACGCGATGCCGCTCTTGCATCGGCGAGGAATCAATTGACGGCTCTTGGAACCGCAAACACGCTCGCTCTGAAAAGTGGCGCCGGGGACCCCCACCAATCCCCGCCCACTGCCAGAGTGTTTTAACCTTGGCGCGAGCCCCTTCCGAAGTGACGGTTTGAATGTTCGCATGTTGACTGATTGTGTTGTGGCCCTCGCTAAGCAGTGCACTGGAGCATCACTTTTAGTTCTGGTGGAGTTGTGACGAATGTATCCGCCTCCGAATCCGCACTGCAAGGGGATTCTTAATTTTTAATTTTTCACCTCCCTCCTCGTCCACCGCCCAGCTCCGGTAACATTTAATTTGAGTCAACTCGCTCTGGAATCGCTGCGGTTTTGCGCTTCGATTCGGCATGGACAAGACGGCTCTAGTCCCTTTATGCTCAACGCCTAATCAGCGCAGGGAACTGAATATGCGATTTCACGGTCACAGCTCGGTGCAAACGCGGCCTTCCAATGGCATCAAGGGGGCTGGTTTAATGTGCTGGGGTCTCACGGCTAACCGCCAAGGAATTTTTTAACGCATGGCCCGACCTAAAAAAGAAAACGGCAACGCAACCGCCCACACCTTCCACCGCGGCCTTGATTTTCAATACCCTTGGATGCCTGTCGCTCCCTTCGGTCAACTTGTCCCCGCCTCCGCCATCCCTCTAAACTAAATGCCCGCCCCCGAAAAAAACAAATCCCTCGAATCCTGGATCTGGGACGCCGCCTGCTCCATTCGCGGGGCCAAGGACGCGCCGAAATACAAGGACTACATCCTCCCGCTCATCTTCACGAAGCGCCTCTGCGACGTCTTCGACGACGAGCTGAACCGCATCGCCAAGGAAGTCGGCTCACGCAAGAAGGCGTTCCAGCTCGCCAAGGCCGACCACAAGCTCGTCCGCTTCTATCTCCCCCTCGTGCCGGACGATCCCGAGCAGCCCGTCTGGTCCGTCATCCGCAAGCTTTCCGACAAGATCGGCGAAGGCGTCACCAGCCACATGCGGGCCATCGCTCGGGAAAACCCTCTCCTGCAGGGCATCATCGACCGCGTCGATTTCAACGCCACCACCCACGGCCAGCGCGACCTCGACGATGACCGCCTCTCCAACCTCATCAAGGCCATCAGCACCAAGCGCCTCGGGCTCGAAGACGTCGAGGCCGACATCATCGGCAAGAGCTACGAATACCTCATCCGCAAGTTCGCCGAGGGCAGCGGCCAGAGCGCCGGGGAGTTCTACACCCCGCCCGAGGTCGGCACCATCATGTCCCGCGTGCTCGCTCCCGAGCCCGGCATGACAGTCTATGATCCCACCTGCGGTTCCGGCGGCCTCCTCGTCAAACTCGAGACCGCGATGGAGGAGAAAGCCGGGGCGAAAAAGCTCGCCCCCTTGAAGCTCTTCGGCCAGGAATACGTCCCCGAGACCTGGGCCATGGCCAACATGAACATGATCATTCACGACATGGAGG
>CAIQOK010000032.1 GCA_903873415.1 uncultured Verrucomicrobiota bacterium | reverse complement strand
TCCAAGTAAATCTGGAACTTCTTCTCGGCGCTCAGATAACGGCGTTTCTTTTCGGGACTCGGACTCGGGACTGCGGATGTGTTGCTACTGCTCATGTTTGTTTTCCTCTTTTGAGCCGCGGCATCGGCCACCGATACGATCTTGTCCGCGTTCACGAACAGACCGCAACCATGTTCAGTCCGCGCCAATTTCGCTTCTGTGGAAAGGCAACGGCAACGGGCACAAATTGTCCGCAGACAGTCCGCAGTTGCGTGAAGCCGTGCGCTTAAATCAGGGGCGTGATGGTGCGTCGTTGGTTAGCGCATCCACCTGCCGTTTTTGACATGACAAGCCTTACTCCTGCCAGTTGGCAGGCTTTTGAGTCCGCGAAGCAGACACGGATGAACCGCAAATGTCCGGGCACATGCCGCTCTGATGTCCGCAGTCGCGTGAGGTCGTGCGCGTGAATCGGAAGCTCGATTATGGGTCGCCGGTCGCCGCGTCAATCTATTGCTCGCCTCATCCGGCTGCGCTCCAAATTGACCCGCCGCCCGGCTCCGGGAGTCTTGCCTCTAGGATTCTGCGCACGGATACGTTTTCACGGCAGGATTGGGCTAATGGTTTCACAGCGGAATCTTCGCCGAGTTCCACGTTGAAATACATTCGCTGTCGGTACACCCTTGCCCCCGATGCAACCGCCGCCCCATCCGCAGCCCAAGACACTCGACGAGATGCTCGCCAACGCCGAGCACTACGCCAACTATTGCATGCGCGATTCCGGCAGCATCACCCCCGCGCTTTTTCTAACCGGTCCCGACGGTCCCACCATGTTCATGCCCCAATCGCTGGCTGACGCGGACGAAAAGGACAAGTTTTCCAATCAATGCCGGCTCATGTGCATCGCCCATGCCGCCACCGCGTGCGTTATGGTATTGGAGGCTTGGGCCAAGTTCGCCAAGCCCGGCGAAACCCTCGACACCAGCGAGGCCCCGTCCGAGGCGCTGGATCGCCGCGAAGTGGTGATGCTAATGGCCGAATCCCAGGCAGGGCAGAGGCAGAAGTTGCTGCCCATCATCCGCAGCGACAACGGCCGCTTCTTCGGCTTCGGCGAACCCGAAATCCCCGAACTCGACGGATTGCAGGGACGCTTCGCGCAGATCCTTCCCCCCAAGGCTCCTGATGCCGCCATGCGTGACCTCGCCAAAGCCATGCTGAAAGTCAAAGGCGTCGGTCGTGCCATCTCCAGCGCAGGTCCGCGCCTGGCCCGTTTCCGCCGCTGAATCCGCTTGATCCAGAACTGATTTATGAGCGTTGCCGTCAAAGAAATTCTCCGCGCCAGCCGTCCGCCGGGTCCGCCGGGCCGGGCGGACAAATATCTGCCGGACATTGCCCAGGACTTGCGGGGGTTGCTGGAGAAGATCCAGCGCGGCTTTGCCGATCGTTCCGTGGTCTGGCCGGGCGAGTCCTTGAGTGAATTGGCCGCTGTGCTGGTGGAATTCGGCGAGGACCTGCACACGGACGCCGGCCTGTGGCGCAGCTTGGAGAACTACAACCGCGAGCTGTTCGGCACGCCGCTCCCGCTGGCCATCGGCAACAACTCGGCCGACGTGCTCAACGGATTCGATCCGCGGCGAATCCAACATCTGATCTGGACGCTGTGGATGGAGACGGACCCGGAGGTTTGTCCCAACCCCAGCCATGCAAATTTGCTCCAGTTCGCGGAAGTTGCCGGGACGTTCCTCACGGAGCGATTCGCCCGCCTGCCGGCGGATTCTGGCGTGAAGAACTTCCTGGCCGGCTCCTCGCGCTTTGGCTGGGAGATCAAGCGCAAGCTCGTCTGGCTGGGCACCAAATCCTATTCGCTGCGATGGTTCTTCGCCAACTACGTCAGCGAGCACGACGAGGGGGCAACCGTCGGGATCACCGACGATTTCATCTGCCAGGAAAGCTCAGGGTGGTCGGGCCTGGGCGCGATTGACATTCTGGCCGGCGCGCTCGACGTGTCGGCGGAAGACCGTGCGACGCTGCGGACCTGGTATGAGCGGCACGCGGCGTTTTACCGCGCGCTGTCCCGGCAGGATCGCGGGGAGGAAACCGAGAGCATCGTCGTGCGCAACCTCGTCAACGGCCAGCCCTACACCGTCCGCATGAACATGCCGCGCTGCCCGTTCCAGCCCGGACTGGTCGTGTTTGGTTCACTGACACCCTGGCGCGGCGAGTGGTATTGGTCGGGCGAACAGCGGCCTTACCCAAATGTGCCGGAGTCGGAGGAGGCGAACTTGCGCAAGGAGATGCTGGAACGCCACCCCGGAATCGCCTACCGCTACTGCCGCGCCGAAGCGGCCCAAGCGAGGGTCGCCAACCGCAAACAGTACGATGATTTCGTGGCCCATTGCGGCGGCGATCTGGTGGTGTATCCCGACGGTCTGGCGCTCGCGGCGGCAGAGCAGAAACGTATGGAAGCCCTCTGGCACGCAGCCGATCAAGAGCATGTCCGCCGGGTCATGCGGGAACGTGGCCTGGAAAAGCCGCGCCCGCCGATGCGCTTTCCCCGTGAGTTTCTCGACCACGACCAAGGCATCGGCGCGTTTTACAATCCCGAGGAAGGCCAGGAGTTCATGCTCGGGTTCAACCACGTTCTCTCCGGCCTGCGCAAGCAGGGTGACGACCTGTCCGACCCGGAGCGGGACGCGCTCCGACACTTCGTGAGCGACCGGTGCGCCAGCCCGGCGTTTGTGCATCGGCTGGTCCGCGAGCACGGCGCGGCGTCACTGCTGGAGACGTTTCACCTGCGCGACTTGCCGCCGGATCCGGCGCTGACGTTTCTGCTGCGCTGCCACAAGGGCCGCTTTTACCGCAACCGCTACCCCACGCTCTCGCTCGTGCAAGGCGGCGAAAGCTGAGATTGGTCATCGCGGCCCGTTCACACCGCACCCGGCTTGACCGCTCACCCCTCGTCGCCCGCGGAGCCTTCGTAAAGCACCCGGCCCGTGCGTTTGGACACCAACACCACCTCCGCCGACTTGAACGCGATTTCCTTCGGGTTTTTATACACCACCCACACATCGTTCGCCGACCAGTCGCCCCGGTTGTAGATGCATAATTTCGCTGTTGCGCCATCCTGCACCTTTGCGCCTCCGAACATCCGGTTGAAAACATGCCGATCCGCCCGCCGCCGCGCCTCGGCGCGCGTGATGAATTGCGCCTTGCGCGGCTTCGGTCGCTTGGCTGCCGCAACTTTTCTTTTTGCCTTGGGATGTGATGCGGTCATGGTGATTCATCAAAGCGGGATCGTTCAGGGAGAAGACCTGCCCGAAGCAGCCTATGGCCGAAAATAAAATTGGAATCCAAAATCTCATTGCTGCGTGCAGTTGGCGATGTTGGTGCGGAACCCCGGCCGGATCCAAAAAGACCAGAACCCTTCCTTGCCCGCCGTGATCGACTGGGCGGCGGTGCTGTTGGCTCCAATCAGGGTGTAGCCGGCTGTTGGGGCGGAGATGGTGACTGTTCCAGCCGTCGTGTTGCTGACCGTGACACTGAAAATATACTGGTTTGCCGAGATCATATTGGCGCCGTTGATCGCAAGCGTGACACTCCCACTCGCAAAATACATCGATGCCGGTATGGTGGGGTCGAGCGTCGCTGACGCCTGAGTGATGATTGGACTCACCGATCGAGGAACAGGTGGGAACCCGTCAGCGTATGCCTGAATCGTTATCGTAAGCATTGCGGCCAACGACTTCATAAAAAACGGACAGCTAGTGTTCCTGCCGTGGACCACTTGACCGACCAGTCCGAGAGATCGTATTTCGAGCATGGCTGAGAGGAGACCTCGTATTCTGCTCCGCCGCTGGTCAATGTGATGCTGTAGGGAGCAGCTCCCGTCAGATCCACTGCGGGGGCTAGGATCACTGAGCCTGAGCTCGCCGCAAACATGGCTTTCTGTGCCTGCATAATTAGGCTCACGAGAGGCACCGTGACCACCCCGGATCCGCTATCCAGGTTCGTTACGGTGAGCGTCTGGGTGAATGCGACGGCACTGCGGGCCTCATGCGAACGGGGGGCGTCCACATCGAAATAGGTGCCACCCACCGTGTCGACCGATCGGACCACGTAGTAGCTGGAGAGGTCCAGACTGCGTGAGCTCACGGTGACGCTGGCCTTGAGATTGATGCCGACACCGGGCTGGACCCATGCGGGCAGGACTCCGGATGTCTGAGTGAAGCGGTAGAGCAGGGCGGGGTAGTAGGAGGTGCCTGCTTGGGCAATGACTGTGAGTTTTCCCGGGGTGAAGGAGGCGGCCAATGGCACGTAGCTGGCCGTGGCGACCTGGGAGAATGACAGCCAGCGCAGGGGCACGATGGCGAGCGATGCAGTGTTTGAGAGTAGCGACGATTTCATAAATTCTGTCTTTGTCCAGAAAATGTAGGACAAACTACCCTTACAGCAGTGTATTATTTCTCGCAATAAAAACATGGAAGTGCACAGGTTTACCACCCGGACGGATTGCCTCCGTTGCTGAGGATCTTCCAGCTACCCGAATTTGGATCTCCTGACCAAAAGGCTACAGGCCGCTACCAGCCGCACGACGCTCGCGCCCCTTTTCTTCTATCAGATTCTATCGCCGTTTTGTCGTTTCGCTGCATTTTGCTGCTTTTTAATGAAAGTGAGAAATCCGCGTAAGTGCCTAATAGTGTGATTTATCCAATGTTTACAGGGATTTTGAGAAAAGGCAAAAGGAAGTTCGAATCTCCCCGCCCCGACCATTTAATATCAACGGTTTGGCTCGATTTTGTCTGATCGATCTTCTTAGCATTTCAACAGATTTTCTAAATTTTTTCATGCCGGTTTCTAACGCGCAAGCACATGAAATCGGTTTCAGTTGGTCTGTTTCAGCATCGCAACGGGACTTTTTACTCGATCAGGCGGACCGGTAAAAAACGACACTAGCTCGGCCTTGGGACTACGAACAAGATCGAGGCAGTGCACAAACTCCTCGCTAATATCGATCTCGCATCTCCAGAACCTCGTAAGCATTATCCACGATTCCAAGAGATCGCCGGACAATGGATCAGAAGCACCGATCAAGCACACGGTTAAACCGTATCCACCCGCCAAACCCATCTATGCCGAGTGAGCAGGGCTTGGCAGACTGGGCGGGATGAACTCAAAATCCTTCCCTCTCGCCGGGGTGAGATTAGTGCG
>CAIQOK010000031.1 GCA_903873415.1 uncultured Verrucomicrobiota bacterium | reverse complement strand
TGAATACGAGGTCAACTCGCAGCCGGGTTCCAAGTTCGATCTATCGGACTGGTCAGTCATCCAGAACGGCTCCGGCACCTTATCCGCGAGATTTCTATGAAGATTCTGCTCCTCCTGCTTCTGGTTACAGCTGTGGCGATCAAGGCTTTCGGGGACGGATTTCCCGCCGGCACACCCCGGGCCGTTACCCCCATCATCGCCCAGACTTCGGCCAACCTGGACCCTACTCTGGCGTCCTCAATCTATTTCGCCAGCGCTAACACCACCTTGTCCATCAACGGGGCCAACTTCAATTCGGCCTACCAATACATTTTCAGCGTCACGGTCAGCAACACGACGGCGGGAGCAATCACCATCTCCGCCCCAACAGCCGGCTACACCCTGATTGGAGCCAACAGCACCGCTTCCCAGTCGATCGCGGCTGGCAAGGAAGGGTTCTGGTCCTTTTGGATCCGGCCGGGGTTCCGTACCAACATCGCCAACTGCACCCAGCAATGAGGTTTTGGATTCCACTTCTGTGCTCCGCGCTGAACTGCTTTGGGCAGGTCTTCTCCCTGAACGATCCCGCTTTCATGAATCAGGTGGCTGGCGCCTACGTGGCTCCAAATCTGACCATCGCCAACAGCCAGACGGTCACCCTGATGGCGGGCGGCACCTACACCTACTCGGCAATCAACATTGCAAACGGAGGAACGCTCTCCATCGTCAACAGCGGGAACACGCCGGTCTGGACCCAGATCACCTGCTCCAGCCTTACGATGGTTTCTGGAGCTGCGATCAAAGCCGATCAGTTCGCCTATTTTGGAACCGGATCATCGTCCAGCATCACCTTGAGCGCCTCGGGCACCTATGCCGGCGGCACCTATTCGTTCAACTACCCTACCGCGCCTCTTGGCAATAGCGGATCGGATCCAACCTTTACAACCGACTCGGCCAATGGCAGCGGCGGATCCGGGGCGAGAACCGGGGGCGGTGGTGGGCAGGCCGGCAACGCCGGGTATGCCTACGGCGGAGGCGGCTACCAGAACAACATCTTTTCGCAGAACGCCACCAACGGATTCGTAAATGGCGGTTCCGGTGGCTGGGCCGTGTCGTATGACCTTTATGGCTCCAATCCCGGTCAGGCTCCCGGAGGACCACCCAACCTCACGGCGGGAGGAGTGGGAGGATCCCCCGCAATCCTGACCGGCAGCTTTGCGAGTGAAGTGGACGCCGGAGGTGGGGCAGGCGGATCGGGAGGACTGTCCTCCGGGTCGCTCTTCCTCTTGATCACCTCCAGCACCTCCATTTCGGGCGGAACCATTTCTGTGGCTGGACAGGCCGGAGGAGCCGGCGGCGCAGGAGGAAGCGTGGTAGCCACTTCTGCCTCCAATGCCGGCGGAGTCAATGCGGGTGGTGGTGGTGGCGGAGGCGGCGGTGGGCACGGAGGCAAACTCGTCGTCCGCTATCACGGCACCGCGCCCACCTGGACAGTGAGCGCCACGGCTGGGGCCGGTGGTGCAGGCGGCACTTGGGGAACGGCCACGGTTCAATCTGGTAGTGCTGCCGCTCTTGATGGGTCTGCCGGCATGGCAGGCAGTGCAGGAACCGCACAAACAACCGACATCGCATCCTTTTAATCATGAAAAAAACGCTTATCGCACTTGCCCTCGGACTCGGTTTTGGGCTCAGCCTTCGGGCCCAGTCCACCGATGCACCTCCGGTCCTGAATTTCACGACCAACGTGTATTCCATGGTTCGCACCAACACTCAGGCCACGTTAAGCCTCACCCCGGATCAGATGAGCGCCATCATCGGGCTTGTTCAGTCCAACGGGATAGCTGTCAGCGGGGTGCCAATCACGACCACAAACCTTGCCGTGGTGGTGGTGAACCATGTGACCCAGGACACGAACGATTTTTTCCTCGTAAGCCTCCGCCTCCGATGAACCGCCTGATCGACGACTTGAAAGCCGTAACTGCAAGCGTGGTGGGCGTGGGCGTGCAGTATTCCGCGATTGATATGGAAATCAAAATCGTGGTCGGCCTGCTCTCCTCGGTCTATCTGGCCCTGCGGATCGTAAAGCTTCTGCGCGACTGGAGGAAGAAGGACCACGACGATGGCGACCTGCTTTAACCAACAAACCAAAAAACAAAACCTATGAACACATTACAATCACTCATCTCCCCCAGCGTCATCCAGGGAATGCTTCGGGCTCTCATGGCTGCCGTGGGAGGTATCATGGTGACCAAGGGCCACGCAAACAGCGATCAGGTGTCCTCGTTGACCAACTTCATCGCATCTCCTGACACTCAGGGCGCTTTTGTGATTGGCTGCACCATTGCCTGGTCGTATTTCCACAAAACCACGCCAACCGCTCCGGTGGCCGTTCCGGTTGTGGCCACCCCGGCTGTTCCAGTCGCGGCCAAATGACCATTGCTTCGGGAATCCTACAACTGCTCGTGCTCGTGCTGCCAACAATCCTGGCGGCATGGGCACAGCACCAAACCCCCACTGCACGGCTTGAAGCATTGAATGAAGCATCTGACAAGGCTATCGCTGACCGGAATGTTGACGCTATCACTGCCGTTATTAACGCTGAGTTGCAGAACCAAGCTGGTGGTAATATCAGCGGATCGGCAAGTCCGGTTTGATGGGACCAACTACATCGTCCCCCCTGCCCTCATGCAGGATATTTTAAGGCGACTCAATTCAATCGCCATCACCAACCACTAAAATGACCGAAACGAACGCGCTCAGAGTCAACCAGGCTCTGGTGGACTCCGGCGGAAATGTGCCCGCGGCGGCGGCAGCACTTGAGATCACGGAAAAGCGCCTTGAGGAGATCATCTCCAGCGACCCAGCCATCCATGCGCGATGGAGAGAAAAACCGAAAGCCCCCGCGCCCACATCCATCATCAATCGCTCTGAAGACGCCGCATTAGCCGAGGCCATTGCCCGGGAGGAGTCCAGACTGAAAGACGACATCAAAGGCATGGGGCTCTCCAGCCGTGCTGAAAGCCTGGCGATTGCGTGTCAGAAATTCCAGCGGCGCAACTACAACCACGTGGTGCAGATCACCAGCGGCGGCATCGTGAAGACTTTTCTTGAAGCCGTTGAGGCTGTGGAGGAGCTGAATGCAAAGATCGCCCGGGCTGATGAACTCCCCGATGACAAGCGTGTCGTGCTGGAGTCGGTGTGGCGAGAGGATCGAGGCCGACTGCTGGACTACATCTACAAGGCTGCTTCCAAAGTGGACCAAAGCGTTTTGATTCAGGCCAAGATCCAAAAGATGTTTGGGGACGCGAACAAGGGTGGCGGACCTGAAAAGCCGGGCTTCAGGCCTTTGGCTAGAGCAGAAACCACCCCCGCAAAGCCGATCGAGGTAGTCGGTGAGTGATCTGACAAATGAGAGCGTCGATCTGATAGCCAGCTATCTGGGCGACGAAGTGGAG
>CAIQOK010000030.1 GCA_903873415.1 uncultured Verrucomicrobiota bacterium | reverse complement strand
AGGTGAAAGCAAAAGCGCCGGCCACGGCGGCTCCGGCGGCATTTGTCGCGGCGCCGCCGGTGAGCGTGGAGGCGCTGAACGGCTGGCCATAAACAAGAGAAGAGGCGGCGGGCGCGACGGCCACGCCGGGAGTCTGCCGGCCGGCAGTGACCGTGAGCGTGAGGCTGGCGGTGGTGTAATTCGCGGCGTCCTCCGGCGTGAAAGTGACCAAGGCGCTCGAGGCCCCCGGCGCGGGCAGCGCTGCGGGGCTGGCAAAGGCGAACGTGCCGGACACGGCGGTCCCGGCCGCATTGGTCACCGAGCCGCCGCTGAGGATCGATGCGCTCAAAGCTTGTCCGTAAACGAGTGCGGAAGCGGAGGGCGCTGAAGCGACGAGCGGGGTCTGCTTGGCGACGGTCACGGACACCGCGATGTCTGCGGTGCTGTAATTAGCGGCGTCAAGCGGGGTGAACGTGACGACGGCATTGGTCGAGCCGGCATTGGGTACGCCCGAAGGAGAAGCGAACGCAAACGAGCCGGCCACGGCGGTGCCGACGGCATTAATTACCGAGCCACCGCTGAGGCTGCTGGCCGCAAACGACTGACCGAAAACCAAGGCACCGGCCAAGGGAGGAGTCGAAACCACGGGCACACCGGGCGTGATGGACAACAAAACCGGGACACTACTCGCAGCCTCGTAATTCGCATCCCCTGCTGTCGAAGCCGTCACGCTATAATTTCCGGCCGAGACCGGGGCACCCGCCAAAATAGAGAAGCCCGATCCTGTGGTGCTCAACTGGAACTGTGCCCAGGCTCCATCGTAATGACTCCACGACGCACCCTGCACTGTCGTCACATTTTCGTTCGAAGTCACATAGATCCCAGATCCAGAAGAAATGTTGTTCCGCACTTCGATGGTATAATCCCGGCCGGCTTCCAAGGTCTGTAAATTCAGCGCTGCCAGGCTGAAGGAGTATTTGCTGAAACCCGAAAGCACCGTCTCGGTGGCGGCAATCGTTTGAACATCGGTCAGACCGCTAATATCTATATCTTCTGTCATCGTCTGCCCGCTTGGGCCGAAGAAGCTTAGAGTATCAACCGTCCGGCCCTGGGTGCCGAACGAGAAGGTCAGGTTCAAATCCACAGCGGGGCCGGATTGGGCTGGTTGGGGTTGGTCATTGCCATTGATATTCTCAAGCAGCACCGATGAAGCGGAAACGGTCATTCCGTAGGCCAGATCGACAGGCAATAATTCGCCCATGACGCCGGTGGCCGTTCCGCTACCGGCCTTGGCTGTGCCATCATAAACAAAAGTGCCGCCGTTCACAGCGACCACCGGCTTGGCCTTGTTCACCGTCACGCTCACCGAGATGGGTTGCGCGGCGGCCAAAGTGGCTGCCCCGGGAATGGTGACGTTGTCCATTGTCAACCATCCCCATGTGCCCGATCCCAAGTTCATCAGATCCAATGTGTAGGCGTCGCCGTTCACATAGGGAGCCAATTCCGCTTTGGTGAAGGTCTCCGTTTCATAATCGTCACCGACATGGCTGCGGGGTTTCACGAGGACAAAGGCCCCGTCTCTCACGCGTCGCAGCGCAACACCCTTCCACCCCCCGTTGACAATTGAATAACCGGAAACAGTCTGGTCATTTGTCGGGGCATCAGATTCAGCCTGTCCCCTGGCCAGATCCACTGTCAGATCACCCTGACCGCTCAGGAAGAATGCGGGCGATCGGAGCCAGAGACTGTTCCAGTGGGTGTCCGTGTCACCACTGACCCAGACGGAAGAGACTCCCGGGACGAAGAGGCCGTCGGGAGCAAGAGCCAAGGCCTGACCCTCCGCACTCGTCGCGTTGGGAGCCAGATCCATCCACTCCGATCCGGTCCAAACCCGGTTGTTCCAGCCCTGGAGTGTATCGTCGTTAAAATCATAGATGATTTGCGGATAGGTCGCGACAAGGGGACTATTCATGTCGGTAATTGTTTCATAATTGGCCGTGTCGACGGGGGTAAAAGAGACTGCTGGATTGGTTAAGCCGGCGTTGGGCACAGCTGCCGGAGCGGAGAAAGTGAACGAGCCCGGCACTGCTTCGCCGGCGGCATTGACCGCGTTGCCGCCGCTCAGCAGTGACGCGCTGAAAGGCTGCCCGTAAGTCAGAGCAGAAGCCGTCGGTGCCACCACCACCACGGGCAGCTGCTTCTTGACCATGAGTTCAGCCATGCTGATTACCGATGTGTAATTATCCGTATCCATCGGAGTAAAAGTCAGAGCGGCATGGGTGATGCCCGCCCACGGAACATCCGAAGGAGAGTTGAACGCAAACGAGCCGGGCACCGCGGTTCCGGCGGCGTTCGTCGCGCTGCCTCCAGTGAGAGTTGAGGCGCTGAACGACTGGCCATAAGTCAGGCCGGTGGCCGACGGCTCCGCCGCGACAAGAGGAGTTTGTTTACCGACAAGGACCGTCACGGAGGATGCGGCCGCATTGTAGTTGGCTGCATCCGACGGCGTGAAAGTCACGTCGGCAGTCACTGTGCCGGCGGCCGGGGCGACGGACGGCGCGGTAAATGTGAACGTTCCAGGCACCCCAGCGCCAAGGGCATTGGTCACCGAGCCGCCGGTGAGCGTCGAGGCGCTTAAGGTCTGGCCATAAACCATCGCAGATGCCGCGGGTCTTGCGGCCACGACCGGGGTCTGTTTGGCCACAACAACCGACGCCGTGGCGGTCAGCGTGTTGTAATTCGCCGCATCCGTCGGCGTAAACAGCACGAGGGCGTTCGTGGATCCGGCATTGGGAACAAGGGACGGCGTGATAAAGCTGAACGTGCCCGCCACACTGGCTCCGGTCGCGTTGGTGACCGAACCAGCGCTCAACACCGAGGCGCTCAAAGCCTGCCCATAGATCAGAGCGGAAGCCGCCGGCACGGCCGACGCCACGGGAGTCTGCTTGTTCACAGTCACGGTCACGCTCACCGCGGTTCCTGGCGCATTGTAATTGATGCTGTCCGTCGGGGTGAAGTAAACACTTTGACTGCTGCTGCCGACGCCGGGAATGGTGGAGGGAGCGGCAAACGCGAAGCTACCCGCCAGGCTGACTCCGTTCGCATTAGTCACACTGCCGCCGCTCAGCACCGCACTTGCCAGGGACTGCCCGTAATTGATCGACGCGGCCGTCGGGGCCGCGGACAGCACGGGGGTCTGCTTGGCCACAGTCACGGTGACCGCGGTGGTGATGTTGCTGTAATTCAAAGAATCTGTCGGGGTAAAGGTCACCGAAGCGTTGGTGGAGCCGCCGAGAGGAACCGCCGACGGGTAAGTAAAAGCGAAGGTGCCGGGAACCGCGGCGCCTGAGGAATTCGTCACCGAACCGCCGCTCAAGGACGTCGCGCTCAAGGGCTGGCCATACGTGAGGGGAGAGGCTGTGGGGGCGGCGGCGAGCACGGGGGTGGCGGGCACCACCAAGGCGGTCGCGCCGGATCCGATAAAGATCTGGAGTTTCCAAGTGGCGAGTGACAGGCCGGACAACACGCCGTTGAAAGTCCAGTCAGGATTGCTGACAGGATTGCTGCCAAACCCGACGTCAGGATTGGAAGAACCGTGGTTGTTCCAGGCGAAGACCGTCTGCTTCGGATTGGAGGACAGGTTGTGAACCTGGAAACATCCATAACCCAAACCGCCATTGAAACCCGAGTCATCAAAATCAAAAGTGGAACTGCTGCCGCCCACATTACCCGAGGTCCCCGTGCCGTAGTTGCTGGGCCAGATTTCCAGACGCCCGACCTGCCCACTGCCGTTGACCACGCCGGGATAGCTGCAATCCACCGTGAGGTTGCTCACGTTGAGCTGGATCGTTCCCGTATAAGTTGCGTCAGGGACGCGCAGCTGGGCCACTGTCAATCCAGCCCAGGCGTCAAAGGAGGCCTCGGCGTATTGCAGGACACCATTGACCTGAGCTTCCATCCGGTATTTCACCCGGCTGAAGCTGGCATTGGTCAATGCGGCCGCGTTGTTCACACTGTAGGCAATGTTGTTATTGATCCGGGTCGCATTGGTGGTGGCGTAGGCGAGCTGAAAGCCCGCAAGCGCGCCGGTGGCAACCAGCGAATTGTAGTTATTGGTATCCACTGGCGTAAAGGTGACCAGGAAGTTGGTGGTATTGACCGGCGGAATCGCATCCGGAGTGGCAAAGGCAAAGGTGCCGGACACCCCTGCCCCGGCGGTGTTGGTGACCGAGCCGCCGGTGAGACTGGTGGCGCGAAAGGACTGGCCGTAGGTGATGGTTGAAACAGCCGAGGGAGCGCTGGCCACGCCGGGAGTCTGGCGCGATACCGCCACGCTCACCGCGCCGGTGGCGGTATCATAGTGGGCAGCGTCGACCGGAGTGAACAGGACCGCGACATTCGTGATGCCAGCGGCAGGAACGATGGACGGAGAAACGAAGCTGAAAGCGCCGGGAAGATTCGTGCCGAAGACATTGGTCGCATTGCCGCCGCTCAGAACGGATTGGCTCAGGAGCTGGCCATAGACAAGAGAGGATGCCGCGGGGATTCCTGAGACACCGACAGCGAGCTTGAAGACAGTCACGCTGACGCTGGTGGTGAGGGAGCTGTAATTGGCCGTATCCGTCGGTGTGAAAATTACAGGGGCATTAGTTGTTCCAGCATCGGGAAAGTCCGCCGGTGTTGCGAAACTGAAGGAGCCCGGGACTGCGAGGGCGGCGGCATTCGTCACGCTGCCGCCGGTCAATGCCGATGCGCTGAAGGCCTGGCCATAAGTGATGGCCGAGGCCGTGGGCACGCCAGCAATGGCAGAGGCGTATCCGGACTTAATTGAACCGCTGCCCAAGATTGATGCGGGGTGCGTGGAAGCGCTGTAGGTGCCCCGGGGCAAGCTCACACCGTTAATCTGGAGAACATCCACGACGATGCTGTTACCGTTCAGAGCCAGAGTGGCACCGGTGGCGATGGCGATTTTGGAACTCCGTCCAAGGGCGGTGGGGCTTCCCAGGGCGAGAGAGCCGGAGTTGATCGTGGTGGAACCGGTGTAAGTGTTAGTGCCGCCCAAGGTGTTCGTGCCGGCGCCATTCTGGACGACCGCGCCACTGCCCGAGATAACGCCCGAATAGGTTGACGCATTGGAGCGGTTGAAAATCAGCGTTGCGTTATTGGTAATATTGCCCAGAACTGATCCGGTTGTGCCTCCACTGCCGAGCTGAAGAGAACCGGCACTGATAGTGGTGCCGCCGGTGTACGTATTGTTTCCGCTGAAAGTCAGTGTGCCCGATCCGGTCACGGCCACGGCGCCGAGCCCCCCAACCAGCACGAGGGTAGATGACGCGGAGGAATTATAGCGCAGCGATGCCCCCCTGCCAATAACCATTCCGGAGGAGGACGGATCGGTGAGGGTGCTGGCGCCTCCTATTTCCAAAATCCCATCGATGACATAAAGCCCATAAGCCAGCGAAGTGGCACCGCTTCTCCAAATGAGCTTGCCGGCTCCGGACTTGGCGATCCGGTTTTTAGTTCCAAAGCTGATCGGCATGGCGATGTCGAGCACATCGTTGGTGTTGTCCACCCGGAAATAGGCTTGGCCGACGTTAAACACCAGCCCGCTACCGCCACTCAGGACTGAAGTGCCCCCGCCTGTTTTGAGCAGCCCGGTGATCCCGGTGTTGCCCGTCTGGTTAATGGTCAAGCTGCTCTGGGCCGAAGCCATGGTCAGATCGCTGGATCCGACAATTTTGAGGCTGCCATTAAGCGTGCCAATGGCCAACGAAACACTGGGTTGAGCGGTGATGCTACCCGTGATCTCCTGGGCCGAAGTGCCGGCAAAGGAAACTCCGCCTGAACTTGTGGCTGTCCCGGGATCAACGCCGTATTTGATTCCGCGCACAAAACCGCTTAACCCGGTGCCTGCGGTGGTGTCGTAAACCGCAAAATCTCCGCCGTTGAAGTAGGCGTACTGGATGGAAATTTTCAAGGCGGTTTGGTTGCCGAGAACAATTTTGTAATCCGTGCCGTTAACACCGCCTCCGGCAAGGTCACGGGTGATGAAATTAATCACGTGACCCGCTTCGGTGGCGTTGCTGCCAAGGGTCGTGAATATCAGGCTGACAGGCTTGGCGGCAGTCCGGGTAACTTGAACGAAGTTGTCCGCAGCCGAGCCAAAAGGTGCGGACAAAGATGCCAGAGTCTGGGTTTTCGCTACGGATGCGGTGGTGTTGTCGTAAATAAATCCTCCTCGACCACCGGCCGCCGTGCCGAGGGTGAGGGTTGTGTTGGAAGACAAAACACCACCCGCCCCTGCATCCAGGTTAACATATCCACCGGCCGCGGCGAGCACCGCACTGGCCTGTGTCCCAGCCATAGTAAGAACACCGCCATTGACGGTCGTGGTACCCGAATAGGAATTGGTCGAAGCGGACAACGCCAAAGTGCCATCCCCCTGCTTGATCAGGCCGGCTGTCCCGGCCAGCGGTGTGCTCAGGGTGGCGGACAATCCGCCCCCGACCGAGACATAAGGCGCGCCGGTGAGCGTGAGGTTGTTGGCTACACTCCCGGCAACGGTGTCTCCGTCCACATTGAACGTGAGCGATTTGGCGGAAATCCCCGGGGTGTTGATCGTGATCGTGCTCCCAGCGCCACCGCTGAAAATGGCATCACTGCCGTTGACCCAGGCGACGCCGGTCCAATTAGTTGTGATGGTATCCCAGTTGCCGGAGGACTGGCTCCAAGTTTGAGCCGCGTGAGATACTTGAGCGGGAAAAACCAAGGCTGCGGTCAGGACAAACCGCAGCAGGATAACAGCGGACCGCGGATGAACCCGGAAGCAGGGATATCCAACCAAACATTTCGATCTAAAAAACAACGACGTTAGTGAGGTCAATGGTAAAACATCCAGATTAGGAGATTTAATTTAAGAGAAATAGATAATCAGCAGGTTGATGACCGTGGGGGGCCGGGAGGAGGGGAAAAGGGCCAACGGGCGTCAAAAAATTCGAAACCCACTCTTCCCGCCCTTCTCCCCGCCAGGCGGGAAGAGGATGGACCAAAGGCCGGGTGAAGGGGCGGATAATTGTCGGAGACGGATTCACTTCGGCTTCAAAGTCTGGGGGCAGTT
>CAIQOK010000029.1 GCA_903873415.1 uncultured Verrucomicrobiota bacterium | reverse complement strand
GGCCAAGACATCCGAACCTTCTTGATCAGGAAATCTGCGCACCCTGAGGCATGGATCCGCCGGTCGGATACTTTCAACCTGATACAGACGTCCAATGGCCTGAACGCGGATCTTCGGCGAGTTGGGATTGCACGAGCCCGTGGAGGCCGTCGAAGGAACGGCGCAGATCCGTGGCGCCCGGACTCAGGAAGATGCGCGTGGCCGGTCCGGGGACGATCATCGCAGAGCCTCCCTCACCACGGTGAGCAGCATGAAAAGCTGGTCCGCGTCAATAATCCGCGGGAAGGGTGACAGACGCCCCGTAGGGCAGGTGGACGGAGAAAGACCGGTCCGTAGAAGGTCGGGCGGAGGCCGTGGTGTGTGAGATGCGCACTAATTACACCCCGGTAAGAGGGAAGTATTTGGAGTTCATCCCGCCCGGTCTGCCAGCCCCCACTAGATGGGTTTGGCGGGTGGATAGGATCGTTTCCCCATGTGGTGGGAGCTTTTCAACCAAATGGATTCTGCTAAAGACGTTTCCCCGTCAGTTTTTCGTAGGCTTCCACGTATTTTGAGCTGGTTTTGAGGATGACATCCTCAGGTAGCTGCGGGCCAGGCGGTGTTTTGTCCCAAGTCAGCGACTCGAGGTAGTCGCGGACGAATTGCTTGTCGAAGCTCGGCTGGCCGCGGCCCGGCGCATACTGACTGGCCGGCCAGAACCGCGAGGAATCAGGCGTCAGCACCTCGTCTATCAAGATGAGATTCCCCTCGAAAAGGCCGAATTCGAATTTGGTGTCGGCGATGAGGATGCCGCGCTGGCGGGCGTAATCGCGGCCGGCGGTATAAATTTTCAGGCTCAGATCCCGGGCCTGAATGGCGAGGTCGTAGCCGACGATGCTGCAGGCTTGATCGAAAGAGATGTTTTCGTCATGGCCTGCTTCGGCCTTGGTGGAGGGGGTGAAGATGGGCTGGGGCAGTTCGGCTGATTCGGTGAGGCCTGCGGGCAATTGGATGCCGCAGACGGTCCGGGATTTTTGATATTCCTTCCAGCCGCTGCCGGAAAGGTAGCCGCGCACGATGCATTCAATGGCCAGCGGTGCGGCTTTCTTGACGATCATCGAACGGCGGGCCAACTGGCTGGCAAAGGGCTGCAGGTTTTCAGGCAACGGATCGTCCGCCCCCGCCAACAGGTGGTTGGGCACCAGCGAGGAGAATTTTTCGAACCAGAAATGGGAGAGTTGGGTCAGGACCTCGCCTTTGCGCGGGATGCCGTTGGGGAGGACGACGTCGAAGGCGGAGAGCCGGTCGCTGGCGACGAGCAGGAAGGACTGGCCCAGATCGTAGACTTCGCGGACTTTGCCGGAGCGGACTTTTTTGATTCCGGGCAGGTCGAGCTGTAAAACAGGTGCATTGGACATTTTGTTCTATATGATTTTCTTATCTCCGGTGGCAATCAAGCTCGAAAATGAGTGCGGTTGCGGCTTCCGGGCCGTTGGGCCAACGGCCGGATTCAACCCCGTCGGAAATGAACGCGCAGGTGGATGGTCGTGCCCCGGTTCGTTTCGGTGTGGATTTGCAGTTCGCCTCCGATGCTCTCGATTCGTTTGCGCATGTTCAACAGGCCATCATGATGGGCCGATGCGCTCATGGGCTCCGGTCCGGATTGGAATCCCTTGCCGTTATCCTCGAGGGTCAGGGTGAATCCGCCGGGCAGCAGGGCCAGGCGCAGCCAGACTTCAGTGGCGGCGGCGTGTTTGACGGTGTTGTTCAAGGCCTCTTTGAGAATGAGAAAGACGTTGTGTCGGACCTCTGGTGGGAGGGCGTGGTTGGGGAGTTCCCCCGGGACATCCATGCGTAGCCGCACCCCGGCACTGACCAGGTAATCCTCGGCATAACTACAGGCATAGCTTACGAAGCTGTCGAAGTTGTCGAAGCGCGGATTCACCGCCCAGACCGTGGCGTCGACGGAGCGGGTTAATTCGCGGGCGCGGACGGCAATCTTGCGGATGTCGGCCTGGACCTCCTGGGGCGGCGCATCTGGGCTCTGGGCCAATTCGCTCAGCAGGGTGATTTCGGTGAGATTGGCCCCCAGATCGTCGTGGATATCGCGGGCGATGCGGGAACGCTCGTTTTCCACGGCGCGTTCGCGGTCGATTTGTTCAAGGCGGCGGCGGATCCGGCGCAGGGCATAGTATCGGGCGGCGGCTCCATTGGCACCGAGCACCAGGATCACGCTGAGAGCGCGGAACCACCATGACTGCCAGAAAAAGGGCATCACATGAATTTTCAGGGAAGCCCCGATTTCGTTCCAGAGGCCGTCATTATTGCTTGCGATGACAGTGAACCGATAGTTGCCCGGATCAAGGTGCGGATAGCTGGCGCTGCGCCGGCCGCGGAAATCCATCCAGCCCTTGTCTAGTCCCTCAAGCCGGTATCGGAAGGACATGTTTCCAGGGGCAGTCAGGCTCAGGGCGGTGAACTCGATGACCGTCTGTTGATTGCCCGGCGGCAGGTTCAAACGGGGGCCGCTCTGGCGCAGGCTGATGCAAGCCGGCGCATTGGTCTCACCCGGACTTTCCATGGGGTGGTAAAGCGCGGCCGTGCTGCCGTCGATGCTCACCCGTTCAATAACGACCGGTGGGGCGATGGGGTTTTCGGCCACCTGCTCCGGGTCGAGCACCGCCAAGCCGCGCCGGGTGGGGAACCAGAGGCGGCCGTCACTGCTTTGAAAGGCGCCCGGCCAATGGTCGTGGCTGCTTTGCAACGGCAAAACACCCTCTTCCCAGTCGTAGGAAACGGAGCGGACCCGGGTGGCTTTGCCGCTGGCAACCAGATCGAAGTCGCTTTGCTTGACGAAGAACAATCCGCGGTTGCCCCCGAACCAGAGGTGGCCCCGGGAGTCGGGCAGGATTTGGGAAATGTAATCGTCGCGCAATCCCTGCCGCGCGCGGAACTGGGTGAAGCGCCCGGCTTTCCATCGGCCCACGCCGCGACCGGCGTAGCCAATCCACAGGCTGCCCTCGGGTGTGGTCGTCAGGCAGCGGATGGCCTGCGGCTCCGGCAGCGTTTTGTCGGTAAGATCGGTCATTACGTCCCCCAAAATGCGCAGGAGATGCCCGTCGGAGGTGCCCGCCCAGAGGCCCGACGTGGCGTCCTCGGCCAGAGTGCTGACAACGCTCGTCTCATTGGGGAGGGGGAAACGGGTCAGGTGCCCTTCGCGCAACCGGTGGAGCCCATTGGAACCTTCGGTGCCGATCCATACATCTCCTGACCGCGTTGTTAGCAGCGAGCGGATTGAGTCCCCGGCCAGACCATCGGCCTGCCGCAGATCGGTGGTCTGCCCTTCACGCCAACTGACCAATCCGCGGTGTTGGGTGCCGATCCAAACTCCTCCATCGGCGGCCGGACTGATGCAATTGGCATAGCGGGCGAACCAGTCAGGATCGGTTGAGAGAACATTCCAATTGTTTTCCTGCCCCATACTGACCAGTCCGCTCTGAGTGGTGGCCCACAGGTCGCCGGCCGTGTCCTGGCAGACGGAGGTCACCGCCTCGGGCGGCAGGTCTGGCAGGATGTCCTGCAGCTCAAGGGCGCTGCGGCGCAGACGGTTCAATCCGCCCAATCGCGTGCCCACCCAAAGGCTGCCTTCGCGATCCTCGGCGATGCTAAGGATTTCGCGGTGCGATGTTTTCACACTCACAAAGCCCGAGTCGTCGTAGCGGAACAGTCCCGCCTCCTCGGTTCCCATCCAGACTGCGCCGGTGTGGTCTTCGCAGAGGGCGGTGGTGATGGCGTTGGGCCAGAAAGCAGGCAGTGGGCCGAGCAATACCGGGCTGTTGGTTTCCCGGCAGCGCCACAATTCGCGGCGTCCACTCACCCAAATCCCGCCGGACCGCGCCGCGGCAATGCAGTAGGCATCGGGATGCAATTCGTGAAGGACGCGGAAGCGGCCCTTTTCATAAACCCCCAGTTCGCCGTTCCTGACAAACCAGAGCCGGCCCCTCATGTCGCAGGCCAGCCAGCTATGCAGATTGTCCCCCCAGCCGTCCGCCGCGGTAAAGGTGTGAACACGACCCTGCTGGATGCGGGCGAGTTGACCGTCGGCATGAGCCACCCACACGGCCCCGCCGCCGTCCTCCACCAGCACTGTGACCCGGCTCTTGGGCAGCCCCTGCGCTGCGCTCAGCGTGCTTAGGTGTCCGTTGTCCAAGCAGAGCAGGGTGCCCAGCTCTTTGGCAATCCAGAGCCGGCCCAGGTGGTCAAGCATCAGTGCCTGCATGACGCTGCTCGGAGTGCCTGCGGTGTTTGCGGGAGCGAAATCCTGAAAGCGGACTCCGTCGAAATGGGTTAATCCGCCCGGAGTGGCGACCCAGAGAAAACCGTCGGTGGTTTGGCTGATTCCCGTCACCGTGTTGTCCGGCAAGCCTTCGTCAGGCTGCCAGGCGCGATAGAGCCAGGCTGAATTGGTGGCTGCCCGAGCCGTGGCGGCGTTCAATAAAAGCCATAGAACGGCTAATCGGGCGCCACCATGCAGGATTTTTTTCGCCGTCAACACTCGGTTAGGATAGCCGGTTGGAGTGGCAAAACAAGGCGCGAGCCGGGGGATGTCGCGCGGGCGGACCGTGCCGGGATGATCGGGCAGGATGTGAGGGTTAGAACCTCACCGTCCTCCACTCTTATGCCCGCCACATCTGCTTTCGCAGCTGCCGCGCAAGTGTTGGACTTTAAGTCCTCGCGCCCGCTCGTCCGCTGCGGCTGCCTCGGATGCGATTCCTGTTCTTCAGGCCATCGTTTTCATTACAGATTCCCTCAGGTTCGGCCTCGCGCCCGACACACTTGCTGTTCGGCGAATACTTCCCTTTGCCGGGTGGAGCGGACTTTAACCAACAAGTCAGTGCGCCCTGCCGGGCGCAAAATAAAAAAGGGACAGCGCCCTGCGCTGTCCCTTGGAAGATTACGGTGGATACCTGTGCCGGGCTCAGGATTCCCAGCCGTGGCGGTTGTTCCGCTTCACCAGATGCACAGCATCAGGCAGGTTGGTCGAGCGCATATTCGGCCCGTCCCATTCCATGCGTTGGCCTTCGCCCATCCGCAGAGCCACGCAACCTAGGAGAATGACTTCGGCCAGATAGCCGGCTATCTCGAAGTTTGAATAGGAGGGCACGCCTTCCTTCATCATCCGGAACCATTCCTGCATGTGGCCGGGGGACCGGGGGATGACCATGGGCACGTCTTTGCAGGCTTCGTGCTGGTCGCCGGGGCGGAATTCCGAGCTGCCGTTCATCGCGAGGAAGAATTTGGCACCGTAGTCGTCCGGGGAAAAAAGTTTGCCTTTTTCACCCACGATAAGGGCGCCGGCGGGCGGGAGTTTTTCGTAGGTGTTGATGATCTCGCTGGTGTGCTGGGCTGAGGGCCGGAGCGGTTCGATGAAATTGGCGTGATGGGCATCGGGATTGCCGTCATACCACCACATTTTGAGCGGGGGCAGGCCTTCGCGTTCGGGGAATTCGAAACGGATCCGGGAGGTTTTGGGGAAGGTTTCTGAATAGAAGCGGGAGGCGATTTCCAGTTCGACTACGGTGGGGTAGCCGAGTTTGAGGGCGCGGAAGGGCATGTTGACGGTATGACAGGCCATGTCGCCCAGAGCACCGGTTCCGAAATCGAACCACCCGCGCCATTTGAAGGTGTGGTAGACGTCCTTCTTGAAGGGGCGCTTGGCCGCCGGTCCCAGCCACAAATCCCAGTCCAGCGTCCCAGGCACGAGGTCGCTGCCTGACGGACGATCCAAGCCCTGAGGCCAAACCGGGCGGTTGGACCAGACGTGCAGTTCGAGCGGCTTGCCGATGACCCCGGCGTGCACCACTTCAACGGCGCGGCGCAGCCCGGGCTCGGCGCTGCCCTGGTTGCCCATCTGGGTGGCGAGATTCTTTTCACGCGCCAATTGGCGGACGGCGCGCACTTCGCTGATGGTCTGACACAGCGGTTTTTGGCAGAAGCAATGCTTGCCCATCGTCATGGCCCGAATGGCCGCGATGCCATGATGGTGGTCGGGAGTCGACACCGTGACGGCATCCACGTCCTTGCCGATTGTGTCGAGCATCTTGCGATAGTCTTTGAACTGGCGCGGGTTCATGGATTTGTCGCCCAGTTGCTTGCTCTTCCTATCCAAGGCTGTCTGGTCGACGTCGCAGATGGCGACGATGTTGCCGCCGCACTCTGCGGCGTTGCTGCTGTCGCTGTCGCCTTTGCCGCCCACGCCGATGCAGGCAATGTTGATGCGGCTATTGGCGCCCAGGACGCGGCCTACAAAGGGGAAGGCGAAGGCGGTGGCGCCTGCGGCAATGCCGGTGCGGCGCAGGAATTGGCGCCGGCTCAGGCCGGAGCTCATGACAATGGACTTCGAGGATTCGGTTTTCATTTTTTGATTAGGGCAAACTGTTTTCCCAGTTCGAGGCTTCAGCAGCGAAACGGGATTTAATGTGACAGAGGTTTAGCGAGCGGGGCTCAAAGAGTCAAATTTTTCTTCCCGCTCATTTGTTTTGGGGCGTTTTCTACCCGGATGGGTGGTCCGTAAAAGCGGGTTCAGTTGGAGGGGACCAGTTCGTAGCGGCGCGGCAGGGGCTTGGCGGCGGCCCGCTGCTTGCGGATCAGGGAGTTTTCTTCCTCCTTGTAGGCGTCCAGCACGGCACTGGTGGCCAAAGCGAACTTGGTGCCGGTGTGCCGTTCAAGCCGCACTTGGATATCCCGCCAGGCTTCGAAATGAACGGTGTTGTGCTGCAGGGTAAGTTTATGAACTTCGCGCGCCTGTTGCGTCATGGGCGTTTTGAGCAAGGCCAGATTTATCCCCGCGGCCAGTTTCTCGTGGGTGAAGTCACCCACCGCCTCGCCGTCGATTTGCAATTTGTATTTGCCCGGCTTCAATCCGGTCACCTTCAAGGGTTGCTGGTCTAGGGATTCGATGAAGTCCGACGCGCCCACTGCCAGGGCGGTCACCTCGTCGTTCAAGTCTACCGGCATGGGCAGGGCCCGGTCCAACTGCGTCCAAACCACCGAGCCGTCAACCTTCAAGTCGGTGACCAAGGTGGAGGTTTGACGGTTCACCGACTTGTCGGCGGCATTAATCTCAACGGCGGTGACGGTGGAGGGTGCGTTCCACGCTTTTAGCAATTCGGCCGCCATGAGCAAGTGTCCGGCTGGTCCGGGATGGACCCGGTCGGGGATGATTTTCTTGGCTTTCTCGGCGTCGGTGGCCCGTGCTTTTTCAAGCGCGGTTACCACGGCGGTGTTCAAATCGGCCAGCCCCAGCCCCTGACGGGCCGCCAGATCCTTCACATAGGCGCCGTAGCGAACCAGCACCTGATTATAACCGCCTTCAAACTTTGGCGGTTGCGTCACGTCATCAAAGGGCGAGGGTTCGATGAGTGTGATCCGGGTTGAGGGCGAGTTCCTCCTCAGCGAATCGGCGATATGCTGGTAGCCGTTGGTGTATTGCGCGTAGACGACGGCGTCGAAGGGGCGATAGGACGCGTCGTTCATGCCCAGCATGATGGTGAGGACGGTGGGGTGGTAGGCGAACACGTCCCGGCTGAGGCGCTGGTCAATCCCGCCGCCGCCGCCGCCGCTCACCCGGTCGCCGCCCCAACCGGAATGCACAAAGTCGACCTGCATTTCCGGAAACCGGGTCACCACAAAGGTCTCGGTAAACGTGGTGTAAAGGCGCTGATCGGTGATGCTGTCGCCGTAGAACACGACCCGGTCGCCGCTGTTAAGTTGGAACGGTTTGTCCGCCGCGTGGCAGGTGTTCGCAAGGGCCAGGACGGCGGACAGGGCCAGAAAGGAGTGGGTGGATTTCATTGGTTGTTTATTTAAATGGGGGTGGGTGTCTGACCCGTTTCGTTAGTATTCCTCCCCAGCTAATGGCGCGGCGTCCACGGAGTCAACGCCGCGGTCTGACTCATTTGAACGATAGGCAGGAGGGGCGGGTTGCATGATTGTGTTGCCTGTTGCGATTTGTTAAGGGATGCTATGCAAACTGAACCCATGCCAATCACGGTGGCCATAGTAGAAGACGATCAAGGCGTCCGGGACGGAATGGTCCGTGTTCTGGGGCGTTCGCGTGATTTCAAGTGTCTGGGTTCCTACGCGAGTGCCGAGGATGCGCTTAAGGAACTGCCCCGTATCCGTCCCGAGGTCGTGCTCATGGACATCAATCTGCCGGGCATGAGCGGGATTGAATGTGTTCGCAAGCTCAAATCAGAAAACATCCCCAGCCAATTCCTCATCGTGACGGTCTATGAAAATCCCGACCAGATTTTCGAGGCGCTCACCGCCGGGGCTGCCGGATATCTCCTCAAGCAGACGCCGCCGCCTGAAGTGCTCAACGCCATTCGCGAAGTGCAACGGGGCGGAGCTCCGATGAGCGGACAGATTGCCCGCAAAGTGGTGCACTATTTTCATGCCCAGCGCCCTTCCGGCGAGCTGACCACCCTCTCGGCGCGGGAACAGGAAATCCTGGCGCGCTTGGCCGAGGGTTTTCTTATCAAGGAAATTTCCGATCAATTGGGCATCAGCTTTGACACCGCCCGCAGTCATATCCGCCGGATTTACGAGAAGCTTCATGTTCATTCCCGCGCCCAAGCGGTGGCCAAGTTTCTGCAACCCGGCAATGTCCGCCTCACGCCGCCCCTGACGGTTCCCGGAGCGGCCTGATCCGAAACGGTTTGAAAAAGCCTGAACGCCAAGGGGTAGCGCGGCGGAGTTTTTCCGGTGCCAAGGGCCGGTTATCGGTGGTTTTCAGAATTCTTTTTCAGCCTCTGGCGATGGACAGTAAACTGGCTGGAGGCGCTTGATGAACAAAGGCTTGGGCTTTGGAAAAAACAAAGGTTGCGTTCCGTTTGCGGCCCGGCCCGTTTCTTCAACACGGAGTTTGTCGGGTTGAGAGCGGCCAAATCGACAAGTCAGAAGAATCCTCCTTTGGTCATCCGCCTTGGCCTTCACTCACCCATCGTCTGAATGGGCGCGTTGATCTTACCGCTTTGCGAGCCTTGGAATGCAATGGGCTCCCGGCGCGCAAGTAAACCTCCCCGCGCAAGGCAAGACCGGAGGCCACTGCGCCGCATTGCTTGGGCGCATCCGGCCCGTGTCAACCAGATCCGTCAGCAGCAAACCGCATCCTGCAGGGTTTTGCCGGCCTTGCCCCTGGCTTCCGTCCAATGAATCCCGATTCGACCCATCCGTTCACCGATACAGGAGGGCTCCTGCGGCGCCTCGAAACTTTGGCGGACGAATCGGGCGGGCCCTGTTGCTGACGGGCGGGGAGATCATGCCATCCTGTGATCGCTGGATTGCGAGCATTTTGTTTTGCGGCGCGGACACTCAATGGAACCCGGTGGGGCGTTTTGCCGGTATCTACACTTTTGGGGATACCGCTCCTTTTGTTTTTCTGGGAAGTTGTGCCCGCTGCGGTTTGGGCAGATGCCAAGGGACGGTGGTCTGGTAACAGTGGGAACCAACGGTCGTTCCCCGGGCATTCCAAAAGAAGCAAGCCCGGGGAACTTCCTTTGGGCCTGACGAGTGACCGGTTTGGCTTTATGAGGTTTTACAGACCGTTTTTATGTTGGACTCGTCCGATCAGGGAGGATCGAACGGCGCGGGATCATGGCGGGCTGTTTTCGGAATGTTTTCAAGCTGTGCTCAGGCATGCGTGTTTTAAAGTGCTCTGGATGCTGATGACGTGCGGGCTTTTCCGCTTGCAGGGGGTTTCGTTGCCTCAAACCCCAAGAGCTTACACACAGAGGATCTGGAACAGTGACGACGGATTGCCGGACAACCACATCACATGCCTGAAGCGGACCCGCGACGGCTATCTGTGGATCGGGACGCAGAGGGGGTTGGCGCGCTTCGATGGCAGCCGCTTCAACTCCTTCACCGCAGTCAAGACCATGGCGATGAGAAGGCAGGATGGGGACTGCATCACCGCCCTGGAGGAAGGCCCGGACGGGGCGCTTTGGATTGCGACGCGCAGCGGTTTTTTGCGTCTCTTTCAGCACGAATTCACTCGTTTTGAGGGGCCGGACGTGCCCTTGATGCAGGGCAGAAAGAGCGTGCTGGCCGCCGGTTTGGATGGGGCTCTGTGGATGCTCTATGGAGGTGAATGCCTGAGGGTAGAAGGCGGACGTGTGACTTGGCGCCACAAGGTCAACCTGCTGGAAAGAGTGCTTGCCGCCCGGGGGCTGGAAGACGGCTCGCTGGAAGTGGTTTCCGATCGGGCTTGGATGACTCTTCACCGGCAAGGGCTTGATGTGGTCACCAATCTGGTGCGCGAGGCCTCGGCTCCGGCCTGGGCTTGCGCAAGATTCGCGCCGGAAGGCCGGGTGCAACTGGCTACCGGCACCGCGTTGGCTTTGGTGTCGGCTGGAACCACCCCGCGATGGATGCCTGCCGCGGCAGACGGCACGGCCTTGGTTTGGTTATCCGGGGGTTCGCAGGGTCGGGACTGGTGCCAGTTGGAGAACCAGCCGCCCTGTGAACAGATACAGGGGCGGCCAGCGCAAAGCGATGAGACCAAGCTCTGGGAAGGCGGGAAAGTTTCCAGCCTGGAGGTGGATCCGGAGGGGAATGCTTGGTTCGGGTCGGAGGAGGGTTTATATCAGTTTTCTCCTCAGTTGGTTAAAAGCTTTATTCCAGCCCATCATTTGGTCGAAAGCGATGTCCAAGCCGTGTGTGAAGACAAGGCTGGCAATATCTGGGCCGCAGGCCAAAAGGGATTGAGCTGCCTTTCCCCGGGAACCCCGGCTTTTATTCCGGTGGCGGACACGGGATCAGCCAGTGTCAATCGTTGTCTGTGGCCCGCCCCTGGGGGAGGTGTTCTGGTGGGAACAAAGCAGGGCTCGGTTTTCCGGGTTCGTTCAGGCGAGGCATCCCAACTGGTAACCCCGAGCCAGGTGCCCGGCTGGCTGCATAGTTTGGCGACTGATTCTTCCGGACAGCTTTGGATGGGAATTAATAAGGGGCTCTTGAGATGCGGCATGGAGTCCCTGAACATCACCAACCTGAGCGGCATGTTCAAACCGGTCCCATTCATACGCTGTTTTTGTGAGGATCATCAGGGCACACTCTGGATGGGAAGTGCGCAGGGCTTATATGCCCTGAAGTCCGGGCAGCTCACGCACTACACGCCAACCAACGGGCTTGCAGGCATCTTTGTCCAAGCCCTCCTGGAAGATCCCAAGGGATCCCTCTGGTGCATGACCCACAAAGGGCTGACTAGGATCAGCAAGGGTGTTTGCTCGATTGTCCTCCCCAGTAGCCAAATCCCCGAAAAAATTATTAATTCCATGCTGCTGGATGATCTGGGCAATCTTTGGTTTGGGGGCCAGCACGGTCTTCATTTTACACCCCTGAGTGAACTGGAAGCGTTTTCCCAGGGGCGTGTTTCCGGAATCCAATTTCTCACTTTGGACAGCGGTGACGGACTGGGCTCCTCGGAAACAAGCGGGTCGCAGTCCGGTCCGGCGTCTTGGAAGGGGCGTGACGGACGGCTGTGGTTTGCAACCGCCCGCGGGGTGGTGCGGGTGGATCCAGGGCTGATCCAAGAGTCAATGCCTTTGCTGACCAATCCACCCGCAGCCCTGATTGAAGGGGTTTGGGACAGTGGGAAGATGGTGTCCGGGGAGGTGTTGCCGCGGCGGGCCAAGGCCAATGGAGCCATTCTTGGACAGTCCGGTTTGTTTTCCGACAACACCTGTCTGCTCCCGGCTGGCAAACATAATTTTGAGTTCAGTTACACCTCCCCTTCCTTTCTCAATAACAAGAGTTTGATCTTCCGCTACCGGCTTCTGGGACATGATCCGCTGTGGCGTCAGGTGGCCGCAGGGGAGCGGCGGATACGCTTTTCCGATCTGGCACCAGGGGATTACTGCTTTGAGGTGGCAGTTGCCAATTCACATGGTGTGTGGAGCGCCAAACCCGCCTCGTTTTCCTTTCACCTTGCCCCCCATGTATGGCAACGATTCTGGTTCCAAGGGTTGTGTGTGGTCGCCGGCGGGGGGGGGCTATGGGGCCTGCAAAGATTGCGCATGAATTCCTTCCGCAAAATATCGGGATTGGAACGGGAACGGGGTTTAGAGCAGGAACGCATCCGAATCGCCCGCGATTTGCACGATGATCTGGGAACGGAGTTGGCCGGGTTGGCCTTGCAGTTGGATGTCCTGCACCGAAGCGCGAATGCGGATGGTTGGAACGGGGCGGGCCAGTTGAAGCTCAGCTCTGCGATTCTTAGGGATCAGGTCTCGCGGACGCGTGAATTGGTCTGGTCGGTCAATCCCAAATGCGATTCGGTTCTGAGTCTGGCGGATTTTTTGCAGGAAAAGGCCGAACGTTACCTGCGCCCCTGCGGAGTGTTGTTGCACTTTGAATTTCCAACCGTTATTCCAGCCCTGCCGTTGGCGGCGCAACCACGGTATCAACTGGCTTTGTGTCTGCGGGAGGCGCTCACCAACATTGTCCGCCATGCCCGGGCAGCCGAGGTCCGTTTGGGGTTTGCCCTGAGCGACGGGAGGCTGCGGGTTTGGATTGAAGATGACGGAGTGGGCTTTGAGACATCGGCGCCAGCCTGGGGCGGGCTGCAGAATATGCGGGCTCGGATGAAGGGGGTGGGCGGGGGGTGCACTGTGCAGTCTTGGTTGGGTCAGGGCACGCTCCTGACCTTTGAGTTGCCCATCGACCACGAGCAGCGCGACAGAACAAATTGATGCACTTGCTTACCTCTCAGACGGACTTGGTTGAAACCCCGGATCCTCGTCCGATCAACGAGCGCCCGGGATCGAGTCGTGAGCCTTGTGAACCTAATCTTCGCAATTGAAATGGGGGTCAAGGAGTGGATGAGTGAATAAAATCGGGGGTAATGAGCGTTTTTGCATCGCTGGTTTCAGTTCGCCTGGCGGGTGAATGGAAGGATGAGATTTTCTTGGATACCGTGCCGTGGAAACTCACGGTCACACGAGCAAAGGATGCGCCGTCGACTTACGGCGGCCAGTCCGCGTGAAGCGGGTTTCTCAATCAACTCGGGATCACCGGCAGGATCTGTTCCGAGAAAACCAGGGGATGAAATCGCGGTGGGTATGATGGACCTGGATCGGAGCGAGGCGACACCCGATGAGAGCGCCTTCTTATGTCGCCGGCCACAGGGAATTGGCGAGAGATGTTGCGCCATCAGAAAAGTCATTCATCCCCCTTCATGCCCTCCATGGGCTTTATGGTAAACCTCCCGCCCCAAGCCAAATGAATCCCCCGCGCGGTGGTTTTTTCAGGATCCCTGTTCGGGGTGTTTCCCTCTGTTATCAATAGATGGGGTCGTGGCTAAGGGCGGGCAATTCCGCGGTGGTTTGAACAGGATCTCAAAATACAGGCAAATCGTCGAAAACCACCCCCTGCGGAGGGTATGAAAAATCCAACGACATCGAGCTGCCGCTGCTCAAACAGAAACACTTTCGTTTCCTGCACGGTCTTTGCGCAAAAATTCTTCAAATACCGCAAAAGAACTTTAGCCAAGCTGACGCCCAAGGGGTTAAGCTGTCGGCATAATTCCACGCCACTCCTGACGTGCAGATTGATTTAAATGAGCAAAGAAGTCTTTTTTTTTCGGCAGTGTTTTGCACGTTGCGCCGCGCGCTTCTTAGGTGCCGCCGCTCTGGCGACCCTGGTTTTGCATAATGCAATTGCCGGCGGCGATACAGCGCGGACTACGGGGCTGACGAATGAATTCTTCGCGATGGACCCCGGCCTTCACGGAGAAGGGCTTAAAACGCCGGAATCAAAAGCCGAAGCTTTGAAGGGTTTGGGCTATGCCGGCTTGGGTTGGACACCGCCGGGCGTGCCCGGGATGCTCCAGGCACTCCGGCAGCATGGCTTGAAAATGTCCACCCTCTATGTCGCAGTCCGCCTAGATGAGGGCGTGCCCGCGTTTGATCCGCAACTCCCCGAGACGATCAAAGTCTTGAAAGGGCAGGGAACAATCCTCTGGCTGCAGATCTCCAGCAAATCGCATCCTGTCTCGAGTGTCGCGGGTGATGAACGAGCGGTGGCGGTCGTACGGGAGCTTGCGGCCTTGGCGCAAGCCTGCGGCCTGAGCGTGGCACTTTATCCCCATGCCGGGGCCTGGTTGGAACGGGTTCAGGATGCTGTGCGCGTCGTGCGGAAAGTCGACCGGTCCAATGCGGGGATCACTTTTAATGTTTGCCATTGCTTGAAGGTGGGGGATGAGGGGCAAATACCGGCCCTTCTGGAAGAGTGCCGGCCTTATCTGTTTGTGGTGACAATCAACGGTGCTGAGCATGAGGGCGATTGGAGCCGGCTGATTCAGCCTCTGGACCGAGGTTCGTTTGATCTTCCCCAGTTTCTCGGGCGGCTCAAGGGCATTGGTTACACCGGACCAATCGGCTTGCAGCACTTTGGTGTCAAGGGGGATGCGCGGGAGAACCTGCGCCGTTCAATGGCGTCATGGCGCCTGCTAAGCGCACAAGTAACTTCTGTCCATTGAAAATCACGAACGAAACCCAGCCGCCGAAAGTTGGAGATGCGCTCAGGCGCGCATTGCCCGCGTCAAGGGATTCTGGAAAGCGCAGCGGAAAGTTCCCAGAGTCGACCGGTGTGCCGTTGGGTGATTTCCCCCAGTTAATTTTCTGTTAACAAACTCATTCCCCCCAACGGCATGACCGCCTCTGACCTGACACAGCCTCCGAAAACCAACCCGCTGGAAATCTATCGCTACCGTGACGGGCTTTATGCGGTGGACCTTCTGACCGCCGCGGTTGTGCATCTGGATTTCTTCACCTGGCTGGCGAATAATCCGGCCACCCCGTCCGACATCTGCGCCCACTTCGGCACAGCGGAACGGCCGACCGATGTGATGCTGACCCTCTTCACCGCCAATGGTTTCATCACGCTGAGGGACGGTATGTTCCATGTCACTGAGACCGGGCGGGAGCATTTAAGCGGCGGGTCGCCTTGGAATCTGGCTCCCTACTATGCGTCGTTGAAGGACCGCCCGGTTGCCAAGGATTTTCTGGTGGTTCTAAAAACCGATCGGCCCGCCAACTGGGGCGGGGCCAGCGACGGGTTTGACTGGCATAAAGCGATGGAGACCCAGGCCTTCGCCAACTCTTTCACCGCAGCGATGGATTGCCGGGGGATTCATCTCGGACAAGCCCTGGCTTCGAGATTGGATCTTCGCGGGCGCACCCGGTTGCTGGACATCGGAGGCGGTTCGGGGATTTACGCGTGCGCCATCGCAGCCAGGCATCCCCAATTGCTTGCCACCGTGCTGGACCAACGCCCGGTGGATCGGATCGCCGCCAAACTGATTGACCAGCGCGGGTTCAGCGGCCGTATTGCAGTGCGGGCCGCGGATATGTTCTGCGATCCTTTGCCGCAGGACTGCGATGTGCATCTCTACTCCAACGTGCTGCATGACTGGGGCGTGGCGGAAGTGCGCCGGCTGGTGGCCATCTCCTACAACGCGCTGCCCCGCGGCGGCATGCTCGTCATCCATGACGCCTTCATCAATGCGGACAAGAGCGGGCCATTGCCGGTGGCGGCTTACTCGGCGCTGCTCATGCATTCAACGCAGGGAAAGTGCTACTCTACGCAGGAGTATGAGGGCTTTTTGACTGAGGCGGGATTCCGCCAATTTCAGTTCATGACCACCGCTGCTGATCGAGGGGCATTGATTGCGCACAAACCCGGGTAATCGCGCCGGGTTTCTTTGAATGCTTTTATCCTGAGCGAATCGGTTGGGCGTTGCGGAGAGTGTTGGCCTGGCAGACAGGGGAGAGGTCCGCTACCGCCAAAGGTCAAGGTTTTCGGGCCGAATGCTACTCTTGCAACGGGGCAAACGCCGCCCGGGTTTGGGCCCGGTGTCGCACGGTTAGCCGATTCGTTGCGTTGCCGCGCGATGAGAATTGGGCTCCCGATGGATGCGATCAGGCTGGATTTGGGAATAAGGTGGGAGGCCTGAGATGGGCAACGGGCCGGTTGGCGCGGAAGAAGTCAGCCAAACTCTGTTTCGAAGGGGAGAGACCTTCGCTCGCAAGGGCTGAAAGAATCCGCTCCTCGTTCATAATGACCCGATCCCTTTTGTAGAGCAGATAATTATCCCGGAAGTTTTCCGGCGTGAGATTAATGGTCACCAGATTTGCCCCGGTGCGCAGGCCCCGGCTATAACCGTCGCTTTGTCCGGCCAGATTAAGCGCGCTGACCGCGGGGATGACCCAGTCGGGCCGCATCAGCCGGAGAGATGCCATGGTATTTAGGGTGAGTTCCAGATCGGCTAAGGGCGTTCCAGCCAACGGGGTTTCATCCCCGGGAATAAACGGGCTAACGCTGCATCCGGACAGCGGGAGGGTGTCGGCCAGAGTGAGGTTGGCCAGGAGTTGCGTCGGGCTTTGTTCCGGAAGGCCGGCGATGAAGCCGGAGCTGACGTGCCAGCCCGAGTCGGCGAGCTGTCGGATGGCAAGGAGTCGTTCTGAGAGTTTGCCCGGTGCCTGCAGGGTGGCGTAGCGGAGTGGATCGGCGGTTTCGAATTTGATGATGTAAAGGCTTGCGCCGGCGGCTTGCAGTTCGTTACAGAGGACCGCATCCAAGGTGCCCAGACATACGCTCAGTCCCAAGGCGGTTTCGCGGCGCAGCGTGCGGAGCAAAGGCAGCACGGTTTCCCGCACGGCCACGGGATCTTCTCCGGCTTGGATGTTTATATCTGTGACGCTGGAGGGGAGGTGCTTGAGCAACAATTCGGCCAGTGGTTCGTGGGCGGCCCGGTAGCGGGCCAAGTTGCGGTTGGCGCGGCGCATTCCGCAGTAGGCGCAGTTTTCGCGGCAAAAGTTGGAGACTTCCACGACGGCGCGCACAAAAACCCGAGGCCCAAAGCGTTGCCGGGCGGCACATGCCGCCTCTTGATGCAAGGACGCCTGCGCCGATCCGCGCAGCTGCAACAGGGCAACGTCGGGGGTGAACGGTTGACTCATTGCAGCCAAGCTAAAGTGAACCACAGTGGCCGTGCAACCGAATTAGCAAAGGCCTTCGGCTTTCTCCGGATGCGGCCTGAAAACGGCCTGAAAACCCTTGGTTCCTTGCAACCTTTCCCCCTAATCTGGCGAAATGAATTGGAAGGCAAATTGTGCCGCAGTGATTCCGTGCCTGAATGAGGAGGGAACAATCGGCCCTTTGGTGTCCGAGGTGCGCCGCCACCTGCCGCGCGTGATCGTGGTCGATGACGGTTCATCGGATGCCACCGCATTTGCGGCACGCGATGCCGGGGCCGAAGTGATATTCCATGCCGTGGCGCGTGGCAAGGGGGCTGCCCTGCAAACGGGGTGGCGGCAGGCGCGGCGCTCAGGGTTTCAATGGGCACTCAATCTGGACGGGGACGGACAGCACGCGCCGGGCGACATCCCCTCTTTTCTCCGCTGTGCCGGGCGCGGGACTGCCAAATTGGTGGTTGGCAACCGAATGGGGCAGGCCGGGGAGATGCCTTGGCTACGCCGGCATGTAAACCGGTGGATGAGCCGCCGTATTTCCAGACTCGCCGGTCAAGCGCTGCCTGATTCCCAATGTGGTTTCCGGCTGATGAATCTTACGGCTTGGGCTTCCATTCCGGTTGACGCCGCCCATTTCGAGATTGAATCGGAAGTGCTGCTCCGTTTTGTGGCTGCTTCGTTTGCTGTGGAATTTGTCCCCATTGAAGTTATTTATCGCTCTGAGCGCAGCAAGATCAAGCCGTGGCGAGACACGCTGCGATGGCTGCACTGGTGGCGGCAGGTTCAGGCCCGCAAAACATCTCCCCCAACGGGCCATCTTTCCCCTGCCGCCTGCGCTCTGACGAGGTAAACTGCATTCCTTCAGGCCGGGGTCAGAAGGGCTGGTGTCCGGCTGGATGGCACGCGGCCCAGATGTTGAGTCAAGAAACCATGGAGGAATCGGCGCAGCTCCCTCAGTTGTTCCACCCCGGGCTTGCTATCCAACGGAGCGCCTTGCCCGCACAACGATTGCGCCAATTCGACTGAGCCGGCGCTAAGCCGGCTGGCCGCAAAGTCGGGTGATTGCCCGAGTCGCTCCAGCAAGCAAAGTTCGAAGGAGAGAACCGTCAGGGGATTGGCCGGGGTGGCCGGCAATTGCGTGAGCAAGTCACTGAATAATTCAAAAATCCCGTCCAAGGGGGTTTCTGTCTCGGTGGTTTGCTCGACCAACGCCGCCGCGTAGGCGGCCTGGCGCAGATAATCCAAATCCCTGCGCAGCGCCGGGTGAGTTGTGCGCAGACTGGCCTCCCGCAAGAGGTGCAACTCGGAGCGGCGGCTCCGCTGAAAACTGAAATCCGCCTGATAAAACAAATCCAGCTTGCCGCGGAAGGGGGATTTGGCCCGGCGCGCTCCCTTTGCCACGGTTGACATCCGCCCCAGATCGGAAGTGATCCAATGCACGATGAGGCTCGTTTCGGTCAGAGGCCGGGTTCGCAGGATGATGCCCGAGGCGGTGATCGACGGAGCGGGCATGGTCAGTGGGACCGGCGGCTGGGGCTAAATGCCGGCACCAAGGAACCAAGGCTGATGATGTATTTGATGCCGTCAGGCACGGACATTTCCAATCGGGTGACCTGACACTCAGGCACAAAGAGCAGGAAGCCGGCCGTCGGGTTGGGCGTGGTTGGAACAAACACACAGACCCGTTTCTGGCCCGTCCGGGCATCCACCTCGGGGTTGTCTTCACTGGTAAGGAAGGCCAGGGAATGCACCCCGGGGCGGGGATACTCGATGAGCACCACGGTTTTGAAGGACTCTTTGTTGCCCGAGGTCAGCGCGTCGTTGACCTGCTTGGTGGCGCTGTAGATTTTATTCAGAAAAGGCACGTGGAGCAGGGCGGCGTCCATCCATTCCAGGATTTTTTTTCCGATGTAATTTCTGGCGAGCAGTCCGAAGGCGGAGATGCCGGCGATGGCCAGGGCGAGTGCAAAGAGGCTCCAATACCAATAGAGGGAGCCCTTGCCTTGATTGGCATGGGTTAATTCGGGGGGCAGCACCAACAGCAGCCGGTCGGTAAGATCCGAAACGTTTCGAAAGAGCCAGACCACCACGGCAATGGAGATTACCCCGGGCAGCAGTACGGCCAACCCGGTGAGGAAGTTCGAACGCCAACGGGCGAGAATGCCTTTTTTCACGAAGGCACTTTAGCGGAGCGGGCCAGTTTGCTCAAGTCAAAGCGGTCCGTCAGCCCCTTGAGCAGCCGGTTCTCCTCCCGCTTCATCTTCCGGCGTAATTCGGGTGAGAGATCGTCGTAGCCCCGCAGGTGGAGGATTCCATGGATGACATAGCGTGTCAGTTCGCTCTGCCAGATGGTTCCAAACCTTCGTGCGTGAGCCAAGGCATCGTCCAAGCAGATGAAAATCTCGCCATGGAGCGAGGATGCCGTGGCGTGAACACCGGGTTCGGAGTTGTCGAAGGTGATGACATCTGTTGAGCCTGAGTGATTGAGAAATTGTTGGTTGATGCGCGCCATTTCCACCGCGCCCACCAGATGCAGGCCGAGTTCGTAGTTCTCCAATCCCGGTATCTCCTCCAGCAGGCTGCGGGCAAGCCGGCGGAGCTGGGGTGTCTCAATAGCGACGGTCCGTTGTCGATTGCCAATGACCAGCAGGCCGGTCACGGTGTTTCTCCGGTCCGGTGGGTTCGATCGGTGCCCCGGGTTTGTTCGTAGGCGGCGATAATCCGTTGCACCAGCGGATGCCGGACCACGTCGCGCCGGCCGAACTCGACCACTGCGATCCCCTCCACATCTTTGAGGGTGCGGTGCGCCTCCACCAAACCGGAATGACGGTGGGGCGGCAAGTCGATCTGAGTCTCGTCCCCTGTAATCACCGCCTTGGAGTTGATTCCCAAACGGGTTAGGAACATGAACATTTGTTCGGTGGTGGCGTTTTGAGCCTCGTCCAGAATGATGAATGCGTTGTTGAGCGTCCGGCCCCGCATGTAGGCCAGCGGTGCGATTTCAATGACTCCGCGCTCCGTATGCTTTTGCACCTCCTCCATCGGTAGCATGTCGTGGAGAGCGTCGTGCAGGGGGCGGAGGTAGGGAAGGATTTTTTCGTAAAGGTCGCCCGGCAGAAAACCCAGCGCCTCCCCGGCCTCCACGGCGGGTCGGGTCAGGATGATGCGGGAGACGCGGCCCTCGCGCAATGCCGCCAGGGCGGTGGCCACGGCGAGATATGTTTTGCCCGTGCCGGCCGGGCCGATCCCGAAGGTGATATCGTGGATGCGGATAGCGTCGAGGTATTTTTTCTGGCCCACGGTCTTGGCGTTGACGCCGGATTTTTTGTCGGATGTGGTGATGCGGTCTCCGAGGATGTCCTTGAGTGTGGCGACCCCTTCGTTTTTGACGATGTTCAGGGCATGGGTGAACTCGCGGTTGCGCACCGGGTTGCCGGCCTGAAGAGAGTTGGAGAGGAGCAGGAAGAGATGTTTGGCGCGGTCCACGGCCTGGGCTTCGCCTTCCAGCTTGATCCATCCCTCGCGCGAGGTGGCCTTGACGGCGAGCTGGGTCTCCAGCGCCTGGAGATTGCGAGGGTCGTTGTTGAACAACTGCTGCGCCAGGCGTGCGTTTTCAAAATGCAATGTTTCGGTGGTCATGCGCGAGGGGGGCGGAGCGGTTAGGCGGCCAGCGCCGCGCGCAGCAGGGCGGCCAATTCATTTAACGCCTGCGGCACAACAGAAGTGCTGCCGATCACCGGCATGAAGTTGGTGTCCCCGCTCCAACGTGGCACGATGTGAAAGTGGAGGTGTTCTAGAATGCCCGCCCCGGCGCACTTGCCCAAATTGAGTCCCATATTAAACCCATCGGGCCGCATGACCTGGGTCAGGGCGTTCTGGCAGCGCCGGGTCAGCTTCATCAGGTCGCCCAGCTCATCATCGGTCAGTCCGTTCAAGTCGGAGGTCTGCTTGTAGGGGACTGTCATCACATGTCCGCCGTTGTAGGGATATTTGTTGAGGAGAGCAAAGCAGGTGCGATCACGGGCAATCACGTAGTTGGCCTCATCATTGGATGACTGGGCAATCTCGGAAAAAAGGCTTTGTTCCCGGGCCGGCTTGGGCGCAAGAATGTATTCGATTCGCCAAGGGGCGTGAAGCGGTTCCATGAGACACAGGCTAGTGGGACGGGGCGGTAAAGTCAAAAGCGTGTCATGGGGGCAATTTTTTGCCCCCGGGTTGCTTTCACAGGGTTACCCCGTCCAATTTTGTCAGTTCGCTTTCCAGGACCAGACGGATGCGTTGAAATTCCGCCTCAGCCGCCCCGGCCAGTTCAGGGGTGCGAATGCTCAGTTGGCCCGACTCGCCCTCCGCCTCCAAGGCCCGCAAGATCGGGAGGATTCCAGGCATGCCGCAGGTGGCGCTGGCCCCGGAGCAGCTATGCGCCATGCGCCGGACTTCCTGCGGAAGATTAGCCCGAACGGCGGCAGCGAGCTGGGCGATTTGGACGCTGGTCTGGCTGAGATAAAGATTGATCAACTCCCGCAATTCTTCGGGGTTGCTGCTGGTCAGGTCGTGGAGCCTTTCCAGATCCACGGGCGGTGGGGAATCTAGCATTGAATTTCGAAGGCCGGTT
The DNA here is from genome assembly GCA_903873415.1 of uncultured Verrucomicrobiota bacterium. Taxonomy (GTDB): domain Bacteria; phylum Verrucomicrobiota; class Verrucomicrobiia; order Limisphaerales; family CAIQOK01; genus CAIQOK01. The sequence goes on along the minus strand of CAIQOK010000029.1, from coordinate 2,956 downwards.
GTCAGGGTTGATATCGACGCGGACGTCGTGCTTCGCGTCAGGATTGGGAGTAATGGTTCCGGTTCGGCGGCCAAGGGGCCCCAGCGTTCCAGGATTTGCCGGATGTCATCCGGCCGCACCGGTTTAGCCAGATAATCATCCATTCCACCCGTCAGGCACTTCTGCCGGTCGCCGGCCATGGCGCTGGCGGTCATGGCCACGATGACCAGTCCGGACTTGTAGCCCGGCTGTCGTGCCCGTTGGCGCTCTCGAATCTGCCGCGTCGCCTCCAGTCCGTCCATCTCCGGCATCTGGACGTCCATGAATACAAGGTCATAGGTTTGGCGGTCCATTGCGGCGAGCGCTTCTTTGCCGCTGGCAGCCACGTCTGCGCGATAGCCCAGCTGCAGCAGCAGACGCAGCGCGACTTTCTGGTTGATCAGATTGTCATCACACAGCAGCAATCGCAGGGGCATTCGCTGGGCCAGAAGTCCCTCCGGCCGGGACGGGACAGGCAGGGGAAGGGGAATCGTTTCGCCTGAGATGGCGCGGATGAGGGCCTCCCGCAGTTGGGTGGGTTTGATGGGTTTGCTCAGGCAGTTGCTGAAGGCGGCGCGCTTGAACTCAGGGGTGTCGGTCTTGACACCCATTGAAGTGAGCAGGATGAGCGGCAGTTTTTCCAGCCCGGCCAACTGCCGGATTTTTCCGGCCAGCATGACGCCGTCCATTCCAGGCATTTGCATGTCCAGTAGAGCCAGGTCGAATATCTGTCCGGCCCGCAGCCAATCCAAGGCCTGGCTGCCGGATTTCGCCGCTTGGGGCGACATGCCCCACTTGCTTGTCTGCAGGCTGAGGATGCGGCAGTTGGTGGGGTTGTCATCCACCACTAGCACCCGCAGGTCGCTTAATTTGTCGGCGTCAACCAAGTTGCGGGAGCGTTTCTTTTGCAGCGCGGTCTCCAGCGTCACAGTGAAATGGAAGGTGGAGCCCTGGTCGGGAACGCTGTCCACCCAGAGGGTTCCGCCCATCACCTCCACAAGCCGCTTGCTGATGACCAAGCCCAAGCCCGTTCCGCCATAGACACGCGTGGTGTTCGCTTCGGCTTGCGTGAAAGGCTGGAAAAGCCGGTCCAGACGGTCGGGGGGGATACCGATCCCCGTGTCGCGAACGGAAAACTGCACCGGCCAGACGCCCGCCTCGGAGGGTTTTGCCAGCGACTTGACATGCAGGACCACCTCACCGTTCTCGGTGAACTTGAGGGCATTGGCCACCAGATTGACCAAGACCTGACGCAGGCGCGTCACATCACCCCGAAGCTGCAGCGGCACATCGTCATCCACATGATAGGTCAGATCCAGCCCCTTCTCCGCCGCCTTGGGTGCCAGTAAATCAAGGGTCTCCTCAATGACAGCGCGCACATCCAGCGGCATGATTTCCAGTTCCACCTTGCCGGATTCGATCTTGGAGATGTCGAGGATATCATTGATCAGGGCGAGCAGCACGTCGCCGCTGCTGTGAATGGTTTGCACGCAGCTGCGCTGGTCGGCGTTGAGCGGGGTTTCCAAGAGCAGCGTCGCCATGGAAATGACTCCGTTCATCGGGGTCCGGATTTCGTGGCTCATGTGGGCCAGAAAATCCGCCTTGGCACGGCTGGCGGTCTCCGCGGCCACGCGGGAGATGATCAGTTCACGGTTGGTTTGAGCCAGCTGATCCTGCAAATGTTTGGTCCGCAGCGCGCTGCGCAACCGCGCGCGCAACTCCGCCCCGTTAAACGGCTTGGTGATGTAGTCCATCGCCCCTAGATCGAAGGCGCGCAGTTTGTCGGCGGTCGATTGATGAGCCGTCAGGACGATGACGGGCAAGTCCTGGGTGCGCGGACTGTCCTTGAGTTCTTTGAGCAGTGTGAACCCATCGACTTTTGGCAGGCTCAAGTCTAGTAATAACAAATCAAAAGATTTCTGATGAAGCAGGACCAGCGCGGAAGCGACCGTTGCCGCGCTCTCCAGCGTGATTGGATCGTCCCTCAGGATCGCCGACACTATTTGGGGCATCTTCGGATCGTCTTCCACCAGCAAAACTCGTGATTCAGGTAATTTCATACGCGACTTGACAGACTCAGACCCTTAACCATAAGCACGTTGAGAGCCAACCCCGCGCGAATCCTGTCCTGGCACCGGTCGGGATATGGATCGCGTTCGGACAGGGCAGAAAACAAGACACTCGGACGACAGACTCAGGACACTTCCCCCGCTGAAAAAGGGTGTTTTCAAAGCCCGCACCTTTGTCCGGGCTGGAGACGGGCGCTGGCGCGCATCCTGCTATTCCGTTTTGCATGACCACAGCTATAACAAAAGCAAGCAACGTCCACGATGATAGCTTTTCCAGATCCCTGGCCCCTATCAACCGTCCCAGACACGCATTGTTCGGCCCTGCCGACGCCCTGCTTCTCTTCGTGCTGGTGCTCGAGGCGGTGACGGTTATGCGCCTGGTCTTGCTCAAATAAGCCGAGACCCCAGTGTGGGATTCCGGCGGGTGAGTCGGATAAGGAGGTGGCATTTTGACCCCGCCTCCGCTCGCTCTGGCCGGGCTCCTGTGTCGCAGTACCTTTTTCAACAGGGGTTGCACTGTCGCCGCTAATTCCCCGATCCGTGAGCAGGTGACGCCAACGATTCGTCAATTCGGGTTGCTGCGGGGGGGAAGTAAGATTAGCTCCGGCGGAAGAATTGCGACATTCTTCAAGGGAATCAGGATGGTCCCAATGGGAGGGTTTTGACTCTTTTGCAAAGGCGGTGTTACTGAGGGGGGAGGGAGCCCGTATGATTCCGGATGAGTTCTGGGTGACGATGATCCATTAATTGTATATTGTTGACTGGTCGTGATTTGGGGGGGATTTGTGTGTTCTGTTACAAAACATCTGTTCTGACTGTTTCCTTCGCCAGATATGACTATATAAAGCGCGGAAGGGACGCGGAGGGGG
>CAIQOK010000028.1 GCA_903873415.1 uncultured Verrucomicrobiota bacterium | reverse complement strand
GTCCGGGTGGAAACAGCTTTTCCACCGCGGCGTTGAACTTTGAAAGGAGCACGGCCAACCCGGCCACGCCGAATTTATTCGGCCTCACCGCTTCACAACAGAGCCTGGTCAGTGAAATGAGCAATCTCATGCAGATATACACCACCTGGGCCAACACCTCGCCCGCATTCACCCCGGCACTTCAAGGATCGCTCGGCGTGGATTTTAACGTCACCGCCCTGGCGCTGACCCTGAGCGCCAGCTCATTGATTTCCAGATGATTCCCACGCCATGAAACATCAACATCCAAGAGAACGGACGTCCGGGATGTTGGTCCGGGGGATGACGTTGATCGAACTAATCGGTGTGCTGGCCGTGCTGGCGGTGTTGGCCGCCATGCTTGTGCCCGCCTTGATCAAGGGCACCGACCAGGTTGTGGCCAACAATGAGACTGCCGCTCTCCAATCCTTCAACGATGCGCTTCTGCGCGTCATTCAGCGCAACCGTTGGGTGCCGGGCACGAACGAATGGGCGTCGGCCTTGGCGGCGGAACTGGGTCTTAACATTTCGGACGTCTCCACCAATTTGCGCCATCAACCCCGCTTCTTCCTCATCGACCCGGCGTTATCCATTGATGGCAAGGGCCTCTCCTATATCCAGGATTCAAACGCCTCGTCTAATGCCCCGGTCAGTCCGAGGGTGATCATTCTCTCGAGCCTTGGAAGATCCTTTGCTGCTGGAATGGGCAGCTGCGTTCCTGGCTCGTCGGACTTCAGCAATCTGTGGAACACCGCCGACGGCCAGTTGCCCGCCGCAAGCCTGCTTACGACCTACTGGAGTGGAGGGCAGGCCAACGACCTGAAAATTCAACGCGTCAACCTGGCCCAGGCCTTTGTTAATCTGGTCTTGAGTTATTCAGGATCCACCTCCAACGCCTATTATGCGATTGATAACAATCCGGTCAACCCAGTCACCAATTCGGCCGGGCTGAGCACCTATATCATCAAAAATTCAATCCTAAACCTCTATAGCGGGCAGACCAACAATCTCGTATCAAGGCAGATTCTTGGTGCCCCCGCTGCCTTGGTTTATTCTCAAAATAACTGGTGTTCCACGCTGGCCGCTTCGGGCGGCGCTGCCGCCACCAATTCTCCGGGCGAGGCATCGATCTTCTCCTCCATTGCCAATGGTTTTCTTGCCTCGTCCACCGCGACCACATCTGCTCCCCCCATGAATGTTTTGACCAACTTCATCAACTATATGAGTGCCTATACGAACTGGGCGGGAAGTGGATTCAGCAATAACACCTATTACAACGCCGCCTCGGCGGCCTATACCAACCTGGCTAACTCGGTTAATTCCTTGACCAGAGCCCTTCCATAAGTCATTGCCAAAAAAATGTGGAATCGACCTTGGCAAGACCAGACTGCTACCTTCGATATCCCCTTTCGTTCGATGGGTAATTCCTCTGCGGTCTCAAGGTCCGGGGGCTTAAGGTGAAAACGGCCGACCCAAATCGGCGTACGAATCATTAGCAAGCAACCGGCAGACTTTGTCCGGATTTGGCTTTGCGGCAGCGCCATTACCCCGGATGTGGCTGCCAGTGCAGTAGGCTTTTTCTCCCGGATTCAGAGGGGCTGGCGGGTTAAAATCCGCCTCTTGCACGATTGGCTTGGGCTTTTCTCACGCACGTTTGGTCCGTGGTCTGTGGTCTATTATACATTGGTCCCTTTCCTTGCTTTCAAGTGCCGGAGGTGCGGCTTGTCTATGGAACCGCGTACATTCAAAAAATCTTTTCCAGCCCCGTAGGGGCGGCACGGTGCGGCAAAGCGGCAAGCGGTCAGGGGGAGAAACACGCGCAAAACAAATTGGATTTGCTTGGATTGCGCATGTGGCGGATGTGGCGCTTTTCTACAGCTTCAAGAAAGCCACTTCAGGCACGAAGTCCCGATTGACTCTTATGACCGCCTCAACGCACTTGGCGAATCCGCCCCTAGGCCCTAAGCAGTGCCTTTACTGCTTCAACGGCGCTCGTGTCACGTCAGGGCGATCGCCCCGGTGCTGTCCCCGAACTTTTCCACCGGTGCCCCCATCTGCTCGAGCATGGAGACGTAAAGATTGCACAGCGGCGTGCCTTTCGGGTTGGCCACATGCCGGCCTGATTTTATCCGGCCACCACCCCGGCCGGCCAGAAGGATCGGAAGGTTGGCCGGATCATGACGGTTGCCGTCGGAGATGCTGGAGCCGAAGAGGATCATGCTGTTGTCCAGCAGGGATCGGTCGCCCTCACGGATCGAGCCCAGTTTGTCCAGCAGATAGGCCAACTGTTCGCTGTGCCAGCGGTTGATTTTAGTGTAAGCTTCCTGCTTTTCAGGCAGGCCCTGATGGTGGCTGAATTCGTGGTGGCCGCCGCTGGCGCCGGGAATGAGCTTTCCAAAATTCTTGCCTGACACGTCGTTGGCAAACATGAATGTTCCGGTCCGCGTGCTGTCCGTCCAGAAGGCCAGAGCGATCAAGTCCAGCATCAGCCGGACGTGTTGCTGATGGTCGCCTGGTTCGCCCTTGGGCGCCGCCATCAAGTGGGGTTGGGAGGATGGCTTCCACTGCCGCGGGTCGGGATGCGAGAAGAATTCAAGCCGCTTTTCCACGTCGCGGACCGCATCGACATACTCGTCCAGTTTGAATTGATCGTCCCGGCCCAGTCGTGTGCGGAGCCGGTGCGCGTCATCCAGCACCAGATCGAGCAGTGCCAAGCGGTCGGACTGCCTTCGGCGCTGCTCCTTGGATATCGTTGTGGACTGGACGGTGCTGAACAAGCGTTCATAAGCCAGCTGGGGGGAAATCTCCTTGGCCACCGGCATCCCCGGAGCGCGCCAGGAAATGTAGCAGCCGTAAAGTCGGGTGTAGCCGACATTGGTGTCGATTCCCGAGACCACCGGATCGATCCCCAGTTCGAGCGAGGGCAGGGGAGTCAGGTGCCCGATTTGCTCCGCGCACAATTGGTCGATGGAGAGGCCGCCCACGCTGATGTCTTTGCCTGCGGTGCGGCGGACCGGCAGGCCGGTCAGGAAATTGGCTGTCTTGGCATAATGCCCGTCGCCCTGATGGCTGTGCTGTTTGTCCAACCCGGAGAGGACAAGCAGTTGTTCGCGGTGGCGGGCTAAGGGCTCCAAGGCGAAGGGGATTTCGTAGTCCGCGCCCGTCTGCTTGGGAAACCAGTTTTTTTCCCACACGCCGTTGGGAAAATAAAGGCAGGCCATTCGCACTGGGGCTTGGACTCGGGCTGAAGCCACCCCGGAAGCAGGTGCATCCGGCGCGGCCAGAGCCGAAAGCGTTCCCATTGCATCGAGCAGGGGCACTCCTAGCAGTGCGCCAGCGCCCTTGAGGAAAGTGCGTCGCGGCAAGAGCCATTGGCGCTTAAGAATGGCCGGGGCCTGCGGGCTGTTGGCGGGCGGGTTGGCTTGTATGGGGGGCATTTCAGAATTCCGGCTCCGTGGATTTGGGATAAAAGCGGTAATGAAAGGGATAACTGGTGGCAATCATCTCGATCAACACCGTGGCGCGCCAGTTTTGGGATTCCAGAGCTTTCATGGCCTCCTCAATAACACAGTTGTCAAATCCGTTCAACTGTCGTCCGAAGGCGAAGCCGGTCATTTTGCGGGCCAAGTGCCGGACGAATTTGTGTTTCTGCGCCAGTAGCACCCGTTTCAGCCCGGCTGGCCCGTCGAATGTTTCGCCGGAGGGCAGCGTGCCCCGCGTATCGACCGGCTGACCACCCAGTTGGTCGCGCCACCGGCCAAGGACGTCGAAGTTTTCCAAGCCGAATCCCAGAGGATCCATCTTGTCATGGCAGGAGGCGCATTCGGCGTTTTGCCGGTGTTGTTCCAGTTGTTTGCGCAGGGAAAGCCGGCCGGTCCGGGCGTCTTGTTCGTTGAGTGTGGGAACCCCCGGTGGCGGCGGCGGGATCTTATCCCCAAGCAGCGATTCGATCACCCAGCGGCCGCGTAGGACCGGGCTGGTTCGCAACGGATATGAGGTGGCCGCATGCACTGCGGCCATGCCCAGCAGCCCGCCGCGGCGGTAATCCGCCAGCTCGACCCGGTGCAACTCCTCACCGCTGAGTCCCGGCAGATCGTAGAGTTGGGCCAGCCGCTGGTTGGCAAAGGTATAGCGGCAGTCGATCAGATCCAGCAACGGCCGGTCTTCGCGGACCAGATGATTGAAGAATTGGATGACCTCCTCCTTCATGGCCCGGGCCAGCGCCGAATCGAACTCCGGATACCGGCTTGGATCGGGTTTGACCTCGCCGCCCAGGCGCTCCAGGTCCAGCCATTGCAGTGCGAATCGTTCCCCCAAGGCATCGGCCTTGGGGTCTTTGAGCATGCGTTGAATTTGAGCACGGTAGATATTTGTATCGGACAATTTTCCCGCTTCGGCCAAGGCGAGCAGTTGGGGATCAGGCATGGACGACCACAGAAAGTAGGAAAGGCGGCTTGCCAGGGGGATATCCGCCAGACGCCGAATCCCTTTTTTCTCAGGCTCGGGTTCGGCCAGAAAAATGAAGTGGGGGGAGATCAGCACGGCCTGCAGGGCCAGCCTGACGGATCCCGAAAAACCGTCACCACGGTGTCGGGCGCGCTGGAAGAGTTGCATCAGCCGGTCTGTTTCCATCGGCGTCACCGGCCGGCGCCAGGCGCGCCTGGCAAAGGCGGTGATGACCGCGCGGGCTTTGGGTTCCGGATTTTCGAACCAGCCCGGCTGTTGAAACAAGATCAGGTCTCGGGCGGCCCTGAGCTCCGGGGGTTGGCCTCGGGACTGATCGGGTAATACGAGCCGGGTGATTTGTTCCGCTACGGCCAGATATTTTTCAAGATGAATCGAGGAGGTGAAGAGCGTGGATCCGGTGGTGTCAAAACCCTCGCCGCCCCCGGCATCGGCCGGCAGCAGCCGGTCGAGATGGAAATCGATGCGGCCGCCGAAGAGATCGCGCACGGTGTTGAGGTATTCGGCCCGGTTGAGGCGGCGGCTCATGACGTAGCCCTGATAGAAATTGGCCGAGCGGTCGGAGGCGATCTGATGGCAATCGGTTTTTGCGGTGGCGGGGAGTTGGCGCAGGAAGCCGGTCAGTTTCTGAAACTCCTCGTAACTCAAGCCCTCTGCTTTCGGGGGGGGCATCTCGTACGCCTGCACCCGTTCCAATAATTTCTCCCAAATTTCGCCCTCGGCATTGACCGATGTCAGGGATTTAAACCGCTCCAGATCCAGATCGCCTTTTCTCTTGTCCGGGTTGTGGCAATCAAAACATTTCCCGGCGAGCAGCGGACGAATGTCCCGGAGGTAGTCTTCGGCCAAGCCGGCCCGGGTCGCTTGCAGGACCGAAAAGAGCAGGCAGGCTGTCAAGCCCAGCCGGCCGATGGATTGAGAAACGGTGCTCACCACCGTCATCTTATGCCCAACCCCCGGCCCTGTGTCCACTCTTGCCTCAATCCCGGTCAAATTGGCTTCAAGTGCAGTGTCAGCCAAATGACCGGGAGCGGGGCGCCGCGCTTCAAGGAGTGACGATGCGGTAGAAGCGGGTGGGGTGGTTGGTCGCATCCAGATCGTCGAACAGCGCGGTGCCGACCGGGTTGACCGTGTTGGCCTGTTGAGTGGCCGTGTTGGAGCTCAGCGTCGTCCAGAGACCTCCGAGCAGGTTGTCGCTGGATTGAAGGGAATAGGCCTGGCCGGGGCTGCCGTAAATTTCCAGGTGCATGTTCCCGTCAGCCAAGGGCTGGAAAGCCAGAAGATTTGACGGGGCTTGGGGCGGGAGGATGGTCAGGGTGCCGGTGACCAAGGTGATCTGATAATTGGTGCGGACATTGGCATTGATAATCAGGGATGGCTGAATGGGTTGGGTGCCGGCCGGGTTGTAGACGCTCGCCGCAGTCGTGTAGTTGACCGAGATGTTGTCCGAGGGAAGAGCGCCGACCACCGTGCCTGTCAGTGTCGGGTTGGCCTCGCCATAATTCCGGGTCTTGTTATCCGCACTAACAGTCAGGGGCCGTTGCGTGATCGTCGCAGTCACAGTTGCCGGGGGGAGTTGGTAGTTTGCCGCATCCGGGCCGGTGAGGTGGAGTTGGTCAATCCTAACAGTCCTGCTGCCGCACAGGCTGCTGTCAAAAGTCCCCGAGGCAGTGGTGGTGTCCAGTCCGACGACTGTTCCGGCCGCCACACCCGTGAGTTGCGCCGCCGAGCAGTCAAGGGTTGCCGCGTTGTTCTTGTCGAAGATTTTGCTGACTGCCTTGATGCCGGAGACCTGGATTTCGGCCGGAGTAATGTCCGCAGTGGCAAAGGGTTGGAAAGCCAGGAAGTAATTGGAGGCGGAGCCGCCGATCAGACTGAACCCGAAGATGAGAACGGTCTTGTTTGTCCCGGCTGTTTTATCGGTGAAAGCACCCCGGTCATCTTTGATCATGCTCACATCATCTCCACTGACAATACCGGTGAGAGTTGCACCCTTGGTGTATATGGTGGCATTGGTGGTGCCGTCATAAGGCCGGCTCAAGGCGGTGATGCCGGTAATGGTCGCCGGAGCCGGCAAAATGCTGACGCCGGGGATGGTCACCGCCGCCATTGTGTAATTGCCCGCATCGAGGCCGGTGATGTTGATGCCTGAAACACTTACGGTATGGATCCCAATAGCGCTGCCATCGAACACGCCCACGGCGCTGGTGGTGTCCACCGCGACCAGATCGTTGGTCTTCATTCCTGTAAATACCGCCGCGCTGAAGTCCAAGCTCGCCACTACGGTGCTGTCGTAGATTTTGTCGGGCGCCACGATTCCGGTCACCTGCAGGGTGGCCGGAGTGATGTCCGCCGTGGCGGAGGGTTGGGCGGAGAGGAAATAGTTGGAGGCCGAACTGCCTGCCAGAACCAGTCCGGAGATGGTCACAGGTTTGGCGGTGCCGATGTTTTTGTCGGCAAACGAGCCGACGGCTTTCCCGCTGAGTGTGACGGTATCCCCGTTGATTACGCCGTTGAGGGTGGCGTTGTTGGTGTAAATCGTGGCTGTGGTCTTTCCGTTGTAGGCGCGGCTCTTGGCTGTCACTCCGGAAAGGGTGACCGGTGCTGCAGAAATCGTCGCCGCCGTTGTGATCGGAGCGGTCAAGGTATAGTTCAGGGCGTCCGGGCCGGTGAGGAGGATTCCTGAGACCGTGGCGGTGTGAACGCCCGCGTTGGCGCTGTCAAACTCCGTCGTCGCGCTGCTGCTGTCCATGTCGACGCTGTCTCCGACCATCTTGCCGACCAGCGATCCGGTGCTGCAATCAATCGTGGCAGTGGTGGTGGCGTCGTAGACCTTGTCGGCGGCGGTGATGCCGCTGATCTTCATTGGTGCGGGAGTGATGTCAGCGATGGCGGAGGGTTGGGCGGTCAAGGTGTAGTTGGACGCATCAGTTCCGGAAAGGCTCAGGCCCGAGATGGTAATGGGTTTGGCTGTGCCGATGTTCTTGTCATCAAAAATACCGGCCGCCACTCCTGATATCTTTACTTTGTCAGTGCCAAACACTCCGCTCAGCCCGGCGCCGACGGTGCTGACTTTGGCCAAGGTGGTACCGTCATAGGTTTTGTTGCTGGCTGCCACGGCGTAAATGGAGATGGGCGCGACTGTGATGGTTGCCGCCGGTGTAGTGGGGTTGACGAGTTGGTAGTTGCCAGCGTCAACACCGGTCAGTGCGATGCCTGTGATGGTGGCGATGCGATTGCCGACGTTTGCGCTGGCAAAGGTGCCCACGGCAAAGCCGGCGTCCCAGCTCACAATATCCCCCGCAATAACCCCGGTCAGCAGCGCGGCTGTGCAGTCCACATTCGCGTTTTTTGTCCCGTCGTAGACTCTGCCCGCCGCGGCGACCCCGGTCATGTGAAGCGATGCGGGGGTGATGTCGGCCAAGGCGGTCGGTTGAACGGGCAGCACGTAGTTGGCCGCGGAAGCCCCTGTCAGACCCAGGCCGGAGACGAGCACGGTTTTGGCGGTGCCGACATTTTTATCGACGAACGCGCCAGAGCCTTTGCCCTTGATGTTCACGATGTCTCCAGGCACAACGCCGTTGAGGGTGGCACCGTTGGTGTTTACGGTGGCACTTGTTTTGCCGTCGTAGGCCCGGTTGGCTGCGGTGACACCGGAAATCGTCACCGTTGCCGGGTAGATGGTTGCAGCCGTAGTGGGAACCGCTGCCAGCGAGTAGTTAGCCGCGTCAGGTCCGTGCAGGGCCAGTCCGGTGACAGTGACGTTTCTGGAACCAACATTGGCGGTGGAAAAAGCACTGGTGCTGCCGCTGGTGTCTAAATCCACCATGTCGCCTGGCAATATCCCCACCAACTGGGTGGTTTCCCAGCTCATGGTGGCGTCGGTAGTGCCGTCATAAGTTTTGAAATTCGCGCTCAATCCCGTCACGCTGAGTGGCAGCGGACTGATGTCAAAGGGGGCGCTGGTCGCGCCGGTAAGACCGGTGGCGCTGGCCTGAAGCCTCATGCCTTTTGCGGCCCGATCAATTTCCAGTCCGCTGAAGGCCGCCGTGCCGTTGCCGCTGGCTGTGCCCAAGTCCATTTGGGCGGCTCCCACAAGCGGGACGCTGGCTTCCACAAGGGTCAGAGCCACCGGCACGGTGGCATTGAGGCCGCTGTTGGAATCGTTGCCGAACTGATCCGTCGTCTTGAGGACCGGCTGGGTGGTGAAGGGGGTTTTATAGGCTGCTCCTGCGGGTTGGGTGGCAAACCGCAATCCGCTGACCACTCCGGGCACTTCGGTCAGTTGCCCGAAACTGGTGCTGGCCACGGTGCCTTTGATGTTGGCCGTCCCGGTGAGTGTGAGTTTGCCGGAGGCCAGCGGCGTGCCAGCCGCCGCGCGGACGCGAATGCCCGACCACGTCAGCCGGGAAACGGTGCTCGGGTCGAGACTGTCGCGCGAGGCGATCGTCACGGTGATGTTGCTGGCGGTGACGGCTGCCAGGCTGTTGCTCAGGACAATGGGTGTGCCGGTTCCGGCCAGGCGGGTGACGGTCACGTTCACCGCGGCGGCCGGATTGAAAACAAACCCAGCCGGGGCGTTAAGCATCAGGGTGGTGCTGGTCGCGTTGCCGATATCCCGGTTGGTTCCCTCGTCGAGCACCGGCCCGGTCAAGGCCACATAAGTCCCGGTCTGAAAAGTGTCGGCGGGCACGGTGGCATTGGCCAAGGTGCTGATCGTCACGCTGGCCGAGGCCAGTGATCCGCCCAGCCACGCGAAGAGCAGGGCGCAGGTCCAAAGGGAGAGTTTGTGTGGGTTCATTTTTGTGTGGGTATGGTTTTGTTCTGTGCTGCAAATTTGCATGCGGGCGGCGCCCCCTTCGGCTTCCTGCCCGCTGCGATTGTGCAAAAACATTTTCATAACTAAGTCGAATTCTATCGGGCCGGGCCGTGGATTATCTATTCGCACCACTACTGATTTTAATCCGAGGCCCATCCCTGGTGAGCCCCCCGGGGAATCACTGGGAACAGGGGTTTCAATTCAAGGTTTGGAGATTGACAGGCGGGTGGAAATAGAGCGTGTCCGGCGGGGGTTGCCTTGGCCTGTGGATCCGCAATGGGCCTTGGGAAGGGGCGGTTGCGGGGGCGCAAAGGCTTTTCAGGCTGGAAGAGGTTCCGGTGCCCGCTTGCCAAGCGCCTCGCCGCTTTGCAGAATCCATTCGTTGTCAAATCAGCCACCAGTCAGTCCGGTCGAGAGTCTTTCGGGATTGATCGAGAGGGTGACCTTTTTCAACGAGGAGAACGGCTTTGCCGTCCTCAAGGTCAAGGCCAAGCCCCATCGCGACCTGGTCTGCGTTGTCGGAACACTTCCCTCGGTAAATGCGGGGGAATGGGTCACCGCCGAGGGGCATTGGGTGCAGGACCGGGAATTCGGGATGCAGTTCCGGGCGGTGTTGATCAACAGCACCGCTCCCACGACCCGCGAGGGGATTGAAAAATACCTCGGCAGCGGCATGGTCAAGGGAATCGGTCCGGTTTACGCCAAGAAGCTTGTCATCAAATTCGGTGAGGCCATCTTCACCATTATTGAGACGGAATCGGCGCGCTTGGAGGAATTGCCTGGCATCGGCCCCAAACGCCGCAAGCGGATCAAAGACGCTTGGGCGGAGCAGAAAGTCATCCGACAGATCATGGTTTTTCTGCACAGCAACGGGGTGAGCACCAGCCGCGCTGTGCGCATCTACAACACCTACGGCGAGCAGGCAATCGAGACCGTTCAGGCCGACCCCTACCGGCTGGCAAAAGACATCCACGGAATCGGATTCAAGACGGCGGACCAGATCGCGCAGAAGATGGGCATCCCGGCTGATTCGCTGCTCCGGGCCAGTGCTGCCTTGAGCCATGTGTTGATGGAGGCAACCGGGGACGGGCATTGCGCGTTGCCCCTGGATTTGCTCAAGGACGAGGCTGGCAAGCTCTTGCTGGTGGACGCTAAAGTTATAAGCGATGCGTTGGTCCGGACTCTGGCCGGTCAGGACTTGGTTCAGGAAAATATTGATGGTCAGGAGTTGGTTTTTCTGCCCCACCTCAAGCGCGCCGAGGAAATCATCGCCGAGCGGATCCGGGCCCTTTCAAAAGGGGCTCCGGGTTTGCCGGCGGTTGATTTCGACAAGGCGGTGGGGTGGTGTCAGGAGAAGACGGGCAAGGAACTGGCTGCCAGTCAGCGCGAGGCGCTCAAGCTGGCGTTGGTCAGCCGGGCCTTGGTTATCACCGGCGGCCCCGGCGTCGGCAAAACCACCTTGGTCAACGCCATTCTCCTTGTTTTGCGGGCCAAAAAAGTGCGGTGTCTCCTGTGCGCTCCGACCGGGCGCGCCGCCAAGCGCCTCGCCGAAACCACCGGCCTGGAGGCTAAGACCATCCACCGCCTGCTCGAAGTCAAGGCCGGCACAGGCGGATTCGCCCGCAACGAAGGCAACCCGCTGGAGTGCGACCTGCTCGTTGTGGATGAAACATCCATGGTGGATGTGAACCTTATGGCCAATCTGCTCCGGGCCCTTCCGCCCCAAGCCAGCCTGCTTCTCGTCGGCGATATCGACCAACTCCCCTCGGTGGGGCCGGGGATGGTCCTGCGCCATCTCATCGAGAGCAGGATCATCGCGGTGGTGCGGTTGACTGAGGTGTTCCGGCAGGCCGCTCACAGCCGCATCATCACCAGCGCCCATCGGATCAACGAAGGACAGTTGCCGCAGACCGCTCCCAAGGGGGGCGAGTCGGATTTCTTTTTTATCGACCGCACCGAGCCCGAGGACATTGCGGCGATGCTCGTGGAGATGATCAAGACCCGCATTCCGGCCAAGTTCGGGCTGCATCCCATCCGGGATATTCAGGTGCTCTGCCCGATGAACCGGGGGTCGCTGGGGATTCGCGAACTGAATCTGCGCCTGCAGGCGGAACTCAACCCGGCCCTGGCTGACGAGCCCGCGGTTGAGAAATTCGGCTGGCAGTTCCGCGTCCGCGACAAAGTCATTCAAACTGTTAACAACTACGACAAGGATGTCTTCAACGGGGATATCGGGCATATCCAGTCCATCGATCTGGTGGAGCGCGAGGTTCTGATCCGGTTCGATCAGCGCGAGGTGGTTTATGACTGCGGCGAGCTGGACGAAATATCGCTGGCCTATGCCATTACCATCCATAAATCGCAGGGATCGGAGTTTCCGGCGGTTGTGACGCCGCTGGCGATGCAGCAGTATATGCTTTTGCAGCGGAATCTTGTTTACACCGGGGTGACCCGGGGCAAGCGCCTGGTGGTGCTGATCGGGCAGCAGAAGGCGCTGGCTTTGGCGGTGAAGAACAACCGGACCCAGCAGCGGTTTTCAGGACTGCTGGCCCGGTTGGCTGGCCTTGGAAACAATCCGTGAAATTTGTCTGGAACTCGGACTCAGGGCCAATCCCCGCTCGGGCCTGGATTAAGCTGATGAAATCCTTTTGCCGGCTGATTCCGGCGAATCTTGCTGTGAAGCCACCAACCGAATGGCGTTTCCCTTTTTTCATGGACATTAAAATTGCCCGCCTGATGGTTAAACAATCGCAAATACTGAGGTTTTAGGGGGTAAAGGGTTGAAGGACTTGGCCTTCGCTCCGTCCGAAGCCGGCCTGGTTAGGATGAGGAGCAGAAAGCCGAAAACGCAGTGGCTGGGGTGGTTGGTTGTTGACTTTTAGCATTCCGGCGTTTTTCCGTATTTGTCCTTTATCTCAAATCCGCACATGCCGGATTCCAGATGGGTTTGGTTGCGCCATCAGAAAACATTCATCCCCCTTCATGCCCTTCATGGTGAACTGCCCGCCCTAAACCGAATCCATCATTCAGCTCATGAAGACCATGAAGACAGAAAAGGGCTTCCTTTTTTCTGCCGAGCAGCGGTTTGTCCATAAAATCCCGGGCCCAAAAGAAACAGCCGCCGGACTTGCGTCGGGCGGCTGGCACTTGAAAGAAGGGTTGGATCAGTAGGCAGCCTGAGCGCCCTTGATGTTTTTCTTGCCCATCCACGGCATCAAAGCGCGGAGCTTGGCGCCGGTCTTTTCAATCGGGTGTTGTTCTCCCTGCTTGAGCAGCGCGTTGTATTTCTTGTAGCCGCCTTCGTATTCCTTGACCCAGTCTTTGGCGAACTTGCCGGACTGGATGTCTTTGAGCGCGGCCTTCATGCGTTTTTTCACGCTCGCATCGATGATCTTAGGGCCGACGCTGATATCTCCCCATTTGGCGGTTTCGGAGATGGAGAAGCGCATGCCGCTGATGCCCGATTCGTTCATGAGGTCGGCGATGAGCTTGAGCTCGTGGAGGCATTCGAAATAGGCCATTTCCGGGGAGTATCCCGCTTCGACGAGAACTTCGAACCCGGCCTGGACCAAGGCGCTGGCGCCGCCGCAGAGCACGGTCTGTTCGCCGAAGAGGTCGGTCTCTGTCTCCTCTTTGAAGTTGGTTTCTAGCACGCCGGCGCGGGTGCCGCCGATGCCTTTGGCCCAGGCCAAGGCGATCTTTTTGGCGTCCTTACCCGGATTTTGATAAACGGCGATGAGGCTCGGGACGCCCTTGCCCTCGGTGTATTGGCGGCGCACGGTATGGCCCGGTCCCTTGGGGGCGACCATGATAATGTTGACGTTGGCCGGGGGGACGATGGTCTTGAAATGAATCGAGAAACCGTGGGAGAAGACGAGCGTCTTGCCCTTAGCCAGGTTGGGTTCGATGTCCTTTTTATAGGCGGCGGCCTGTTTTGTGTCGGGCAGGGCGACCATGATGACGTCGGCGCGGCGCACGGCCTCGGCGGTGGGCACCACTTCAAAGCCTTTTTCGCGGGCCACGGCGATGGACTTGCTGCCTTCGTAGAGGCCGATCAGGACGGTCAGTCCGCTGTCCTTGAGGTTGAGCGCATGGGCGTGGCCTTGGGAGCCGAAGCCGAGCACGGCCAGGGTTTTCTTTTTCAACACGCCGAGATCAGCGTCTTTGTCGGTGTAAATTTTTGCCATGGTACAGGGTCGTTGTTGTTTTTTTGGTTGCGGAAAATTCAGTTGGCGTCGTCGCCAAATGGGGGCAGGGCGGAGGAATCCCCGGGCAAGCGCCGAAGGGATGCGTTTAAGCGGGGCGGACTAGTCGAACGATAGCGGGGCTTGGGAGAGACCAGCGAGTTAACCGAGGCCAGCTCGCCGCCGATGCGGCCGACTTGACAGGTGGTTGCCACGTGAAGGGATGTGTTATTTTCTGGGCATTGCGGCCTTGCCGGTGCGCGTCACAT
>CAIQOK010000027.1 GCA_903873415.1 uncultured Verrucomicrobiota bacterium | reverse complement strand
CGCCGAGATAGCGATGAGTCCACTGCACCGGGTTGAAGCCCATGATGTAAGGCTCGGTGTTGGTCAGCATCAGCGTCCAGAGCACGGCGAGATAGGCGAACGGCGCGATGAGCGCGATCAGCGTCAGCGGCTTCAGCCCAAGTTTCATCTGGCCCCAATAGGACCGTATCCAAAGCCTCACGCAGGTAGCGGCGTCCGGAGTACTTGGTCATGAAACGAAAACAACGCCTCAAGGGTCTCTGCGTCTTTACGCGTGACCGTAGTAGCGACAGGCCGCTTCTCGATCAGAAGCGCGTAGGGTGCCGTAGACGAGGACCGGGATGGTTTTCACTGGGGACATTTGCCAATTGGCGAAAAGATTTTGGCACCGCCCATAGTCGAGCTTCGAGCCATTTCACGCTCTTGTTGAAGATTCATTGGACAGTCCAACACGACTATGCGCAACAGAGACCCTCCATTGCCGTGCCAGCCAGTGCCAGCGCCAATGCCAACGTGGGCGAGTTGCAGTGGCAGGCCACACAGTGCCTCAGCCGTCAGCCTTGCCGTCGCCAGTTCCCGGGCCGTGATCAGGCCAAGGATAAGCCGGAAGTGCTGGATGCCAGTGGCATGGGCCAGCAAACCCAAGGCCACCGCCGCAAGACTCCACCGGCACAGCAGCAGGGTGGGTTGCCGCCGGACCCCAGCCAGATGGAATGCCAGCCTGAGGGAACCCCGCCAACCTCCGTAGCCATACCAATCCAGCCTTGGCCGGTTCAGTTCAACCTCCATGGCGGCAAGATCAGGCGGCAAGTCCACACGGGCGCCACCAGCGGTCAGCCACGCTCGCCTATCCTCCAGATAGTCGAGAAGCCCCGGCAAGATGGTGGCAAGTGGGGAGGGATCAGTGGCCATGGAAGAGAAAAGGGGCCCCACGGTGGATGCCGTGGAGCCCCGGGGCCATGCAGTGGTTTTGGTTTGGGGTGGTGGTGTCAGTTGGCTTCCTCTTTGGCCCCATCCTTGGTTTCCTCAGGTTCACCCGTGGGTGCCGTCAGGGCGTCCTCCAGGGCGGTGCGGAACAGTTTGCGGCCGGAGTACTTCACGCAGTTGCGCAGGACGGACTCCAGTGTGGTGGCACCGCGGCGGTAGACCGTGATGGCGACCAGTTGCTCCTCGACGTACAGGCCGAAGTGCTTGCCCTCCTTCTTGATGGCGAAGGCAATCTTCGGTGCCCGCTGTGCCGTAGGAGGGGTGGATACCACGGGGTCCATGGTTTCGGTGGTTTCGGTGGGGGTGGATTCGATGGTAGGTGCATTCATGCAGGCTTGCCTGTGCTGCCTGGAATCCGGGGAGTACACGACAAAAACGACGCCAGTTCGGGTTGGCTGAACCACGGTGGGATCAAGCCCACGCCGGGGCGCATTTTCAGGAATTCGGCCCTTTGAAAATAATTTCAACCCAGTCCGCGAACTGGATGACTGGATGCCAGTTCCCCCCATCAATCCGGGGAGGGGTTGCCAGCGGCCGAGGGAGCCGGAAACAGTCCAGGTCACGATGGGCTGGTCGGATCACGCCCGCCTGATTCAAACGCGACCTGATGAGATCTGGCGCTGCCGATCGTGATCGGTGGACGAAGCAGCCAGAAGGAAGGCCAGAAAAACGGGGCCATCTGAGGGAAATCCTGTAACATACCATCTGCGCCAAACGATGGGAGGTATGTGCCTCTCCGCCTCCCCTCACCCCTGATTTGGCGGGAAGACATCGGCCACTGTGCATTTCAGCCGGGAAAGGACCAACTCCAGCTTCTGCACGGTGATGCTTTGCTCCCCGTTCTCCAACCGGAACAGGGTCGATCCAGAGAGCCCCACCCTTCGGCCAAAGGCAGCGTAGGACTCATCGCCCCGCCTCCCCCGGAGGAACGTGGCGACTTGATGGTCCAGACCCTTGCGCACCCAAACAAGCTGCGGGTGGCGTCGCTCCGGATGCGGAATGATTTGGTTTGACCACTCTCGGCCTGCGGGTTAGAGCCACCAAGCGACCACCAGCGCCTTTTTTATGCCATTCCACCCCTTTACCTTGCTGAATTTCCACTTTGGTCGCCGGCCCTACCAGGGAGCCGATCCCAGCAATGCCCAGCACATCTTCATCGGTGAGGACGCCAACTTCGCGCCAGACATTGAGGAACAGGCAATCTGGCCGAGCGTGGAAGAATACCTGAATGACGGCGTGGCCTTTTGGAAACGTCACGACGTCCACCACCCCTTCTTGCTTGAGGGGTATAACGGGGAGGGAGACGTTTATCACGGACACTACAACGCCATCTTCAATCATGAGGGAGGCGTCGCCAACGGCGTCGCAGCACCTTTGCTAGCGAATATCCGCCAGAGCATCAGCTTCGTAGAGTACCTGGACCGGCCAACCACGGGGAACAACAACATAAAAAATGCCGCCATGGTCAATGAGGTTCGTGGCCGTTGGCATTTCAGTTGGTTGGCGCAGTTACTCATACGGCGGCACGGCGACCCGGCGCGCACGGTGTATCTGAGCAAAGGGGTGGCTAGAAATCTGCGCATTGACACAGCAAAGCTTTACCCTGGCTTGGTGCCGGCAAACCCACCCGAAGTGGTGCAAGTGTTTCCAGCGAATGCTCGCCGGCATCAGGTGGTGATCCATGATCATCTCTGTAATCGCATCACTACGGAAAACCGCATCGTGCTGCATGGCACCATTCGGGCCATCCTGTTGAGCTGACCACTGCTGCTCCATGACCGCCAACGTTCTAGACCAGCAATCGGAAATCCAACCCGATTGGCTCAATGCGTCCTTGGGTGAATTCCAGTTCACGAAAAAGCTGGGCGATTCCTTCCTCTCGTCACGCGTAGTCTTCTATCCGGGGTCAGGAGTCGACTACGCCCCCATAGAACTGTTTGAGCGGGCAGCCCATTGCTACCTCTACGTCGACTACTCGGCTGACCTTGACACCGCGCCCTCAATCCCCAACTGCCAACTTCTCCATCAGCAGAAGCTGACCATCGGCGAGAT
>CAIQOK010000026.1 GCA_903873415.1 uncultured Verrucomicrobiota bacterium | reverse complement strand
GGCATCGGGCAGGCCGACAACAATGATCACAGTATCGCCCCAGCCCGCATTGACCTCCACTTCCACCGGATACGCTTCAATCCCGTTCAGGGCGGCGGAACAGACCTTGGCTAACATGAAAAATTATCCGCCAGCCCGGGCATGAAGGCAATCGGGTTTTTAAACCCGCGTCCACTCCGCTTGAATTCGGGCTGGTGTCATTTGCCCCGGTTCAACTCGCGGCCCGCTCTTCGGCCCAATTTTGATTGCCCCGGGCGCGGCGGCACGGTAAAACCCTTCTCCAGAATGAAAATACTCATCACCGGCGGCGGCGGCTATCTTGGCTCAATCCTGGTGCCCACGCTTCTGGCTCAAGGCCACGAGGTCACCGTGCTGGATAATTTTTACTTCAACCAGAATTCCCTTCTCGATTGCTGCCAGTTTGAAAACTTCCAGGTCGTCCGCGGCGACTGCCGCGAGGTGTCTGTCGTCAAACCCCTCGTCGCCAAAGCCGACCTGATCATCCCTCTGGCCGCCCTGGTCGGTGTGCCCATCTGCAACACCGACGCCATCGCAACCCAGACCACCAACCAGGACGCAGTGGAGATGATCTGTCGTCTGGCCAGCCCGCAGCAATGGGTGATCATGCCCGTGACAAACAGCGGTTACGGCATCGGCGAAAAAGGCAAGTTTTGCACCGAAGATTCCCCGCTCAAGCCCCTTTCCACTTACGGCATCACCAAGGTCAAAGCCGAGCAAGCCGTGCTCGGGCGCGACAACGGCCTGAGTTTCCGTCTGGCCACCGTTTTCGGCTGCGCCCCCCGCATGCGCCTGGACCTGCTGGTCAACGATTTCGTTTATCGCGCCGTTCATGACCGCGCGGTCCTCATCTTTGAAGGCCATTTCAAACGCAATTACATCCATATCCGCGACGTCGCCCGCGCCTTTGTGCACGGCATCGCCCATTTCGAGACCATGAAGGGGCGCCCCTACAATGTGGGTCTGGACGATGCCAACCTTTCCAAGCTGGAACTCTGCGCCGTCATCCAAAAACACCTCCCCAAGTTCGTCTATGTCGAGGCCCCCATCGGCGAAGATCCGGACAAGCGCGATTACATCGTCAGCAATGCCCGCATCGCCGGCACCGGCTTCACTCCCGAATGGGGCTTGGACCGCGGGATTGTGGAATTGATCAAGGGCTACACGATCCTGCGCAACACAATCTATTCCAACGTTTAGGAAACACTTCCTCCTCACCCGCCAAAGCCGCACCCTCCTGTGAACCCCGCCGCTGCGCAAATCACCGCCGTCATTCTGGCTGGCGGCTTCGGCACGCGCATCCGTCATCTGCTCGGTGATCTGCCCAAGCCGATGGCGCCGGTGGCCGGGCGTCCCTTTGTGGAGTGGGTGGTCCGCTATCTGCAGCATCAAGGATTGCGTTCCGTCGTCCTTTCCACGGGGCACCTGGCCGAAACCGTGGCGCGTCATTTCCAAGCCCAGCCGGTGCCCGGGATGCGGGTGGAGTGCGTGCCGGAGACCCGCCCCCTGGGCACTGCCGGAGGTTTTCTCAACGCCGCACGCGCCTCGGGCATTCCCGCTCCGGCCTGGTTGGTCCTCAACGGCGATTCCCTGGTCCTGGCACCTTTGGCGGACATGATCCGATCGTTGAAAGACCCGGCGGTGGGCGGCGCGTTGTTGGGGGTGCGGGTGCCTGATGCGGCCCGCTACGGCACGCTGGAACAGGATGCCGCGGGCAATCTCACAGGGTTTCAGGAAAAACGGCCCGGTGCCGGCGTGGTCAATGCCGGCGTCTATTTGTTCCGCGAATCCGCTCTGGCAAAGTTCCCTGTGCGCGACCCGTTAAGTTTTGAGAAGGAAGTGTTCCCCGAACTGCTGCATGGCGCGGTGCAGCTCAAAGTCACGGTGGTGCAGGCCCCTTTTTTAGATATAGGCACGCCCGAATCCCTTCCTCAAGCCGAAGACTTCATTCAGGACCACATCGCTTGGTTTTGAAGGCGAGATCTGAAGGGTTGAAAAAACGAGCAAAGGGCGAAGGGCGAAGGGCCGGAGGCGCGGCCTGTCTATAGAGAGGCTTCCTAAAATAAATCCCCAGCCCCGTAGGGGCGACACGAGCGGTGTGTCTGGGAACATCCCTTCACCCGGCTTCCTAAGCGGTGTCCCAGCCGCCTTGCGCTTTGCGCTACCACTTCGAATACACCATGCGCTTGGCCTCCACGAAGACGTAGGCCATAAAACGGAAGATTCGCCTTAACAACGAGTTGTCCGGCCACTGCCGCGCCGTCTCCGCCTGCAGCGCCTCCGCCTCCGCCACTCTCCCCAGCCCCCGCAGCGCGTCCGCCTTGAGCCGGTTCACATACGACGCGTGCAGATCCGAATGCGTGATCACTTCCAGCAGCGAGAGCGCCTCGGCGAAACGATTCTCCTTCAACGCGCTCTGCGCCTTGGCCAGGAGCTTGGCCACCGCCTTGGCCTCCAGATTGAAATAGCGCTCGTCATACCTGCCACGCTGGTCCGCATCCAGACTGGAATGCCGCTCCTCGCGGAACAGCGCATATAAATCCGAAAAACTCGAACGTTCCCCCGCAAAACGCTCAATCACCCCCCTGCCCTCCTGCTCGTTGCGATCCCGCTCCGGCCCGGGTTTCGGGTGGATAATCTCCCGCAGCTTGGCT
>CAIQOK010000025.1 GCA_903873415.1 uncultured Verrucomicrobiota bacterium | reverse complement strand
GGCTCACGTTGAGTTGATTCATCGCGCATCAATGCGGCTTTCGCCGCCGACTGCGCAATCCCACTCTCAAAGTGGCCGGTTTTCATCTGCCCATCCCTGGCTGGTTTTGACCGCCCGCTGACATTTTCCATACCTCTTCATTTGAAATCAGCCTAGACCATGCTTTCATCCACCCTCTTGCCAGTGCTGCTGGGAGCCCCAACGCGCGAAGCAGCCCCGATTTTCCCGATGTGGACCACCTCCCCTTTGAGATGCAGCGGAGTGCT
Organism: uncultured Verrucomicrobiota bacterium; assembly: GCA_903873415.1. GTDB lineage: Bacteria > Verrucomicrobiota > Verrucomicrobiia > Limisphaerales > CAIQOK01 > CAIQOK01. The sequence continues at coordinate 2,438 of CAIQOK010000025.1, read as the reverse complement.
CGAAACCTCTGCCAGCGGCCGCGGAATGAGTCTTACCTCGTGATCGGGTCTGGCACCATGCGGATCATCTCGAGGGTGGAAATCAACGGGAAAGTATCGACAAAGGTAGTCGTGGGCCCGGGCACGAGCAGCATGTAGATCTGGCAAACCGCCTGCCTCCCGCGGATGCTCTAGCCGTTTCAGAGCATATCTTTCTCGAGTTTGGAGAGGAGAGTCGGGAAGCGCTGCCAGCCTCGGCGAAAGTCGATAAAGCGCAGATCGACGGCTTTGACTTCCTTCTCGCGGCACTTCGCGGGGTAAAAACGGGAAAGGTGCGGGAGGCCCGTCGTGACCTGCCGCACCAATCTGCCGTGTGAGGGTGTTGAGAATCGGCTTTGCAGCCCCGTGACCGGCTAGCGCTTAGGCCGGATATCCTCAGACCCCACACCGATCGCAACATCAGCCATGCCAACTTCTGTGAGTGGTTGGATGTTGAATTAAAACAATCACCACATTCTCATGCCCTCCTCAACGGCGGCTTCCGCGACGCCGGCTGATGGCACCGATGGCCAGCGAAGCGGCTCCGAGCAAAGCGTAGGTTGATGGCTCCGGCACCACCGCCACCGGGATCACGGCACCGACCTGGGTACCCACGACGCCGTTGATCCCATACTGAAAGGTGGAAAACCCGAGTCCGTAGCCGAGGATGTTAGCGTTGGCATTGGAGTTTTGACCGATCGTCTTGAAGTTGCTGATGTCCATCGACGAAAGGCTGCCCGAGGACACCAGATCCAGCGGGAAGCTCCAGCCCATATTCCAAAAGCCGCTGTTACCCGAGGAGGCGATGTTGCCGGGATCACCCACTGAAGTTAGGGATGGCGAGAGAGGAGCTCCAATCGTTTCACCGACACGGGACGCGAACGTGGTCGGGGTAAGGCCGGACACGCTTTGAACGGCGGGAAAAACCCTAGGGGTGCCGCTCGACGGTGAATACGCATTCACGTTAGTGAAACTTCCGTAGGTGAAAGGGCCTGGAGTGCTGCTGGCAATGTTAACTATGCCGGTGGTGTAGGTGATGATCACCGCATTGAGGTCGTATCCCTTGGGATCGACCTGCAACTGACCTGTCACCGTGTTGAAGTAGACGACGGCACCGGGCAGACCGTTAAAAGAACTGACGGCGCTGGTGCGAATGGGAAGAGCCGTGCCGGTGGCGACGGCCGACCATAAAAGGCCGGACGCCGTGGTTCCGCTGAAATCGCTCGCATTGGGCGGGTTATAAACAGCGGCAGAAGCCGAGAGAACTATTACGTGGACCGCGATGCAGGAGAGTAATTTACGTGTGGATTTTACAAACATAATACTAATTTGTTTATTTTTAAAGAACGAGTAGTGAGGTTGTCGGTTTGGAAAGTTTGGAAGGTTGAACTAACGCCCGGATCTGTGGCTGCGCTTGACCTTGAGCTGGGCTAGGGACCTGTCGAGAGATGCACGAACGGTGGCAATCTCCTCATCATCAAGTTTTTCAGACAAACGCGCCTCGGCGGAGCGCATGGCCTCCTCGGCTTTTGCCTCGTCTATCTTGTCGGCCTCGATGGCCATGTCGGTAAGCACGGAGACGCGCTCGCCGGTGATCTGAACGAAGCCCTGTCCCACGGCAAGGAAGAATTCCTGTCCGCCCTTTCGGACCAGGATTTCGCCGGCGGCCAGCTGAGTCATTAGAGGGACGTGCATGGGATAAATCCCCATTTCTCCTTCGGTGCCGGGCAGCGTAACCATGTCCACGTCTTCGGAGAAGACTTTGGATTCCGGGGTGACTATTTCCAGTTTAAGCATGGCCAGTTGTTTCCAGATTCGAGTCCACAGGACTACTTGTCCTTGATCTCGTCAATGCCGCCCTTCATGTAGAAATTGACTTCGTTCACGTCGTCGTGCTTGCCTTCGAGGATTTCCTTGAAGCCGCGGACGGTTTCGGCAACGGGAACCTGCTTGCCCTCGATACCGGTGAAGATCTGAGCCACGGAGAAAGGCTGACTGAGGAATCGTTGGATTTTGCGGGCGCGAAGCACTGTGAGTTTGTCTTCGGGCGACAATTCGTCCATGCCGAGAATGGCGATGATGTCCTGCAAATCCTTATAGCGTTGGAGGATTTTCTGAACACCGCGGGCGACGTCGTAATGCTCCTGACCGACGATATCGGCGGAGAGCGCCCGTGAATTGGAGGCCAGAGGATCCACAGCCGGATAAATACCCAGCTCGGCGATGGAGCGTTCGAGCACAATGGTCGCATCCAAGTGGGCAAAGGTTGTTGCCGGGGCCGGATCGGTCAAGTCGTCGGCAGGCACGTAAACGGCCTGGAAACTGGTGATCGAGCCTTTCTTGGTTGAAGTGATACGCTCCTGCAAGTCGCCCATTTCGGCGGCGAGGGTCGGCTGGTAACCAACCGCGCTGGGAGTCCG
>CAIQOK010000024.1 GCA_903873415.1 uncultured Verrucomicrobiota bacterium | reverse complement strand
GGCTTGCAGACGGCGGTGGTGGCGGTCGCCCCAACGGCCTCATCCATCACGTTCGGCCAGGCGCTCGCTGCTTCGAGCTTGAGCGGAGGCGTGGTGACCAACGCAGCGGGCGTCGCGGTGGCCGGCCAATATAGCTTTGATCATCCCACCGACCTGCCGTTTGCGGGTGTTACCAATGCCGCGGTCACGTTTACTCCGGCCGATACGGTCAATTACACCGCGGCGGCTTTGAACGTTCCTGTGAGCGTGGGTTTGCAAACAGCGGTGGTGGCGGTCGCCCCAACGCCCACCTCGATCACGTTCGGCCAGGTGCTCGGTGCTTCGAGCTTGAGCGGAGGCATGGTGACCAACGCAGCGGGCGTCGCTGTGGCCGGACAATATAGCTTTGATCATCCCACCGACCTGCCGTATGCGGGGATTACCAATGCCGCGGTCACGTTTACTCCCGCCGACACGGCCAATTACACCCCGGTGGCGTTGAGCGTGCCGGTGAGCGTGGGCTTGCAGACGGCGGTGGTGGCGGTGGTGCCCGCAGCCTCTCCGATCACATTCGGCCAGGCGCTGAGCGCCTCGAGCTTGAGCGGAGGCGTGGTGACCAACGCAGCGGGCGTCGCTGTAGCCGGACAATATAGCTTTGATCATCCCACCGACCTGCCGTATGCGGGGATTACCAATGCCGCGGTCACGTTTACTCCGGCCGATACGGCCAATTACACCGCGGTGGCTTTGAACGTTCCTGTGAGCGTGGGCTTGCAGACAGCGGTGGTGGCGGTTGTGCCGACGGCTTCCTCCTTGTCCTACGGGCAGATGTTCAGTTCGGCAACACTCACCGGTGGCTCGGCCACGAATGCCGCTGGAACCATTGTGCCGGGCAGCTTCAGTTTTGCATCGCCTTCCGGTGTTCCTAATGCGGGCACGACGAATGCCGCAGTGCTCTTTACTCCGTCGGATACTGCCGACTACAGCGCTTTTTTTCTGGCAGTCGCTGTCACTGTGAGCCGGCAAACACCCGAGCCGGTTCGTCTCCCGTCGGCTTCGAGCCTGGTTTACGGCCAGACTCTCAGCACCTCCATTCTCACGGGCGGGGCCGCAACAAACCGCGCCGGGGCCCCGGTCCAAGGGCTGTTTGGTTTTACTTCCCCGAACCTGATGCCCTATGCCGGCACTACCAATGTGGGCGTTGCCTTTACTCCCACCGACTCGAATAATTATGCGTCCTTCACTCGGACTGTTTCTGTCTCTGTGAATCGTCAGTCCCCGCTGGTTTCCGTTGCTCCGGCGGCTGGATCGATTACCTACGGCCAAGCGCTCAGCGCTTCGGCCTTGAGCGGCGGCGTGGTGACAAATATGGCAGGGGTTGTGGTGCCGGGTAACTTTGCATTTGTATCTCCATCGAACCAGCCTTCGACCGGTCTGCTCTCGGTTTCCGTTCTCTTTACCCCGGCAGATACCAATAATTACACCTCCCTCACCACGACCGCCGGGGTTCAGGTCAATCCGGTCTCCGTGAGCGTGGCGACCCTGCCTACGGCCTCGCGCATTGATTTTGGTCAATCCCTGAGCAATTCAATCCTCACTGGCGGCTCCGGCAGTATGCCCGGCAGCTTTGCCTTTACTTCGCCTTCCACCGTCCCACCCGCCGGCACGAATCTTCAGAGCGTCACCTTTACCCCTGCGGACGCCACTAATTACTCCGCCCTCACGCTTCAAGTCAGTGTCCCGGTGAACGGCGCCCCCGTTCTCTCGGCCATCTCCATCAATGGCACCGAAGACACTGTCCTGAGCCTGACCGCCCAGTCCTTCACCAATTCCTACAGCGATCCGGACGGAACGCCGCTGGATTCCATCCGCGTTAAATCACTCCCCGCCTCCGGCGTGTTGAAGTGGAACGGCGTCTCGGTGAGCGTGGACCAAATCATCTCCGCCGCCTCTCTGGGGCTGCTGACTTATTCTCCTGCCACCAACGAGTATGGCGCAAAAACCTTCACGGTCACGGCCTCGGATGGCAGCACGCTTTCCTCCGCCCCGGCCACGGTTTCTCTGAATCTTGCAGCGGTGAATGACGCGCCTGTGGCGTCCGGCACCGCCACGCTGGCGGATGTCGTCGAGGACATCGGCACGGCGGCCCCCGGGGATACGGTTTCCAATCTGTTCTCCGGGAATTTCTCCGATGCGGCGGATGCACCCGCTCCAAATAGTTTGGTCGGCGTGTTTGTGTCTTCCTACTCTGTGGATGCCACCAAGGGCGACTGGCAATACTCGACAAACCGGGTGAACTGGATCTCTCTGCCCGGAGCAAGCCTCTCGGCGGGGATCGCGCTCTCTGCGGCCGACTGGCTGCGCTTTGTCCCGGCCACCAACTACAACGGCTCTGCCACCGCCCTGTCTGTGAATCTGATCGAGTCGGGCGGAGCGAGCGTGGTCAGCGGATCGCTGGTGAATGGATCCGGCGCAGGCCCGCAGTTGGTGCTTTCCACCACCAATGTGATTGGTCAGAGCTCGGTCTATAGCGGGAGTTTTACCGCGGACAAAATTCTCGATGAACAGACCAGTAGCATTGGAAACGAGGGTTTCGCCAGTGGGTATTGGCTGGGGGCTGGCGGATCCGCCAAAGGCTATGTTCTCATCGATCTCGGCTCGTCCACCCTCATCTCGAAGTTGGAAATCTATAATACCCACAACAGTGGTTACAACGATCGCGGCACTCTGAACTTCCATATCGAGACGGGTAATTCCGTGTCCGGTGGGGCACTGCTGGGCGGCGTCACCAATCTCTCCGGCACACTGCAACGGGGAGCCGATCCTCTCTTCAAGGAGACCTTCAATATGAATGTCGGCTCCGCATCCTATCGCTATCTTTCCTTTGTCTGTGACAGCAGCGTGAATAACAACCCGGGTCTGCATGAAATCCGGCTCTTCCTTATGGGCGCTCCTGCGGTTGGCTTGGCGACGGTGTATTCGGCCGGCAGCGTCACCCTGCAGCACACGATTACCCCGGTGCCGGATGCTCCCTCGCTCGCCACGCCTTCCGCGGTCACTTACACCGACACTCCGGCCACCGACACCTTTGCGGTCTCCTCCGGCACACTTCAAGCCACCGATCCGGATGCCGGGCCCGTTTTTACCTTTGGCATTCCTGGAGTAACCCCGAACGGAACCACGGCAAGTCTGGCGGGCAGCTACGGAACGTTGGCGCTGAACACGGCTTCCGGCGCCTGGACCTTTACCCCGGACAACGCCGCGATCAATGCCCTGGCAACCAATCTGGTTCTCAATTACACCGTCACCGTCACCGACGGCCTTTTCACCACTCCGGCCACCCTGACGATCAATCTGTCAGGTGTCCGGGAAACCCCCACGATTACCGCCAACCCGGTCGCCTCGGCAATCCAAGCCGATCAGCCTCTCAGCGCCTCGGTGCTGTCCGGAGGGGTCGCGAGCGTGCCGGGCACCTTCTCTTTCGCCCAGCCCGCTCTCGCTCAGACAGAAACAACCACCAACCAGACAGTGGTTTTCCTGCCTGCTGACATCGCCACTTACAACTCCGTCACCACCAGCGTCAGCGTCACAGTGATCAAGATCACCGCGGGCATCTATGCTCTTCCCACCGCTGGCGGTCTTGTCTACGGGCAATCCTTCAGCCAGTCGGCGCTGAGCGGAGGATCGGCAACCAATGTTTATGCCACCAATCTTCCGGGCAGCTTCAGCTTCATCACTCCTGCGGTGATTCCTCCGGCCGGAACCACCAATGCCCAAATCCGGTTTACTCCAACGGACTATGCGCACTATTACGTCGCCACCGGCGTGGTGAGCGTGGCCGTATCGCGCCAGACTCCCGGCGTGGTCAGCGCTCCCTCGGCTGTTTCAACCATCACCTACGGCCAGTCCTTTCGCGCCACCAGTCTCACCGGCGGCTCGGTCACCAACACCGCCGGGGCAGGGGTGTCCGGCACCTTTGCCTTTGCCACCCCGGATGCGATTCCGCCGGTCAATACCACCAACTTCCTGGTCACCTTTACGCCAGTGGATACCAATAACTACAATTCGCTGGTTACCACCGGCGCGCTTGCGGGCTTTCAGCTCGCTTACGCCACCACCAATGCGACCCGGATCAATAACAACATTGCCTACAGTGTGAACAACGCGGCCGCATTGACCAATGCCAGCTTCAGCCGGGTGAAATACCG
>CAIQOK010000023.1 GCA_903873415.1 uncultured Verrucomicrobiota bacterium | reverse complement strand
CGGCTCCAAAATCCGTTCGCAAACCATTGATGCAATGGCACTTACACAAATCCGACAGTTCTTTTTGCGCCTCGCCGGCACGTGTAACTCCTTTGTTATCAACGGCGATTTTGCCCCAAAAACGCCTTGCGGGCAAAAGCTGTGGCAACGCCCTGGCAGACAGGACAACCGGGACTTCGGTGTCGGACTTCGGTACCTGAGGACAGAGTAGCAAGGGGGAATGAAACAGATGGAGGGGCGACTGTCGTAGTGTGTTGGCGACGCGCCGGGGTTCCGGTTCCGCCGGGCCGACGCTGTTTCGGTGGATTGGATATTGCGGTTATCGCGACCTGGAAAGCAGTGACCTGCGTGGCGGGGCCAATCGGGCGAGGAACTGTGCCGGACCCGAGTCCGCGAAGACGCCCCTCGCGGGGCCGGGCGGCTGTCGGCGACCGCCGCGCAGGATGCCATCCTGCCCCACAACGGACGCAAGTTTTGTCAGTAGCTTGCAGTTGGTGTTGCGGGAGGTTCGGTTATCGCGACCTGGAAAGCAGTGACCCGCGTGGCGGGGCCAAACGGGCGAGGAACTGTGCCGGACCCGAGTCCGCGAAGACGCCCCTCGCGGGGCGGGGCGGAGGTCGGCGACCTCCGCGCAGGATGCCATCCTGCCCCACAACGGACGCCAGTTTTGTCAATTCATTGTGATTCGGAAATGTGGGAGAATATTTGCGAATGGATCGCCCTCCGCTCGATCCCCGCGAACTTCTGGAAGCCTTCGCCCGCGTCCGCGAAAACGGCGGTTGCCCCGGCGTGGACTCCGTCACGGTCGACCACTTCGCCGAAGGGTCCGCCGCTGCCTGCGACCTGCTCGCCGAACAGCTCCGTACCGGCACGTACCGGGCCTTTCCGCTGCGCCAAATCATTGTCGAGAAGAAATCGGTCGAAAAGAAACCCGGTTCCAAGGAGCACCGCACGCTCCTCGTCCCCACCGTCCGCGACCGCGTCGTGCAAACCGCCGTCGCCCACCGCCTCTCGCGCTCCTTCGAGGAGGAATTCCTCGAATCCAGCTTCGCCTACCGCCCCCACCGTGGCGTTGACCGCGCCATCGCCCGCATCCGCATGCTCCGCGACCAGGGCTACTGGCACGTGGTGGACGCCGACATCCAAAGCTTCTTCGACAACGTAGAATTCATCCCGCTCGAAGCCCAACTCGCCGGACGGGGCGAACCCGACTGGCTGACCGCGCTGGTCGGCGAATGGATCCGCTGCCCGGCGTGGGACGGAACCCGGCTCCGGGCCCGGGCCAAGGGCTTGCCGCAGGGGTCGCCCGTCTCGCCGCTCTTGGCGAACCTCTTCCTGATGCCGCTCGACATGGCACTCGCCTCGCGCGATTGGAAACTGGTCCGCTACGCCGATGACTTCGTCGTCCTGACACGTACCCCCGCCGAGGCAGCGCGCGCGCTCGGACTCATCACAGCCGAGTTGGAAAAACTCCAGCTGGAACTGAACGCCAGCAAGACCCGGATCACATCGTTCGACTTGGGGCTGCGCTTCCTGGGCGTGTTTTTCCAAAAGGACGAAATCTGGACACCTTGGCGCGACGGTCCCCGCGAACAGGGCCGGGTGCTGGGGATGGCACGAGGGATGCCGGCGGAGCAACTGGAACGGTTCCGCAGTCCGCGCACGCCGACGGTGATGGAAACGGCATTGACCGGTGCTGGCGTCCGCTACATTCCCAGCGGCACTGCCCATTTGAAAGGAGCGGAAAACGAGGTGGCCTACCTTTATCTAACGGAACAGGGTTCGGTGCTGAGGAAGTCCGGCGACCGGTTCCTGTTGGAGCATGAGGACAAGATCGTGCTCGACATCCCGTACCACAAGCTGGAGCAGGTGCTGGTGTTCGGGCATGTGCAGGTAACGTCGCAAGCGATGGTGGAAATGATGGAGAAGGGGGTCGACATCTCGTTCTTCAGCTGGGGTGGCAGGTTCCACGGGTCGCTGGCGGCGCGGAAGGGATCGAATATCCGGGACCGGATGCTGCAGTACGAGCTGTGGCATGACGCGGGACGGGTACGCGAGACGGCGCATGCGGTGGTGGCGAACAAGATTGCGAATGCGCGGGGGGTGGTGGAGTGGCTCGCCCGGCGGCGGAACCAGATGAAGGAGCTGGCACCGGTGCGGGACCAGTTGGCGGAACTGGAGAAATCGGCGCTGGGTAACCCGGCAGCGGATTTGGACACGGTGCGCGGGTACGAGGGGGCGGCGGCGCGGGCGTACTTCGAGGGCTGGGGGACGTTGAACCGGTCGGAATTTGTGTGGGCGGGGCGGAGCATGCATCCGCCGAAGGACGAGATCAACGCGTTGCTGTCATTGTCCTATACGCTGCTGACGCAGGAATTGGCGGGATTGTTGGAGGCCGACGGGCTGGAGACGGCGTTGGGATTCCTGCATGAGTTCGACGGGGCGCGGCCGTCGCTGGCGCTGGACTTGGTGGAGGCGTTCCGGCATCCGGTGGCGGACCGGTTCGTGCTGAGCCTGCTGGAGCGGGGCGAGTTCGGGCGCGAGGATTTCGGGCATGGCGAGGGGGAAGCGGTGTTGCTGACGGGCGGGGCGATGCGTCGGTTTTTCGGGTTTTACGAGGCCTGGATGGCGAGCAAGTGGCGGACGGGTACTGTTGAGAGTCCGACGTTCCGGGAGCTGTTGCGTCGGGAGGCGAGACGGTTCATTCTGTTTCTCCGTGGACAGGCTGGATTGCAATTGTACCGGTTTGCGCCCGATGAGGTGGAGGGAGGGGAACCTGGCGGATGCGATATCTCGTCTGTTACGACATAGGGGATGACAAGCGGCGGAACCGGTTGGCGGACGTGCTGCTGGATTTCGGTCCCAGGCTGCAGGAGAGCGTGTTTCTGGTGGATTTGGACGAAGAGCTGCTGGACCGGATGAAGAAGCGGGTGGAGCGGACTGTGGATTCAATGGTGGACGTGGTCCATGTATTCGCGTTCTGCGGAACGTGCGCGGGGAAGGTTTGGGCGGTGGGTCCAAAGGAGGTGCCGACGGAGCCGACGTACTACGTGTTTTGAGCACCCGAGCCGCGCGAACGAGCGTTATGAGGTCCACGACAGCAGCGGCGCGGCTGGCCGGGTGCGACGGATGGAGAGGCCGTTGACAGTGGTTTGCCACGGGTTTTGCCCCGGAGGCATTTTTGGACGAAATTTGATGTTGAAAACAAATGGGTTACGGGTGGAGAATCGAGTGCCGAAGAAGTGTCGGATTTGTGTAAGTGCCGTTGTATCAAGGGTTTGCCGAGTTTTTTTGGAGGTGTTCCGGCGTGAAAATTGGGCTCCTGGCAGCGGGTCTGCAGAAGTGTCGGATTTGCCCTTGCAAATGATTGAGCTGATGGGAGATACTAACGG